>NZ_CP090349.1:2048333-2357500 GCF_021398735.1 Methylobacterium oryzae
TCGGTGAGGGTCCCGAGCCCGTCGGGTCCGACCGTCTCCCGGCGGAAGCAGAAGCGGCAGTAGACAGGGCAGATGTGGAGCGGCTTCAGCAGCACGCGGTCCGGGTAGCGGTGCACGATCCCCGTCACCGGGGCGTGGGCGGCGTCGCCGATCGGGTCGGCGCGCTCCTCCGGCGTCGCCACGGCTTCCGCGGCGCGGGGCACGAACTGGCGGCCGATCGGGTCGTCGGGGTCCTGCGGGTCGATCAGCTCGGCCATGTCGGGCGTCACCGAGACCGCGTAGCGCGCGAGGAC
This sequence comes from Methylobacterium oryzae, assembly GCF_021398735.1. Classification (NCBI taxonomy): domain Bacteria; kingdom Pseudomonadati; phylum Pseudomonadota; class Alphaproteobacteria; order Hyphomicrobiales; family Methylobacteriaceae; genus Methylobacterium; species Methylobacterium oryzae. The sequence continues at coordinate 2,048,627 of NZ_CP090349.1, forward strand.
GGCGCCGAGGGCCTCGGCCTCCGCCCCCGAGATCAGGCCGCCGGTGAGGAGGTCGTCCGCGCTGCGCAGGACCCGGTTCATGGCCGCGTCTCCGCCACGGGAGTCCAGATCACGTCCTCGACCCGGGTAGCCCCGCAGGCCAGCATCGCCAGGCGGTCGAAGCCCAGGGCGACTCCCGACGCCTCCGGCATGACGGCCAGCGCCGCGAGGAACTCGTCGTCGATCGGGTAGCGCTCGCCGTAGACCCGCTGCTTCTCGGCCATCTCGGCCTCGAACCGGCGGCGCTGCTCCGCCGGGTCGGTCAGCTCGCCGAACGCGTTGGCCAGCTCGACGCCGCAGGCGTAGAGTTCGAACCGCTCGGCCACCCGCGGGTCGTGCGGCGCCGGACGGGCGAGGGCGGCCTCGCTGACCGGGTACTCGCACAGGATGGTCGGGCGGCCGAGGCCGAGATGCGGCTCGATCCGCGCGACGAGGACGCGGGAGAACAGGTCGGCCCAGGTATCGTCCGGGGCGACCCGGAGGCCGGAGGCCGCGACGGCGGCGGCCAGAGTCTCGCGGTCCGTCTCGCCGCCCGGCGCGACGCTCGCCAGCAGGTCGATCCCGGCGAAGCGGTCGAAGGCCTCGGCCAGGGTGAGGCGCTCCGGCTCGGCGAAGGGATCCGTCTCCCGGTCGCGGAAGGTGAAGCGGCGGGCGCCGGCGGTCTCGGCCGCGCCGGCGAGCAGGTCGGCGCAATCCGCCATCAGCGCCGTGTAGGGGGCGCCGGCCCGGTACCACTCGAGCATCGTGAATTCGGGATGGTGCAGCGGCCCGCGCTCGCGGTTTCGGAACACCCGGGCGACGCTGAACAGTCGTGGCTCGCCCGCCGCCAGCAGCTTCTTGCAGGCGAATTCCGGCGAGGTGTGCAGGTAGAGGGACGTGCGGGCGCCGCTCGCACCGACGGCCTCGGTGGCGAAGGCGGACAGGTGCGCCTCGTTGCCGGGCGAGACCTGCAGGCAGGCGGCCTCGGCCTCGACGAAGTCGCGGTCCGCGAACCACGCGCGGAACGCCGCGAGGACGCGGTTGCGCAGGAGCAGCGCCGGGCGCCGGTCGGCGTGGCGGCCGGCCGACCACCAGGGGGAGGCGGGTCCGCTCACGACCGGCCTCCGCGCCGGATCGGGACCGGCCGGCTCCAACCGGGACGCGTCGCGTTCTGGAGCACTCTCATCCTCGGACCTGACTGGCTCCGGGCCGCGGAGACGCGCCGCGGCCGATGCCGGTTGCCATCGACGGTCCGCGCCCGCCCGCTGGCAACCGCGGCGCAGATGCGATAGTGGCGGGGTCCGAGATGCAGCGCCCGCGCTTGGCGCGTGCCGGCCCCCATGTCAATGCAGGACGCAATTCCGTGAAGGTGATCGCCTCAACGCTCCGCAAGGGCAACGTCGTCGAGAAGGACGGCAAGCTCTACGTGATCCTGTTCGCCGAGAACATCCACCCCGGCAAGGGCACCCCGGTGACCCAGCTCGACATGCGCCGGATCACGGACGGCGTGAAGGTGTCCGAGCGCTACCGGACGACCGAGCAGGTCGAGCGCGCCTTCGTGGAGGATCGCGAGCACACCTTCCTCTACAGCGACGGCGAGGGGTTCCATTTCATGAACCCCGAGAACTACGAGCAGATCGCGGTGCCGCAGGACGTGGTCGGCGACGCCGCCCCGTACCTTCAGGAGGGCATGGCGGTGATGCTCTCCGTCCATAACGGCGTCCCGCTGACCATCGAGCTGCCCCAGCGTGTCACGCTCGAGGTCGCCGAGACCGAGCCGGTCCTGAAGGGCCAGACCGCCTCGTCGTCCTACAAGCCCGCGACCCTGTCGAACGGCGTGCGCACGACCGTGCCGCCCCACATCGCCGCCGGCACCCGCGTCGTCGTCATGACGGCCGACGGATCCTACGTCGAGCGCGCCAAGGACTGATCCGGTCCGCGCCGGCGACCAACCCTGCGAGGTCGGTCGCCGCGTTCAGCGCGCGGATCGCGTGGCGGCCTCCAGGGTGGCGTAGCAGCCCTGCGAGATCGCCTGCGCGCGCAGGCGCTCCGTCCCGCTGAAGGGACGGCCATCCTCCCGGAACAGGTCCTCGCGGAGCAGCGCCTCCGAGGTGCAGCGGGCGGCGATGCGGCAGAGCGGCGGCTCGCCGCCGGTGCGCGCGCAGATCGTCACGTAATCGGCGCGGAACGCCCGCAGCCCGGCACGCGGATTGACGCCGACCACCGTGACGAGCCCGGTCAGCAGCGCCAGCAGCAGCGGCTGGTGGATGAGGTAGATCGCGAGGCTGTGCCGGCCCGCGAAGGTGGCGGCGCGGCCGAGCCGCGTGCGCGGCGCCCAGGCTCCCAGCCGCGACCGGGCGAGCCGCGGCAGGGCCAGACGACCCAGGACGATGCCGGCCAGCACCAGCCCGAACCAGGGGAAGAGCGGCACGTAGTCGTTCGTCCGCGGCAACACCGAGCCGAGGCCGAGGAAGAACAGGGCCGGCGCGTCGAGGACGGGCGCGTGCACCACGTGCGGCGCGGCGAGCACGGCCGCGGCCGCGACGGCGGTGACCAGGACCGGCAGGAACAGGAACGGCAGCCCGAGCAGGCTCGAGACGGCGATGCAGTGGAGCACGCCGAAGAACACGAAGGCGTCCGGGAACATGACCCAGGTGCCGAGAGTCACGAGGAGCGCCGCCCCGCCGATCCGCGCGAACCGCAGCAGCGTCGGTCGAAGCCGGACCCCGCGCCCGTTCATCAGCACGAGGCCGACGCCGACCAGGACCAGGAAGGTGCCGGCAATCGTCTCGGCGGCGTGCCGCCCCGTCGGCGTCAGCGCGTAGTTCTCCGCGGTCAGCCGCAGGTGACCGAGATCCCAGAGCGTGTGGTAGCTCGCCATCGCCAGCAGGGCGGCCGCCCGCGCCGCGTCGATGATCGGCAGGCGGCGCCGCTGCGAGGCGGGCGCGACCGGGGAGGCGGCGACGGGACGGTCGAGGGTGACGTCAACGGACATGATGGTGCACCCAAACCATGTCGGGGCCGCCCTTTCCATCGCGCCGTGCGACGGACGCTCCGACCGAGCCCGAAGCGGGTACGTCGGCTCTCGGAAACGTGAACGCCGACGCGGCGTGCGCGGGAGTGCCGGGAGGGAGAGCCGGCATCCGGAAAACCCCTCGGCAGCCCCGACGCTTAAACGCCGGTTTCGCCCGAGCCTGCGACCGATCGACTGTTGCGGCCCCGCCTCCTTGCGCCAAGATTGCAACTTGGCGTCACTGTTCTGCCGGCCAAATGGGCTTCCCGGACATCAGGACTTCGTTAATCTTGCTGGGAGAGCGCGCGGCGTGATTCGGTGTAGGTTGCTCGGCCATGTCTGACGAACGCGGATCCGGGCCGGAGAACCCCGAGCGGGGGATTGTCGCCCGAACCGGCGAACTGGATCAGCACGAGGATGAGGCGCTCGACCTCGTCGAGGTGGCCGGCCGCATCAAGTGGTTCGACGTCTCCAAGGGTTTCGGGTTCATCGTGCCCGACGACGGTGCGCCCGACATCCTGCTCCACGTCACGTGCCTGCGGCGCGACGGCTACCAGGCGGCCAGCGAGGGCGCCCGCATCGTCGTGGAGGCCGTCGAGCGGCCCCGCGGCTGGCAGGCCTTCCGGGTCATCTCCCTCGATCAGGCGACGGCGGTGCATCCCTCCGAGCTGCCGATGCCGCGCACGCACGTCACCGTGACGCCGACCAGCGGGCTCGAGACCGCCGTCGTGAAGTGGTTCAACCGCCTGCGCGGGTTCGGATTCCTGACCCGCGGCGACGGGACGCCGGACATCTTCGTGCATATGGAGACGCTGCGGCGCTACGGGATCGCCGAGCTGAAGCCCGGCGACTCCGTCCTGGTGCGCTACGGCGACGGCTCGAAGGGCGTGATGGCGGCGGAGGTGCGGCTGATCGACGGGACGATGCCCGCGTCCCATTGAGGCCGCGTTTCCCCGGCCCGGCATACCCCGTCCTATCTCCTTGCCGATGCTCGGAAAATCCGGAGCCGGATTTCCCTTCGGCATGTCCTGGTCTATCACCGGGCGACGGGCCTCACGGTCCGCGCGCCATCCCACGAGAGGCATGAGCCTGTGAGACCCCTCCTTCGCACCGCCCGGGCGGCCGCCATCGCCTGCCTCGCCCTGACCGCGATCGCCCCGGCGCCCGCCGTCGTGGCGCAGGCGGCCGCCCGGGCCGCCGCGACCAAGTCGGAGCCGCTGACGATCGTCACGAAGGCCGGGCCGAAGCGCTTCGACGTCGAGGTGATGCGCGACGACGCCGCCCGCGCCCGCGGCCTCATGTTCCGCCGGCACATGGCGGCCGACCACGGCATGCTGTTCGACTTCGAGCAGAACCAGCCCGTCACGATGTGGATGAAGAACACCTACCTGCCGCTCGACATGGTGTTCATCCGGCCCGACGGGACGATCAGCCGGATCGCCGCCGACACCGAGCCGCTCTCCACGGCGATCATCCCGTCGGGCGGCCCGGTCGTGGCGGTGCTCGAGCTGAACGCCGGCACCGCGGCGAAGCTCGGGATCGCCCCGGGCGACCGGATCGAGCACGCCATGTTCAAGGCCCGCTGAGGCGCGCCCGCGCGATTCGCGAACGCACCGGGAACAAGCGCCTTGACCACCGCCGATTTCCGCTCCAGTGTTCCGGCAATGTTCCGGTGCGCCGGAAGGCTGGTTCAGGGCGGAGGACCCGATGGGCGACGCGGCTGAGGTCGAACTGTTCGGCAACGACGACTGGTCGGTGCAGGCGGACGGAATCGAGCACCGCCAGACCGGCTACTTCATCGCCCGCTCCGCGCTCGCGACGCGCCGGGCGGAGGGCCTGTGGGACTGGCCGCTGCAGATGGCCGAGAAGCGCTGGTGCCGGCCGAGCCTGTTCCGCGAGGCGTTCCTCGCCGCTCTCGACCGGTTCGGCATCCCGCGGGACGCCGAGCTGATCCGCTCCTTCGCGCTGGGCTACGGCATCCGCGCCGTGATCTCGCCGGCCGCCGAGACCTTCGTGAGCCTGGGCGACATGCTGAAGCCCCGCGAGATCGCCGAGCCGGCGCGCGCCGCCAGCCCGCGGCCCGTCCGGGCCCTGGCGGCCGCTGGCGCCTGAGGACCCGGCGACGGCAGCCGATTTGACCCGGGCGGCCGCCCGCGGATAGCCCTCAGCCTCGGAACGAGGGAGAGAGCACGATGGCGGATCACGACCGGGCCGGACTCGACGGGTTGATCACGCCGCCCCTGTCGCGACGGGGCTTCGTGATGACGAGCCTGATGAGCGGGCTGACGCTCGCGACCACCCGCGTCGAGGCCCAGGTGATCCACACCGACAGTGCGGGCATCGAGGCCGGCGAGGTGAAGATCCCGGCCGCGGACGGGCCGATGCCGGCCTACCGCGCGGTTCCGGAGGGCGCGGGCCCGTTCCCGATCGTCCTGGTGATCGAGGAGATCTTCGGCGTCCACGACTACATCAAGGACATCTGTCGCAGGCTCGCGAAGGCCGGCTACTGCGCCGTGGCTCCCGAGCTCTACGCCCGCCAGGGCGACCTCTCGACCATGTCGGATCCGAAGCAGATCATCCGCGACGTCATCGCGAAGACGCCGGACGCGCAGTGGATCGGCGATCTCGACGCGACGGTGGCCTGGGCGGCCTCGGCGGCGAAAGGCGACCCGAACCGCCTCGGCGTCATGGGATGGTGCCGCGGCGGGCGCGCCACGTGGCTCTACGCGGCGCATCGTCGCGACCTGAAGGCCGCCGTTGCCTGGTACGGGCCGGTCGGTGGCGAGCGGACCGACATCCAGCCGCGCACCGCCGGCGACGTGGCGGCCGAGATCCACGCGCCGCTCCTCGCCCTCTACGGCGGGGCCGATACCGGCATCCCCGTGGCGGCGGTCGAGGAGGCGCGCGACCGCGCCAGGGCGGCCGGCAAGAGCGTCGAACTCGTGGTTTACCCGGACGCGCCGCACGGCTTCCACGCGGATTATCGTCCGAGCTACCGCCGCGAGGCGGCGGAGGACGGCTGGAAGCGCGCGCTGGCCTTCCTGAAATCGCACGGCGTCGGCTGAATAGTCGGCCCAGGACGCCCGATCGGGCGCGTTCCGGAGTGGCTGTGTTACCCAAGACACGGCCACAACTTCACAATCGTGCAAGGATCCAAGGAGGATCTGTGCCCGCGCGGGTCTGGCCCTTCGCGGCGCTCGGGCGTTGAACCGATCGAAGCGACCGCCGTTCAGCCCCTGTAGAGTGTCCTGGTCCATGAGCGATTCGGTACAGCCTGGCCAGAAGCCCGTGATCCTCGTCGTGGAGGACCAGCCCGACGAGCGCTTCCTCGCGGCCACGCTGCTGGAGGATACCGGCTTCACGGTGATCGAGGCCGAGACCGCCGATCGCGCCCTGGCGATCCTCAACGATCGCGCGGACGAGGTCAGTGTCGTCTTCTCGGACGTCCGCACGCCCGGACCGATCGGCGGCTTCGAGCTCGCGCGGATCATCGGCGTGACTTGGCCGCGCGTGCGGGTCCTGCTGACCTCGGGCGACGCGGGCGACCAGCCGAGCGACCTGCGCGTCTCGGCGACCTTCATCCCGAAGCCGTGGCGCGCCGAAGACATCCTCGCCTGGGTGGAGCAGGCGGCCGGGCGACCCTCGGCCGGGTCGGGACCGTCCGTTATCGGACCGGGCGGCAAAATAATCCCGTCCGGCTTGGAAACCTGAGGCGGCCGCACAGTTGTACGCCACTCCGGAGCGCGCCGCGCCCGGACTTCCGCAGTACAACCGATCCCCGACGCCGCCATGAAGATTGTCGCAACCAACCACGCCGATTCACTCCGACGCCCCGGTTCGCGGGATTCGGCGGAATCCGCCGTTCTCGACACGGTCCGGGAGGGGCTGCTCAGTGTCTACGGCACGGCGGATCGCGACCTGCCGGCGGAATTGGCGGCGCTGGCGCGGCAGCTCGACCGTCCGGGTCCCGCGGGCTGCGGCCCGACCTAGCTTCCGCCGCGGAACCTTGACAGGAGACTGCGCCAGCGGGTCGCCAAGACGAGAGAATCTGCTATTCAGCGCATTCTGACCTGCCGACGCAGTGCGTCTCTCAGTCGAGTCCCGGATGCGTCTCACAGTTCTTCGCGGATCGCTCACCGCCGCCGCGATCCTGACCCTGGCCGGTCTCGCGTCCGTTCAGGCGGCGACCCCGCCGGCCCAGCCCGCCGACGGCGCGGGCGGTGTGGGTGACCGCAAGGCGACGGTGACCAAGCGGCTGCTCGGGCGCGGCACGGCCTCGACTTACGCGTTCTACGCCGCGGGCGCGGCCCCCGAGAAGGGCCGGCCGGTCGCGATCGTCCTGCACGGGTGGGGCGCGGTCAATCCGCAGAGCTACGGCGGCTGGATCGATCATCTCGCCCGCCAGGGCTGGCTCATCTTGTATCCACGATTTCAGGAGGTGAACCGGACCCGCCCGGCCGACGCCCCGGCCATCGCGGAATCCCTCGTCAAGGCGGCCCTCGCCGAGATCGCGACGGACGGCGAGGCGAAGCCCGACCTCGGCCGCGTCGCGATGATCGGCCACCTCGCCGGGGCTCCGCTCGCCATGGATCTGGCTGCCGCGGCCAAGGCCCAGGGCCTGCCGGTGCCGAAGCTGATCTTCGCAGTGATGCCTGGCGGCATCGCCAGCGGGCCGAAATCCCGCGGCATCGCCCTCAACGACCTGTCGGCGATCGATCCCGCGACGCTGATCGTGACCATGGTCGGCGACAAGGACACGCGGGCCGCCGATCTCGCGGCCAAGCGCCTCCTGCGCGAGGCGAGTGCCGTGCCGCTGGAGCGCAAGCTCTTCGTGCGGGCGCTGTCGGACGATCACGGCTTCCCGGCCCTGACGGCGACCCTGGCGGCCCCGGCCGGCGTGGACACGGCCTACGACGGCGGCGCCATCAAGCCGGGCCCTGAGCCGAAGGACGCGCCCAAGGACGCGACGAAGCCGCCGCCGTTCCGCTGGTCCGCCGACATGGCGCTGTCCGGCGAGCAGCAGACCCTGGTCTCGCAGATCAACCTCGCCCGGGTCGACGCACTCGATTATCTCGGTTTCTGGAAGACCTTCGACCTCGCCGCCGCGGCGGCCTTCGCCGGATCGGACGCGACGGCGCTGAAGAACAATCCGCGCCTCGCCGACATGGAGCGCTGGAGCGACGGCTGGCCGGTGAAGCGGCTCGCCGTCGAGACGCCGCGGCCCACGCCGGCCGCGCAGGCCGGGACGCCGGCGCCGGCACCCGCCGGACGCAAGCGCTGAGGTCGGACGGCCCGGCAGCTTGGCCTTGGCGCGCGGCTTGCTAATCTCTCCCCGTTCGACACGGGAGGGAGATCATGCCCGAGTTCGTCGCCAGCCTGCTCGCCGCCGCGGCCTTCTGCCTGACGTTGCTCGCGCTGAACGCGCTGACACGGCTGCTGATCCAGGCGCATATCGCCCCCTCGGATCTCGGCGAGACCGGCTTCCTGCAGGTCGGCGGTGCGCTCCTGATGGCCCGGGCGGCCTACCGGCGGGCGCCCCAGCGCCGACCGGGCTGACGCTCAGCGCAGGAACGCGCCGAACGAGCGTGGGCCGTTGCCCGTCGGGATGGTCGCCAGCACCTTGAGCGTCTTCGAATCGAGAACGCTCAGCGTGTTGTCGCCCCAGTTGGCGACGTAGAGGCGTCCGTCGGGATCCGCGGCGATCCCTTCAGGGTGGTCGCCGACATCGACATCGGCGATCGGCTTGAGCGTGGCGAGGTCGAACGCCGTGACGCTGCCGGCATACTGGTCCGTCACGAAGCCGCGCCCGCCGGCGAGGGCGATGACGTAGGGCCGGCGGCCGGTCGGGATGCGGCCGATCTCGCGCCCTGTCTTCAGATCCAGCACCGAGACGTCGTCGCCGGTCACGTTGGCCGTGTAGGCGCGCCCCGCCGCGGCATCGAGCGTGATTCCGAACGGATGCTGCCCCACCGGGATGACCTTGGTCTCCCGCCGGGTCGCGGCGTCCACGACCGAGACCGTGTCGGCCTCGCGGTTGGCGACGTAGAGCGTCGCCCCGTCGGGGCTGACGGCGATCCCCGAGGGCGAAGCGCCGACGGCGATCTCGCCGTCCGGAACCAGGGTGCCGTCGCGCTCGGTCAGCACGAACAGGCGGTGCCCGTACCAGTCGGCCACGTAGACCGCGCCGCCCCGCGGGTCGGAAGCGACGCCGAGCGGGCCGCCGGGCAGCGGCACCTCGGACAGGACCTTGCCGGCGTCGAGGTCGAGGATCGCGAGGCCGTGCCCCTCCGGCCGCGTGACGTAGGCCCGCCGGCGATCGGGCGACAGGGCGATCCCAGCCGGGGCCCCGTCGACGGGGATGCGGCGCACCACCTTCCCGGCGGCCAGGTCGACGATCTCGACCGCGCCGCCGAGCTGGGCGGTGACGATGGCCTCCCGGGCCGGTTCGGCGCGGGAGGCGGTCGCCACGAGGACGAGGCCGGCGACGAGGGTCGCGCGGCCCCGAGCCGGGCTCACGAGCCCTTCTCGACCTTGGCCTTCAGGTTGGCGAGGCTCGCCTTGATCCAGTCGCCGACGCCCTTCTCGGAGGCCTCGTCGTTCAGATCCGGCGGCGGGTCGTTGTTCATGTAGCCGCGATAGAACGCCGCCTTCCACTCGACCTTCGACTTGGCGTTGCCCTCGGGCTCGACCGTGATGGTCGCCGAGTAGTCGTTCGCCGGAAGATCCTTCACGTCGACCTTGTCGATGTAGTAGGAGAACAGCTTGTCCTCCGGCTTGTACTTGTTGCTGGTCTCGGAGATCTGATTCCCGTTCTTGAGCGTCAGCACACGCTTGAACTTGCCGGCCGGGTCGCCGTTGAGCTCCGTCTTGGTGACGTTCTGCATCCAGTCGGAATTCTTCAGGTCGCCGACCACGGCCCAGACCTTGTCGGCGGGGGCGTTGATCTCGATCGACTCGGTGATCTTGCGCCGGGTCGGGCCGTGGGCCTGCGCGGTCGCCGCCACCAGGGCCGCCGTGGCCGCCAGGGCCAGGGTGATTTTCTTCATCTTGTCCTTCTCCTCCCGCCCTCAGCGGTCGTCGCGATCGAGGACGCGCGCCTCGGGGCCGAGGGCCGCCGCGACCTTGTCCTCGATCCAACCCCAGGCCTCGCGCTCGCGCGGTCCCGCGGTCTTGCCAATGGCGATGGCGAGGTAGGCCATCTCCGTCAACACCTTCTCGGGCTCCAGCATGTGGAGCCGGGTCGAAAGAATGGCGGCCTCGAGGACCGCCGCCTGCGCGCGGTTGAAGCCGATGAACGGCGAATGCGCGGCGCTGTGGACCATCCGGCCACGGAAGCGAGGCCGAGTCTCGTGGGCTTCGACGGAGGCGACCGCGAATTCCGCGTGGCCGAAACTGTCGGCGAGGCGGCGGCCCTCGATCGCCGCGCACGGCAGCGTCGGCCACTCGCGCCGGCCCGTCACCGCGCCGGCGATCACCCGGATGTCGCGCGGGCTCGAGGCCGCGAAGCAGGGATTGGCCTCCAGGTTGACGATCGTCGGCGATGGCCGGAACGGCGCGAGGACGTAGCCCTCATCCTCGCCGATCAGCCCGAACGGGACGAGGTGCAGCTCGCCCGCCGGGGACAAGGTGGTGACGATGGTCTCGAGAATCAGCGGCATGGCCTCACGCCTTGTCGGCGGGGACGAGGCGCCCGCAGACCAGCTTCGACGGCGGATCCTGCGGGCGCTCGGGCGCGACCGCGGCGCGCGCCGCGGCCTCCGGGACGGTCTCGGGCGGGCTCGCGCCGGCCTCGGGCCCGGCCAGGCGCGCGTCGCGGGTCCCGGGCGGGGGCGCGTCGGGTCCGGAATGGCGGGTGTGGCCGGCCTTCTTGAAGGCGGTGGCATCCTCGATGTCGGCGTCGGCCGCGCAGCCCCAGTCGAGGGCCTCGTCCTGAACGTAGCGCTTGCCGAGCCGCCACGCCGTCTCGGCCTTGGCGAGTTCGGCGCCGAGATAGAAGGCGTGGGCGCCGTCGCTCGCCACGTCGAGGTCGGGGAAGAAGGCCATCGCGTCGGTGCCGACCCTGTGGATGTCGCGGTTGTAGAGGTGGATCCCGTCCTCGGCGATCACGATCCGGTAATTTGGGTCACGCACCTCGGCGGCGGCCTGGGCGATCTCGTCGGCGGTCTGCACGAACGGGCGCTTGTCGTGAAGGGCGAGGAGCGCCCGGCCGTAGCCCTTCGGCAGCGCCGAATCGGCCTTGGCCGCGTACATGACCCGCCGGGCGGCGTCGTGCTCCTCGACGGTGCGGCGGGTGTGGTTGGAGACCTGCACGATCAGCACGTTGCGGATCGACAGCTCCGAGCACATCCCGACGAGCAGCGCCGTGACGCCCAGGGAATCGGCCTCGGTCAGCTCGGTGAGGTTGCCGGTGCCCATCATCATGTCGATCTCGGGCCAGCGGACGCGGGTGTCGCGGTAGCGCGCGATCGAGTCGACGAAGCCGTGGTGGATCGGCTCGAGGATCGGGTCGGCCAGGAACGGCCGCCCCGCCTTGAGCATGCGCTCGATCGCGCGATCGAGGGAGGGCAGGTCGTCCGGCCGCATCGGCACGAGGATCGGCATCGCGTCGGTCTCGAAGGCGAGATCGAGGGTCTCCTCGTTCAGGCTCAGCAGGAAGTCGGCGCCGGCGCCGGCGCCCCGGACCAGTTCCTCGCGGGAGAAGGAATCGACGCTGACCCTCAGGCCGGCGCCCTTCAGGGCCCGCACGGAATCCTCGAGGTGCGGGAACGAGGTATCGGGCAGACCGCCGAGATCGATGACGTCCGCGCCGCGCCCGGCGAGATCGAGCCCCTTGGCGAGGATCTGGTCGACGCTCATCTTCGACGCGTCTACGATCTCCGAGAAGATCCGGAGGTCGTGCCGGGACAGGTCGACCTTGCGGGCGGTCAGGCCGAGCCAGGCCGGCAGGTCGACCACCTCGTCGGGGCCGCGCTCCACGGGGACGCCGAAATGCGCCGCGAGGTGCTCGGGATTGGCCCGGCACCGGCCCGGCAGGACGATCCGCGTGGCGCCCTCGGGCAGCACGACCCGCCGGCGGATGATCTCCTCGGTCATCAGCGCCGCGACCTTCACGCCGGCATCCGCGATGCTCCAGTGGAGGGTCTGCGGGAGCCCCGCCGCGACCTTCTCGAGCCGCGCCCGGGCGAGGCGGCCGGTGACGAAGACGATGTGCTCGGCGGTGCTCACGCGGCGGCCCTCGTCTCGACCGCGACGCGGCGGTGCGGTCCCCAGACCTCGATCGTCCCCCCGAAACATGCCGCGAAGCCCGGGAAGGCGGCATCCACGATCCGGTCCCGCGCCAGCGCGGCGGGGTCGACGCCCGGCGGCGCATCGACGGATTTCACCAGGACGCAGCGCTCCGCCCCGACCCGCGCGGCGAGCCAGAGGGCGAGGCTGTCCGAGGTGACGTCCCAGGTCTCCGGGATGTCCGGGTGGCCGGCTCGGAGAGCGCGCGGGTTCCAGACCCGAATCCGCGCGGGCGCCGTCTCAGCCCAGGGCTCCAGGCTCTGCACGAGCCGCGGCTCGATCCCGCGGAAGATGCCGGCCGCGTCGCTCATGGCGTCGAGCGCCCGGCGATGGGCCTCGGCGTCGCCGAAGCGCTCCCGCGCCTGCGCGGCCCGGACGGCGTCCGCGAAGGCGCCGCCGCCCGGCACCACGATGCAGCGCCCGTGCGTGCCGTCGCCGATCGCTTCCAGCAGGGCGCGGCGGCGATGCGGATCCGCCTCGAGGCTGCCGCCGATCTTGATGACGCTCGTCACGCCGCGTCCTGCCGGCTCGGCCGCAGGGCGCGCAGGGCCTCGGCCACGCGCAGCGGATCGATGCCGTTGCGGCGGTCGAAGTCCCGGCACAGGCCGCCGCGGAAGCCGAGGTAATCCGGCCGATGCGCGCAGAGGCCGGGGATGTCGATGACCCGCAGCGACCCGGCGAGGCCGCTCATCAGGCCGTTCGCCCGGCAGGCGGTGGTGAAGGCCGAGAGGTCCGAGGGCGCGGCGAGGTCGGGCAGGCGGGCGCCGGTCTTGCCGGCGGTGTCGATCATGGCGCCGGCAAAGCCGGCCGCCGCCAGGGCGGGCACATGCGGGGCCGCCGGCCCGTCCTCGGCGAACAGCACGGCGATCAGCCGGCCCGGCGCGGCCGCGACGCGATCGGCCAGCGTCGCCGCGTCCCGGATCTCGGCAGGACGTAGACCGACCTTCACCCAGTCGACGCCGGTCCGGGCCAGGGCGGCGACGGATCCGGCCGCCGGATCGGCCACCGCGCTCGTCGCGGCACCGCCGGACACGCGGGCGACGATCTCCCGCACGACGTCCTCGTCCAGGGCGCCGAGCGCCCCGCGCTCCGGGTCCTTGGCGTCGATCAGGTCGGCGCCGGCGAGGCGGGCTGCCTCGGCCTCGGCCGGATCGCGAACGCTGACGAGGAGCCGGGGCAGGGGGTCTTGCTGGATGGTGGACGCGGGCACGAAACACTCGAACTTGAACGGGCCGTCTCAGGACTTCCCGGGCAGCGGCTCGGCGAGCAGGCGGTTCTTGACCACCCAACGCATCGCATGCGCCCAGGTATCGTCGGTGTCGGCCCGGATCGTCACCTGCCCGCCGCGCACCACCTTGCCGGTATCGGCTTCGGCGATCGCGACGCTCAGGTTGAAGATCTGGCCGGACCCCTTCTCCACATAACCGGTCACGACGAGGTCCGCACCCAGGCTCTTGGCGATGTCGGCCGCGCAGCCGTTGCATTTGTAGAGCGGCCCCTCCTTGGCCACGACGTCGGCCTTGGGCGCGGTATCGACGATCTCCAGACCGGCCTTGTCGCGCAGGGCGTTGCGCAACTCGTCGGTGACGAGGGCGAGCTTCCGGGCGTCCACCGGCCGCGTCCGGGATCCGTAGGCGGCACCGGGATCGAACAGCTCGACCGGGAAGACGGCGGCCTTCTCGGCGGCGCCGGCCGCACCGGGCAGGGTGGTCCACAGGACGACGCCGCAGGCGAGCGCGGCGCGGAGAGACGTGTGGCGCATCGGCGGGAGCTTCCTCTCGAGGCGTTCGACCGCCCGAGGCGGCGGCATCGTTCCCGCCATAGGTCGGGCGAAGGGACAATTTGGCAATGTACTTCCGCGCCCGCCTATCCCACGACGGTAACGTGAACGTCGGGACGAGACGCCGCGGTTGAGCGGCCTGAGCGGAAGCTGATAGAGGCCGCGCGCATGCACCATCCTGCACCCGACACGGCCCTCCGGCACAAGACGCGCCCGTCCTGGCTGCGCGCGGCCGCCGTCGCGCTCGCCATCGCCCCGGCGGCGGCGCGGGCCGAGGACCCGGCGCCGGCCGCGGCGGCGCAGCCGGCCCAGGCCGCCGCTCCGCAGGCGCTCGAGACCCATGTCGGCCTGATCTACCGGCCGCAGTCCGCCCCGTCCTCGTACGATGCCGAGGCGGCGCCGGAGGACGAGGGCCTGGCCGGCGCCAAGATGGGCATCGCCGACAACAACACCACCGGCCGCTTCACCAAGCAGACCTACGTCCTGGACGAAGTCGCCCTGACCGACGACAAGCCGGACGCCGTGGCGGCGGCCAAGGAGCTGATCGGCAAGGGCGTGCGCTACTTGGTCCTGGCGCTCCCCGCCGACGCGGTTCTGGCCGTGGCCGACGCCGTCAAGGACACGGGCGCGGTCGTGCTCAACGCGGGGGCGCCCGACGATCGTCTGCGCGGCGCCGAGTGCCGCGCCAACGTGTTCCACATCCTGCCGTCGCGGGCGATGCTCACCGACGCCCTGGCGCAGTACCTGACCGTGATGCGCTGGCGGAAGCTCTTCCTGATCGTCGGCCCGACCGACGCCGACAAGGCCTACGCCGACGCGATGCGCAACTCGGCGCGGAAGTTCGCGCTGAAGATCACCGCCGAGAAGCCCTGGACCTTCGGCCCCCTCGCCAAGGCGCGCGGCGACACGCCGACCCGCGCCGAGGCGATGGTCTTCACCCGGGGCCTCGACTACGACATGGCCATCGTGGCCGACGAGGAGGGCGACTGGGGCGACTACGTGCCCTACCGCACCGTCGATCCGCGCCCCGTCGGCGGCACGCAGGCGCTGACGCCGACGACCTGGTCCCCCGTGCTGGAGACCTGGGGCGCCGCGCAGGCCCAGAACCGGTTCCGGCGGCTCGCCTCCCGGCTGATGCGCCCGCTGGACTATCAGGTCTGGGCCGCGGTGCGGACGGTGGGCGAGGCCGTGACGGCCAAGAAGACCAACGACCCGGCCGTGATCGCCCCGTACCTCGTCGAGCCCGCCTTCACGCTGCCGGCCTACAAGGGCGTGCCGCTGAGCTTCCGGCCCTGGGACCACCAGCTCCGGCAGGCGATCATCGTGGTACAGCCGAAGGCGCTGGTCTCCGTCGCGCCGGAGCAGGGTTTCCTGCACCAGCGCACGCCCCTCGACACGCTGGGCGTCGACCTCCCCGAGACCACCTGCAAGTTCAAGTGAACCCGCGGCCTGCGGCGATGGCGAGCGGCCAAGGCCCTCGCAACGCGCGGAAATCGCACTACAAACGTCCCCCGAGAACGTCCGCCCAGGGCGCCGGGCCGTCGCAAGGGAAGGAAACCGTATGAGCCGCCGCGTCGAGGCATGTCTGAGTGGGGTCGCCCTCGGTGCGTGGTTCGCCCTGTGCGGGCCGGCCGCCGCCTTCACCGCCTACGTGACGAACGAGAAGGGCAACTCGGTCAGCGTCATCGACACCAACACGATGGCGGTGACGGCGACGTGGAAGGTCGGGCGGCGCCCGCGCGGTGTGACCGTCTCCAAGGATGGCAAGGAGCTGTTCGTCTGCGCGAGCGACGACGACCGGATCGACGTGCTCGACACCAGTTCCGGAAAGGTGGTGCGCTCGCTGCGCTCCGGGCCGGATCCGGAGCAGTTCATCCTCGACGCCTCCGGGAACCCGCTCTACGTGGCCAACGAGGACGACAGCCAGGTCACGATCATCGACATCGAGAAGAACAAGGTGCTCGCCGAGGTACCGGTGGGCGTCGAGCCGGAGGGCATGGGCCTGTCGCCGGACGGGAAGATCCTCGTCAACACCTCCGAGACGACCAACATGGCCCACTTCATCGATACGAAGACATTCCAGGTCATCGACAACGTGCTGGTCGACGCCCGGCCGCGCTTCGCCGAGTTCACCGCCGACGGCAAGTTCCTGTGGGTCTCGGCGGAGGTCGGCGGCACGGTGAGCGTGATCGACGTCGCCCAGCGCCGCGTGATCAGGAAGATCACCTTCAAGATCCCGGGCGTGAACGACGAGGCGATCCAGCCGGTGGGCATCCGGATCACCAAGGACGGATCCAAGGCCTTCGTGGCCCTCGGGCCGGCGAACCGCGTCGCCGTGATCGACGCCAAGACCTACGCGGTCGAGAAGTATCTGCCGGTCGGCCAGCGGGTCTGGCAGCTCGCCTTCACGCCTGACCAGAAGCAGCTCTTCACCACGAACGGCACCTCTAACGACGTCTCGGTGATCGACGTGGCCGCCGAGAAGGTGGTGAAGAGCATCCCGGTCGGGCTCCTGCCTTGGGGCGTGGCGATCTCGCCGAACTGATCCGCGCGACCTCCGGGCGCCGAGCGAGGACGGCCGCGCGCGACGCGGCCCTAGGGTGGAACACGACATGACACGCATGTTTCGAACGGCGGCCCTCGGCTTGGCAGGGCTGCTCGCCGCGGCACCGGCCAGTGCCCTCGACCTGACCAAGAAGCGGGAGAACCTGCCCGACCTCGTCCTGGGCGACGATCAGGGCAACGACTTCGTGGTCGAGAACAAGGACATCACGCTGGAATCCGGCAAGGCCTACCGGCTACGGATCGTCGCCAAGGGGCGCCAGGAATACAAATTCTACGCGCCGGAGTTCTTCCGCTACATCTGGTTCAACCAGATCGTGATCGAGCACAAGGAGATCCACGGCGGCGGCCCACCCGATCACCTGGAGTTCGACGATCCCGGTGAGATCGCCATCGAGTTCGTCGCGATCAAGCCCGGCACCTACACGTGGTCGGTGCACGGCCTGGAGTCCAAGGGCATGACCGGCACGCTGACGGTGAAGTGATGCGCATCCTCCTCCTCTCCGCCTGCCTCCTCGCCGCCGGCCCGGCCCTCGCGGCCGACGACGCCTCGTCCTGCGCCGAGGGCATCACGATGATCCGCGACGCCCTCGCCCTGAACCCGCCCGAGACGGCGGTGCCGAAGCTCAGGGAGGCCCTGCGGGTGGCCGAGCGGGAGCAGAAGGAGGGCGAGTTCGACGAGTGCCTCGACGCCGTCTCCGACGCCCGGAAGGTCCTGGGCCGATGAGCGCGACCGAGCCGGCGGCCCTCCTGATCGAGCATGTCGGCCACAAGTTCGGCGCCCGCGCCGCGCTGAACGACGTCTCGATCACGGTGGAGCGTGGCCACTTCGCCGCGCTGCTGGGGCCGAACGGCGCCGGCAAGACGACGCTGTTCTCGGTTATCACCCGGCTCTACAACAACCAGACCGGGCGGGTTTCGATCTTCGGCCACGCCCTGGATCGCGAGCCGTCCCGGGCGCTGGCGCGGCTCGGCGTCGTGTTCCAGGCCCGCACCCTCGACACCGATCTCACCGTCGAGCAGAATCTCCTCTACCACGCGAGCCTGCACGGCATCGCCCGCGGCGCCGCCAAGGTCCGTGTGGGCGAGCTGCTCGACCGCGTCGGACTCGCGGACCGCCGCCACGACAAGGTGCGCACACTCTCGGGCGGCCAGTCGCGCCGGATCGAGATCGCCCGCTCGCTGATCCACCGCCCGGACCTGCTGCTCCTCGACGAGCCCACCGTCGGCCTCGACCTCGAGTCGCGGGCCGACATCGTGGCGATCGTCCGCGCCCTGGTGCGGGAGGAGGGCTTGTCGGTGCTCTGGGCGACCCACATCTTCGAGGAGATCGCGGACGACGACGACGCCGTGGTGCTGCACCGGGGCCGGATCGTCGCCCGGGGCCGGGCCGGCGGGATCGGCAGGCCCGGCGAGGCCCTCGCCGACGCGTTCCGCCGCTTGGTCGCCGAGCCGGGGAGGGCGGCGGCATGACGAACCCGACGCCCCTCGCCACCCGGATCGGCACCGCCCCGCCGCGCGGCCAGGCCGCGCGGATCGGCCGCCTCGATGCGGTCGGCTACCTGATCTGCCTCGGCGGCATCGTCCGCCGCGAGCTGCTGCGATTCTTCAATCAGAAGGAGCGGTTCTTCTCGGCGCTGGTCCGGCCGCTGGTCTGGCTGTTCATCTTCGCGGCCGGCTTCCGCAACACACTCGGCGTGTCCATCGAGCCGCCCTACCAGACCTACGTGCTCTACGAGGTCTACGTGGTGCCGGGCCTCGCCGTGATGATCCAGCTGTTCAACGGCATGCAATCGTCGCTGTCCATGGTCTACGACCGCGAGGTCGGCTCGATGAAGGTGCTGCTCACCTCGCCCTATCCGCGGTGGCTGCTCCTGCTCGCCAAGCTGATCGCCGGCGTCGCCGTGTCGATCGTGCAGGCCTACGCGTTCCTGGCCGTGGCGTATTTCTGGGAGAGCGACATCCCGTGGCTGGGCTACCTCGCGGCCCTGCCGGCCTTCCTGGCCACGGGGCTGATGCTGGGGGCGATCGGGCTGTTCCTGTCCTCGCTGGTCCGCCAGCTCGAGAACTTCGCCAGCGTGATGAACTTCGTGATCTTCCCGATGTTCTTCGCCTCGTCGGCCCTCTACCCCCTGTGGCGGATCCGGGAATCCTCCGAGACCCTCTACTGGATCTGCGAGCTGAACCCGTTCAGCCACGCGGTCCAGCTCGTCCGCTACGCCCTCTACCTCCAGTTCGAGCCGGTCGCCTGCGCCGTGGTGCTGGGCGTGGGGCTCGCCTTCTTCGGCATGGCGGTGGTCGCCTACGACCCCGGCCGCGGCATCATGGCCCGGCGCGGCGGCCCGGCCGGCGACAACACCTGATGGAGTCCGCCCAATGAACGTCCTCCTGACCCGCATCGTCGGCCCGGCGCTCGGGCTCGTGATCCTCGCCGGTCCAGCCCTGGCGCAGCCGAAACAGGATCCGGATTGGCCCTGCGTCCAGCGCAAGGTCGCCACACTCAGTCCCGGCCAGTTCTGGACCGGCCCCGACGTGGAGGCCGCCGGCGACTGGGGCAGCGACAACGACGCCGCCGTCCTGGCGCAGAAGATCGCGTCGCGCCGC
Source organism: Methylobacterium oryzae (assembly GCF_021398735.1). NCBI lineage: Bacteria > Pseudomonadati > Pseudomonadota > Alphaproteobacteria > Hyphomicrobiales > Methylobacteriaceae > Methylobacterium > Methylobacterium oryzae. The sequence goes on from NZ_CP090349.1 coordinate 2,067,889, forward strand.
ACCGACCTCTCGCAGGTCGGCCCGCTCCTCGACACGTTCGCGGAGAAGTTCGGCTCCGACAAGGACGCGAAGGACAAGGCCCTGACCCGCGTCTACTCTGGCGTGTTCGAGGTGCTGAACGGCGAGCGCAACAAGGTGGTCGGCGGCATCGCGCGCTACGCGCAGGGCCAGCGCCGTATGGCCGAGCGGATCCGCGACGAGGCCGACAAGATCAGTCAGGTGAAGGACGCGCCGAGCGCCTCCGACGCCACGGAACTCCCGAAAGACCAGTCCGAGCTGGAGACGAAGTTCGCCTGGGATCGCCGGATCTTTCAGGAGCGGAGCCAGTCGCTGACCTATGTCTGCGAGGTTCCGCAGCTGCTCGAGCAGCGGCTCGGCGAGATCGCGCGCCTGATTCAGGCACGGCTCTGACCACGCGCCGGCGATCATTGCCAAATTATCCCGGGTAGATTGCCGAAATATCCTTAAGTGGCTGAAATCTTTACCGAAACTGTTGCTGTTTAACCACGTGGCGGCGGCTTCGCTCGGCGCAGGCCGGAAATGAGGCCGAAACGCGTCTCACGTGTTCTTGAACCAATTGTGCGCGTTCCCGGCACCCTCCAAGAAAGACCCAAGCTCGGCAGTCACGAGCACGTGTTTGGGTTTGAGGGGGTTGGGGATGTCACTTCGGGCGCTTCGGAGCGGCCTGGTCGCGTCGGCATCGGTTCTCGCCGGGACGGTTCTCCCGGCGGCGGTGCAGGCTCAGCAATCGGTCACGCTCGGCGAGATCAGCGTCGTCTCGACGTCGCCGGTCGGGTCCGGCGGCGGAAATTCGAGCCAGGCGCAGATCTTCAACGGTCCCGGACCGGTGCCGCCGGCCGGCTCCCTGGGACCGAGCACCGGCGTGCGGCTGCGCGGCTCCGAGCAGCCGCTCTACAAGATCCCCAGCACCGTCGAATCGGTCACGGCGAGCGATATCACGATCGATCGCGCCAGCGACAACCTGACCACGACGCTGGCCCGGCGCACGCCCGGCATCAACGTCTCCGACTCGCAGGGCAACAACAACCGCGTCGACATCACCTACCGCGGCTTCACGGCCTCGCCCGTGCAGGGCGTGCCGCAGGGCCTCGCCGTGTATCAGAATGGCGTGCGCATCAACGAGGCCTTCGGCGACATCGTCAACTTCGACCTGATCCCGCCGCAGGCGATCCAGCGCATCGACGTGGTCACCGGCAACCCGGTCTTCGGCCTCAACGCGCTCGGAGGCGCGGTCAACATCCAGATGAAGAACGGCTTCACCTGGCAGGGCACCGAGATCTCGGCCTGGGGCGGCTCGGACGCGCGCACCGCCGGCTATCTCGAGTACGGTAAGGTCTCCGGCCCGTGGAGCGTCTACTTCACCGGCGACGGCCTGAACGACCGCGGCTGGCGCTACGAGAGCCCGAGCACGATCGGCCGCCTCTACGGTGACATCGGCTACCGCTCGCAGGATGCGGAGTTCCACCTGATCGGGCTCGCCGCCCGCAGCTTCTTCGGCGCGGCCGCGGCCACGCCGGTGGACTTCACCCACCGCGACCCGCGGGCGATCTTCACCTTCCCGCAGACCACCACCACCGAGGTCGGCACGCTCCAGCTGACCGGCCGGGTCGACATCTCGCCGACCTGGGATCTCGCCGGCAACGCCTATTTCCGCCGCTTCAGCCAGACCTACGTCGACGGCAACGACGGCAACTTCGAGAACTGCAGCACGCGCTCCAGCTTCCGCGGCAACCTCTGCTTCGAGGATGACGGGTTCAGCCCGGCGGCCGGACAGTCGCAGCTCGCCTTCCGCAACCAGTTCCTGATCCTGGGGCAGCAGAACCAGCGCATCCCGTTCCGGGCGGGCATCCCGTACGGCACGCTTGACACGACCCGAACGGAAGCCACCGGCTTCGGCGGCTCGCTCCAGGCCGCCAATCGCGACCGGATCTTCGGCCTGTCCAACACCTTCGTGGTCGGCGGCAGCATCGACGCGGCCAATTACGGCTTCAAGTCGTCCAGCACGCTCGGCGTCATCAACCCGGATCTGTCGATCACGACCAACCCGAGCAACCCGTTCTACGGCAACGTCCCGGGCCTCGGCACGCCGCAGCTGCGGACCGCCGGCGCGCTCGGCATCGCGCCGAGCTCGGTCAACGGCTCCAACCTCTACATGGGCCTCTACACCCTCGACACGCTCGACGTGACCGACCGGCTGTCGCTGACCGCCGGCGCCCGGCTCAACTTCGCGCGCATCCAGAGCGAGGACCTGACCGGCTTCTCGCCGGACGTAACCGGCACGCACTACTTCAACAAGATCAACCCGGTCGCCGGCCTGACCTACCGGTTCTTCGACGCGCTGAACCTCTACGGCAGCTACTCGGAGTCGAACCGCGCCCCGACCCCGCTGGAGCTGGCCTGCGCCAACCCGGACCGGCCGTGCCTGCTGCCGAACTCGCTGGTGGCCGACCCACCGCTCAAGCAGGTCACCGGGCGGACCTACGAGGTCGGCTTCCGCGGCCAGCTGCCGAACACCTATGACGGCGGCATCATCACCTACAAGATCGGCGCCTTCCGCACCGATCTCGCCAACGACATCCTGTCGCTGGCCACCCCCGGCAACACCGCCCGCGCCTACTTCGTCAACGTGCCGTCGACGCAGCGGCAGGGCATCGAGGTCGGCGGCGAGTACACGGCCGATTACCTGCGGGTCTACGCCAACTACGCGCTGGTCGACGCGACCTTCCAGTTCAACGGCACCCTGTCGTCGCCCAACAACCCGCTCGCGGATGACGGCGCGATCCAGGTCCGCAAGGGCAACGTCGTGCCGCTGGTGCCGACCCACCAGATCAAGGCCGGGTTCGACTACTTCGTCACGCCCAACTGGCAGTTCGGCCTCTACCTCCAGGCCTTCTCCTCGTCCTACTTCCGCGGCGACGAGTCGAACCTGAACCGCAAGCTGCCGCCCTACTACGTTCTGAACTTCCAGACGAAGTATCAGGTGACGAAGAACCTCGAGGTCTTCGGCCTCATCACCAACCTGACCAACAACCGCTACACCACGTTCGGCACCTACGCCGAGCCGGGCGCGGTGGCGGGCAACCTGCGGATCAGCGATCCGCGGACCACGACCCTGGCGCAGCCCTTCTCGGTCTACGCCGGCATCCGCTACGCCTTCGGCGCCGATCCGGTGCCGATGTCGCCGGAGCCGATCATCCGGAAGTACTGATCCGTCAGCGGCGTCGAGAGGCGGGCGCCTCCCGCGGCCAGAAGGCCGCGCGGGGCGCCCGTCGCGTTTCCGCACTACCGCATGCGGCCTCCTGTCTCGGGAACGGGCCCGTTCGCCCGGCGTCTCCCCGGTAGCCGCACCGGCGCATTACCGTCCGCTCATGCATGAGGGGTCGGCGCCGGCCGCATCCCGACACCGTGGAGCCTCGTCCCGATGATCATGCGTTTCGCCGTTGCAGCCCTGGCCCTGGCGGCCGCTACGCCAGCCCTGGCGACCCCGTGCGCCGACGAGGTCGACACGCTGCAGCGGCGGCTGGACAGCGCCGGCGCGGCCTCGGTGACCGGCACGACGCCGCCCGGCGGCACCACGTCCTCGAACTCGCCCAAGGCGCTCGACACGCCGCCAGCGCTCACCAAGTCGGACGCCGCCGTGAAGCCCACCGCCGCGGGCGTCGAGGAAGCCAAGAAGCTGGTCGCGCTGGCGCGCCAGCAGGACAAGGGCGGCGACGCCCAGGGCTGCCGCGACACGATCCTGAAGGCCAAGGAGAAGGCCGGCGCGCTGCCGTAGCGCGCTTCCGGCCGGCACCGCTCCGGTGCCGGCCCTTCCGCTCAGTAGGCGTTCTCGGTCTTGAACAGCGCGAACGGCGTGGTCAGCAAGATCTGCAGATCGAGCAGCACCGACCAGTTCTCAATGTAGTAGAGGTCGTGCTCGACGCGCCGCTGCAGCTTCTCTGAGGTGTCGGTCTCGCCACGCCAGCCGTTGACCTGCGCCCATCCGGTGATGCCGGGCTTGACCTTGTGGCGCGCGAAGTACCCGTCGACCACTTGGTCGTAGAGCGTGTTGGCGGCTTTGGCCTGCAACGCGTGCGGGCGCGGGCCGACCAGCGACAGGTCGCCCTTGAGCACGTTGAACAGCTGCGGCAGCTCGTCGAGCGAGGTCTTCCGGATGAAGCGCCCGACCGGCGTGACCCGGGGATCGCCCCGTGTCACCATCTTGGCCGCGCCGGCGTCGCACTGATCCACGTACATCGAGCGGAACTTGTAGACCTCGATCAGCTCGTTGTTGAACCCGTGGCGCTTCTGCCGGAACAGCACCGGCCCGCGCGATGTCAGCCGGACCGCGAGGGCGATGACCAGCATGAGCGGCGATAGCGCCAGCAGCATCATCAGGCCGACGCAGCGGTCGAACAGCGCCTTCACCACGACGTCCCAGTCGGCGATCGGACGGTCGAACACATCCAGCACCGGGACGGAGCCCAGATACGAGTAGCTGCGCGGGCGCAGGCGCAGCTTTGCGGCGTGCGCCGAGAGGCGGATGTCGATCGGCAGGACCCAGAGCTTGGCGAGCATCTGGAGGATCCGGGCCTCCGCGGTGATCGGGATCGTGAAGACGATCAGGTCGAGCCGGGCGTGTCGCGCGTAGGCGACGAGGTCGTCGACGTTGCCGAGCTTCGGGTGCCCCGCCACCACGTCCGAAGAGCGATCGGCATTGCGGTCGTCGAACACCCCGACGATGCGGATGCCGCTCTCGCTCTGCGTCTCCAGGGCGGCGATCAGGTCCTCCGCGGGCTGCCCGCCGCCCACGATCGCGGTGCGCCGGTCGAACCGTCCTGCCCGGGTCTGGGCATCGATGATGCGGAACAGGACGAAGCGGCCGACCAGCAGCATCACGAGGCCGGTGCCGAAGAAGGTCGCGAGCCAGAGGCGCGAGTAGTGGTCGGCGACCTTGGCCAGCACGAGGCCGGCGGCGACCATCAAGAATGTCATCGACCACGCCGCGATCAGCCGGACGGCGGTCTTGAAGAAGCTCCGGAAGGCAGCGACCCGGTAGCCGCCGGACGCCTGGATCAGCGTCACCGTGATCACCGCGATCATGCCGATCGCGCCCGCGTAGGTCAGTCCGAACGGGACGCGGCCGCGGAGCATCAGCACGTGCAGCAATGCGCCCAAGCCGAAGATGAGCGCGCATTCCAGCCCGCGCACCAGACCGGCCACCACGACGGGCGAGATCGCCGTCGGGCCGGGGACGGCGGTCTCGGCGAGGGGCACGCTGCCCGCGGCCGGGGTCGAGGACGCCTCCATCGGGACGGCGGCCTCGAGAAGATCGCGAATGTCGAACGCGCTCATCGATCGGCTCCCCCCGAGCCTTGCGGTCGCTGCCTCGGCGAAACCCTGGCACGGGGCGTTGTGGGAACATTTAAGAGCGCGGGCGCCGCCGCCTTTTCCACCGCGGCGCACAGGCCCCCGTTCCTCTTGCTGCTGGTCTCGTCGTCAGGCGGTCCGGGCCCCGGCGATCGCGCGCGGTGCGGGATCGCGGCGCTCCGCGCGGGCCTCGAAGGCCGCGGCGTAGCCGGAGATCACCTCGCTGCCCATGCGTTCCAGGGAGAAGCGCTGCCGGATCGAGGCGCTCAGACTCTGCGTCCGCTCGGCCAGGGCCTCCGGCGCGGCGTCGAGGACCCGTCGGATCCCCTCCACGAGCGCCGCCGGGTCGCGCGACGGCACGAGGTCGCGCGCGGCCGCGCCGAAGATCTCCGGGATTCCGCCGACCCGAGTGGCGACCAGGGGCTGCGCCGCCGCGGCAGCTTCCAGCACGACGTAGGGCAGCGACTCCGCGAGCGACGGGACAACGAGGATCCGCCCGCGGGCGAGCACGGAGCGGATCGCCTGCGGCGGCTCGAACGCCACCGCGTCGGCGAGGCCGAGCCGCGCCACGGTGTCGCGAAGGATCTCGGCATCCGGTCCCGACCCAACGAGGAGCAGGCGCAGCGCCCGGCCCTCGGCCCGCAGCCGGACGAGGGCCTCGAGCAGGTAGGGCAGGCCCTTGGCCTCCCGCAGCTCGCCGACGTAGAGCAGGTCGAAGGGCTCGGCGACGCGGTCCAGCGGCGCGAACTCGGCCTCGGCGATGCCGTTGTGCACGATCCGCGTCACCCGCTCGGGACCGCCGACGAAGCTCCGATGGCGGCCGGCGACGTACTCGCTCTCGAACAGGAACGCGTCGGTGCGGCGGGCGAGCACCGCCTCGGCACCCATGTAGAGGCGGTGCAGCGGGCTGCCCGGCCGGTAATTGTAGCTGCCGCCGTGCGGCGTGTAGGCGCGGATCGCCGGACCTGCCGCGGCGAGCCGGGCATAGGCGCCGCCCTTGGCGCCGTGTCCGTGCAGGACCTCCGCGCCGACCTCCGCGGCCCTCTGCGCCACGGCCCGGAGGCAGGACCAGTCCGACGGATGCGGATTGCGGCGCATCGGCAGCCGGACAAGGCCGAGGTCCAGGCAGGGCACCAGGTCCGCCAGGGCGCCCGCAGCGCGGTCGCCGCCGGTGCTGGAATCACAGATGAGACCGACATGGTGCCCCGCGGCCGCCTGGAGGCGAGCGAGATCCATCACGTGCCGAAACAAGCCGCCCACCGGCGCGCGGAACACGTGCAGGATCCGGTAACGCTGAGCGATGCCAGAGTCGTTCGTCTTCGGGACCAAGGTCCAGCTCCCGGGAATATCAGTCCCTAGGTTGTGGTTCACCCGTGGTCGCAGGAAACTTAAAGCAGGTCGCCGCGTCTCGACCTTTCCATCAGGACGGTAACCGGAATTTTACGCGCACGATCGCAATCGATCCCAACGCTAAGTCATCGGCGAGCCGTTCAGGCTGGCCCAGATCGTCCCGTAGTGGCAGGCCGTGGCGGCGAGGACGAAGCCGTGCCAGATCGCGTTCTGGAAGGGCAGGGTCCGCCAGATGTGGAACACGACGCCGATCGAATAGAGCGCTCCGCCCATTCCCAAGAGCCACAGGGCGGTCGGCTGAAGCGCCGCGATCACTGATTCGTAGGCGAACAACCCGCTCCAGCCGAGCAACAGGTAGAGCCCGATCGACAGGCGGTCGAACCGGCCCGGCAGAACCAGCTTCACGGCGATCCCGATGAGGGCCACGACCCAGATCATCGCCAGGAGCGCGTAGGCCCGCGGGCCCGACCCGACGAGGGCCACCAGCGGCGTGTAGGTCCCGGCGATCATCAGGTAGATCAGCGCGTGATCGGCGCGGCGCAGGAGCCATTTGCGCGGGCTCACAGGGTAGAGATTGTAGACGGCCGAGACGCCGAGCATCAGGACGAGGGCCGTGGCGTACACGACAACGGCCGCACGTTCGCCGAGCCCGAGATGCGCCGTGACCGCGGTCGCCACCAGGGCAACGGCACCGGCGAGGCCGAGCACCACGCCGAGACCGTGGATCACGCCATCCGCCATGATCTCCCGCGGCGTGTAGTGCCAGGTCAGGGAGAGCGGTCGACCATCCTCCGCGAGAGACATCTTGAAGCCTCCTGCAACGCGTGCAGCTTAAAGCTTGAGAAGTCTTAGTCGTTCCATGTGCAGATTGCTGATGGGGAGTTATCCCAAGGTTCCACTGAAAGCGGTAAAAGTCTCGTGCGGCGCAGCAAGGCCGCTGCACCGCACGAGAGCCTAGATGCGGCCGGCGGCGAGCCCCTCGAAGCCCAGCGGCGGCTCGGCGGCTGCGGGCTCGACCAAGCCGGATCCCCGGCCGAGGCGGGCATGGACGGTGGCCATCGTGAGCACCGCCATGGCGAGCACCTGATGCGCGAGCGCCGCCCAGAGGGGCACGGCGAGGAGCAGCGTCGCGATCCCAAGCGCCATCTGGGCGAGGACGAGGATGACGACCCCCGTGGCCCGCCCGGCCGCGCTCTTCGGGCCGGTGAGCCAGGCGTCGACGGCGTGCAGCACCGCCACGACGAAGACGAGGTAGGCCGTCACCCGGTGGTCGAACTGAACCAAGGCGTGGTTGTCGATGAAATTCTCGATCCACGGCCGGATCGCGAACAGGCTGTCCAACGGAGGGACGAGATGGCCGTCCATGGTCGGCCATGTGTTGTAGACGAGGCCGGCATGCGAGCCGGCGACGAGGCCACCGAGGAAGATCTGCACCAGGACCAGGATCGGCAGCAGCAGGGCGGTCGCCCGCAGGCGCGCCGGGGCGGGCGCCAGGACGCCGGGGCGCTGGCCCGCGGCCAGCCAGACCAGCCCGGCCAGGATCAGGCTCGCGGTGGTGAGGTGCAGGGCGAGCTTGAGCGGCGCCACGGCCGTCATGCCGGGCTGGAGGCCCGAGGCGACCATGATCCAGCCGATGGCGCCCTGGAGGCCGCCGAGCGCGCCTAGACCGAGCAGGCCGAGGCCGAGCCGCCGGCTGATCCGGCCCTGCCACCAGAACACGATTAGCGGCAGGAAGAACACGAGGCCGATCACCCGGCCGAGCAGGCGATGGCCCCATTCCCAGCCGTACAGCACCTTGAAGGCGGACAATCCCATCCCCTGGTTGAGGATGTTGTATTGCGGCGTGTCCTTGTACTTGGCGAACTCGGCCGCCCAGTCTGCCTCCGTCAGCGGCGGGATCGCGCCCGTGACGGGGCGCCACTCGGTGATCGACAGGCCGGACCCGGTCAGCCGCGTCGCACCGCCGACCGCCACCATGGCGACCACCAGGGCCGCGACCACGTAGAGCCAGGTTCGCACCGCCCCCGACCGCCGGTCGCCCGCGCCGCTCATGTCCATACACGTCCCTTCCGCGGATGCCGGGATGCCCCCCGCAGTGCCCGGGTTAGGGGATGTCCGGTCGCCCATCAACGGCGCCGGCGCCGCAGCCCGCGTCAGCGGGCGCGTTGCCAACCGGGTTCTAGGACGGTAGCCGTCGCCCGTCCGAGCCCGCGGCGCCGCCCGCGGGACCAGGAGTACTTTTCGAAGACACGGTCCAGGAACACAGCAATGCGCCGCCGCACCCGGACCCTGATCGGCACCCTCGCCATCCTGGTCTTCGTCTGCCTCTACGGGCCGCTGGCGATGACCCTGGCCGATAGCCGCATCTCGGAGACGCCGGCGGCGGTGCAGGCGGTGATCTACTCGATCCTCGGCATCGCGTGGATCTTCCCACTGATGCCGCTGATCCGGTGGATGGAGCGGCCCGATCGCTGAGGCCGACCCTCGATTTTGCCGCACTCGGGGATCACAAGCCTGCCGTCGCCGCTCGAGACCCCCTCCGTGCACCGCCCGACTCTCTGCCTCAAGCCGCTGGCCGCTCTCGTCGTGCTACTCGCGCCCCTGCCGGCCCTGGCGCAGGGGACACCGCGCTCCATCGGTGAATGCGAGCGTCTCAAGAACGACCTCGCCTACAACCAGTGTCTCGCGATGTTCGGACCGGCGGCCAAGAACGTCGCCGGGGGCTACGCCTCGGCCGATACGGCGGTCGCCATGGCGGCGACGCCCGCGGCGGCTATGGCCGAGCCGATCCCGCAGGTGGAGGAGTCGGTCGAGGCCAGCACCAGCCGGCGTCGGCGCTACCGGTCCGTGCGCGGCCGTCAATACGCCTCGTTCTCGACCGGCTACCGCCACCGGCGTCGGCGCTAGCGGCCACCGGCCCGCGTCACTGCACTAACGGCGATCCGGAGCTTCGAGCGCCTCGAGGACCCGCGTACCCGGAACCGAACCGTCGCCGGGCCAGACGTTCCAGTCGGCGACCTGATCGAGAGCCTCGGCGAGGCGGCGCTTGTAGACGTGGCGCGGCACCTCCTCGGCACCGAACTGCGACAGGTGGTCGGTGACGAATTGGGTATCGGCGAGCCGGTAGCGCCCGGCGCGCAGGCGGGCCATCAGGTGGACGAGGGCGACCTTCGAGGCGTCGCGGACCTCGTGGAACATGCTCTCGCCGAAGAAGGCCGCCCCCAGCGAGACGCCGTACAGGCCGCCGACGAGCCGGCCGTCCGCGCCCGCGTAGACCTCGACCGTGTGGACGTGGCCGATGTCGAACAGGGCGCCGTAGAGCTCGCGGATCCGCCCGTTGATCCAGGTGCGCTCGCTGTCCCGCCGGGGCGCAGCGCAGCCGTCGATCACCCCGTCGAAATCGGTGTCGCAGCGGACCACGAACTGGTCGGACCGCACCGTCCGGGCGAGGCGCCGGGGAACGCGGAACGTGTCGAGGGGCAGAACGCCGCGCGCCTTGGGTTCGACCCAGTAGAGCGTGGGATCGTCGGCATCCTCCGCCATCGGGAAGATGCCCGCCGCGTAGGCCTTCAGCAGGATCTCAGGGGTGATGTCCACGCGGGCGGTGTCGTGCATGCCGTGAATGTCGCGCGCGGACGGCGCGAAGACCAGATCCCGCGCGCGCCGCGCTCGCCGCAGCCCCGCCCAGGTCCGGTCAGGCTTTCATGCCGCCGTCTTCCAGGAAATGCTCCAGCCAGTGAATGTCGTAAAGGCCGTTTTGCACGTCCGGGTTGCGGACCAGCGTCCGGAACAGCGGCAGCGTCGTGTCGATCCCGTCGATGACGAACTCGTCCAGGGCGCGCCGCAGGCGCATCAGGCACTCGTTGCGGGTCCGGCCGTGGACGATCAGCTTGCCGATCAGCGAATCGTAGTTCGGCGGGATGCGATAGCCCTGGAACGCGGCCGAATCGACCCGGACGCCGAGGCCGCCGGGCGTGTGGTAGTGGGTGATCTCGCCGGGCGACGGCCGGAAGGTCTCCGGGTGCTCGGCGTTGATCCGGCACTCGATGGCGTGGCCCTCGACCTTGATGTCCGCCTGGCTCACCGACAGCGGGCCGCCCGAGGCGACCTGGATCTGCTCGATGACGAGGTCGATCCCGGTGATCATCTCGGTGACCGGATGCTCGACCTGGATGCGGGTGTTCATCTCGATGAAGTAGAAGCGTCCGTCCTCGTAGAGGAACTCGATGGTTCCGGCGCCGAGGTAGCCGAGCTCCTTCATGGCGTTGGCGCAGATGCCGCCGATCTCGGCGCGCATCGACTCGTTGAGGGCCGGCGAGCCGCCTTCCTCCCAGACCTTCTGGTGTCGGCGCTGGAGGGAGCAGTCGCGCTCGGCGAGGTGCACGGCGCCGCCGCGGCCGTCGCCGAGCACCTGCACCTCGATGTGCCGGGGCTTCTCCAGGTATTTCTCGAGATAGACCGCGTCGTCGCCGAAGGCGGCCTTGGCCTCGGACTTGGCCATGCCGATCGCCTGCTCGAGGTCGGCCTCGGAGCGCGCGACCTTCATGCCGCGGCCGCCGCCGCCAGCCGCCGCCTTGACGAGCACCGGGTAGCCGATCCCGGCAGCCACGCGCTTGGCCGTGTCGATGTCGTCGACGCCACCCTCGGAGCCCGGCACGCACGGGATGCCGAGCTTCAGCGCCGTGCGCTTGGCCTCGATCTTGTCGCCCATGGTGCGGATGTGCTGCGCCTTGGGTCCGATGAAGCCGATCTGGTGATGGGCCAGAACCTCGGCGAAGCGGGCATTCTCCGACAGGAAGCCGTAGCCGGGATGCACGGCATCGGCCCCGGTGATCTCGCAGGCCGCGATGATCGACGGGATGTTGAGGTAGCTGTCGCGGGCGGCCGGTGGCCCGATGCAGACGCTCTCGTCGGCGAGGCGCACGTGCATCGCGTCCGCGTCGGCGGTGGAGTGGACCGCCACGGTAGCGATCCCGAGCTCCTTCGCCGCCCGCAGGATGCGCAGGGCGATCTCGCCGCGGTTCGCGATCAGGATCTTGTCGAACATCGGACCCGTTAGGGCGTCCTGGCGATCCCGGACCGCGCAGGATGCTCTATCCTCTCGTGTTGCGGCGTCGTCCGGGACTGGGCGGCGGGCGCCCGGCGGACGTCCTAGGTGATGACGAGCAGGGCCTCGCCGAACTCGACCGGCTGACCGTCCTCGACGAAGATGGCGCTGATCGTGCCGGCGCGGGGCGCCACGATCTCGTTGAAGGTCTTCATCGCCTCGATCAGCAGCAGCTTGTCGCCGACCGCGACCGTCGAGCCGACATCCACGAAGGCCTTGGCGTCGGGCGAGGGGCGGAGATAGGCGGTCCCGACCATCGGCGAGGGCACGGTGCCGGGCTGCGCGCGGGCCGGCTCGGCCGGGGCGAGGGGAGACGACGCGGCGGGCGCGGAAACCGGAGGCGGGGCGACGGCCGCGAGCGGCGCGGGCGCCGCGACCTGCACGCTCACGGGCTCGAGCCGCCGCGCCACGCGGATGCGCAGGTCGCCCTTCTCGACCTCGATCTCGGACAGGCCGGTCTCGGTCACGAGGTTGGCGAGCTCGCGCACGAGCTCGGGATCGATGGCGTCGTTCTTTGGCATCCGGCCTACTTCGTCTCGCGGCACGTCGGTGCGTACATCCGGGCTCGGCCCTGGACCCCACCGCGGCCCTGCGGCTGGCGGCTCTTAGACGAAGGCGCCCCGGCGCGACAAGGCTGCGCGGACCGCCTTCGGGGTTCCTCGGCCCGATCCGTCAGCTCAGCAGGAGGCGTGGCCGCACTGGCGCACGTCGGCGATGGTCTTGCGCATCGGCTCGACGCCGACGGCGCCCGGGATCACCTCGTCGCCGATGATGAAAGCCGGCGTGCCCGACAGGCCCAGGCGGTCGCCGAGGCCGCGGTTCTCGCTGAGCGCGGCCTTCACCTCGGGGGAGGCCATGTCCTTCTGCAGCTTGGCCGTGTCGACGCCCATGTCCTTGGCGACCTGGATCGCGCGGGCGCCGTTCACCCGGCCCTTGGTCTCCAGAAGCTTCTGATGAAACTCGAACAGCTTGTCGCCCTTCAGCTGCTGGCGCACCGCGACGGCGACCTGGCTGGCCTCCAGCGATTCCGGGCCGAGGACCGGGAAGTCCTTGATGACCACCCGCAGCTTCGGGTCGGATTTGATCAGCGCCTGGATGTCGCCTAGGGCCTTGCGGCAGTAGCCGCAATTGTAATCGAAGAACTCGACCAGCGTGACGTCGCCCGACGGGTTGCCGGCAACGACGTCGTGGGGACCGTTGTGGAGAGCCTCGCGCGACTCCTTGAGGGCGGCGGCCTGGGCCAGGCGCTGCGTCTCGGCCTGCTGCTTCTCGGCCTCGGCGAGGGCCTCCTGGAGCACCTCGGGATGCTTGATCAGGTAGTCCTTGACGATCGCCTCGATGCCGGCGCGCTGCGCGTCGGTGAACGGCGCGGCGGGGGGCGTCGCGGTCTGCGCGAGGGCCGGGACGGCGACGAGGCCGAGCGCCAGGACCAGCGCGGGCAGGGGGCGGATGAAGGGCATAGATCCTCGCTTGCGCGGCGGGGCGGCCCGCGCGTGGCGCGAGCGGTAGGGGCTGGGTTAGGCGTTTTCGCGGCGTCCGGTCAATTCCCGCGGCGAGGGCGGCGTGCGCCGCCGGCTTGAGGCGGGAAGGGGGAGCGTCTAACCCCCGGAGGCTCCAGCGTCGTCCGGCTCAGAGCAGACCCCATGATCCCGATCTCCCGGCGCGCCGCCGCCGTCCAGCCGTTCCTCGCGATGGATGTCATGGCCGCCGCCGCCGCCAAGGCGCGGGCCGGCAGCGACGTGGTGCGGATGGAGGTCGGCCAGCCGTCGGCGCCGGCGCCCCGGGCGGTCATCGCGGCCGCGCAGGGGGCGCTCGCGACCGGCCGCGTGCCCTACACCGAGGCCCTGGGCCTGCCGTCCCTGCGCGCCCGCATCGCCCGGGACTACGCGGAGCGGCACGGCGTCGCGGTGAGCCCGGAGCGCGTGGTGATCACCACCGGATCCTCGGCCGGCTTCATCCTCGCCTTCATGAGCCTGTTCGACTCCGGCGCCCGGGTCGCCGTCCCGCAGCCCGGCTATCCCGCCTATCGCAGCATCCTGGCCGCCCTCGACCTCGTGCCGGCGCCGATGGTGCTGCGCGCCGAGGACCGCTTCGCGCCGACCGCCGCCCTGCTGCGCGAGACCCACGCCCGCGCGCCAGTCTCCGGGGCACTGGTGATGAGCCCGGCGAACCCCTCCGGCACAGTCATTACGGAGGGCGCCCTGCAGGATCTCTGCGCGGCGGCGCGCGGCCTCGGCCTGCCGCTGATCTCCGACGAGATCTATCACGGCCTCAGCTACGGCGAGCCCACCGTCACGGCCCTGCGCTTCGACCCCGACGCGGTCGTGATCAACTCGTTCTCGAAGTACCACTGCATGACCGGCTGGCGCGTCGGCTGGATGGTCGTGCCGGAGGCGCTGGTCCGCCCGATCGAGCGGCTGGCCCAGAACCTCTACATCTCGGCGCCGTACCTGTCGCAGGTCGGCGCCCTGGCGGCCTTCGATGCGACGGACGAACTCGACGCCGTTCGCGACGGCTACGCACGCAACCGCGCGATCCTCCTGGACGCGCTGCCGGCCCTCGGCCTCGGCCGCGTCCACCCGGCCGACGGCGCCTTCTACCTCTACGCGGACGTCTCGAACCTCACCAACGACGCCTCGGACTTCTGCCGGCGCATGCTCGACGAGGCGCACGTCGCGGCGACGCCGGGCCTCGATTTCGATCCGGACGTGGGCAACCATCACGTCCGCTTCTCCTTCGCGGGCTCGGAGACCGAGTGCCGCGAGGCGGCGCGGCGCCTGAAGGCGTGGCTGCGCTGACAGGTCAGGCCACCGGCACGAGCGCGCCGACCGCCTCGACCAGCTCCGAGAAGTGCTCGATCACCCGGTCGGGCCCGAGCTCGGCGACCGGGCGGTCGGTGTAGCCGAAGGTGACCGCCACCACCGGGATCCCGGCGGCCTTGGCGGTGTCGATGTCGGTGCGGGAATCGCCCACCATCACGGCGCGGGCCGGATCGCCGTCGGCGCGGGCGATGGTGCCGGTCAGGTGGCGGGGGTCGGGCTTCGACTGCGGGAAGGTGTCCCGACCGCAGATCGCCGCGAAGCGGTGGCCGATGCCGAGGAGGCGCAGCAGCTCGACCGACTGCCCCTCGTACTTGTTGGTGCAGACCGCGAGCCGGAAACCCGCCGCCTCGAGGGCGTCGAGCGCCTCGACGACGCCCGGGAAGAGGTGGGACGTGTCGGCGAGGTGCGCCCCGTAATGGGCAATGAAGGCGTCGAACAGCCGGTCGTGGTCCTCCGGCGAGAGTGGCCGGCCCTCGGCCTCGAAACCCCGCCGGATCAGCGCCCGGGCGCCGGCGCCGATCAGCCCGCGCGCCTGCGAGAGGGGCAGCTCGGCCAATCCCTCGCGCTTCATCAGCACGTTGAGGGTGCCGATAAGGTCGCCCGCGGTCTCAGCGAGCGTCCCGTCCAGGTCGAAAACGGCGATCGGGGGCTTGCGCGTCGATTCGGTAGACATGCCTGGGCGGTTCCGTGCTCGGCGGGATCTCGAACGGCGTCGCTATCGGGGCCGGGCACCCGGGGCAAGCCGACCGGCGCAGCACGGCGGATGCGCGGATCGTCTCACCGGGCGCCCCAGACTCGCCCGAAAGCGCAGCGAAAGGCAGCGCGTACCAGCCCCGGGACCCGCGATGAAACTCTTCCTGCCCCTCCTGGCCGCCTGCGCCGCGCTGCAAGCCCTGCCGGCGGCGGCGACCTCCTTCGAGTTCGTGCCCGCCCCGCAGACCGACCTGAACCGGATGTACCGAGTCGACAAGGTGACCGGCGAGGTGACCTCTTGCCAGTACGGCCTCCAGGAATCGGCGGGCGGCATCGGCCAGACGGTCTGCTTCGGATCGGGAGAGGGCGCCGGGCCGCAGACCCCGTCCGAATACGGGCTGGTGGCGAGCCGGCATACCCGCGAGGCCGGCGTCTTCCGGGTGAACTACCGCACCGGCGAGATGAGCATCTGTTTCGTGCTGGTGAAGAAGGAGCAGGTCGTCTGCACCCAGCAGGGCAAGCCGGGCGCCGAGGGCGCGTCCGACGCGCCGCTGACCGGTCCGGCCCCGGGTCGCGCGGGCGCCAGCGCCACCCCGACACAGGGCGGCCGTCCGTGACGCGGCCGTGCGGGCGGGGCGTTCCGGTCGGCCCGGTCCCGTGCTAGGGGCCGCCCGACGCCCACGGAAAGACCGGCTGCCCATGACCCGCGCTCCCTCGCTCCCCCTCGCCGACCGGGCCGTGTCCCGGTGAGTGGGCCGGACCTGCGGCGGGCCGCGGCCGCCCGCGCCCTCGACCTCGTCGAACCGGGCATGCGGCTCGGCCTCGGCACGGGCTCCACGGCGGCGGCCTTCGTGGCGCTCCTCGGCGAGCGCGTCCGCGCCGGCCTCGACATCGTCGGCGTCCCGACCTCCGAGGCCACGCGCGCGCAGGCCGAGGGCCTGGGCATCCGCCTCGCGACCCTGGACGAGCAGCCCGAGCTCGACCTGACCATCGACGGCGCCGACGAGGTCGACGACCGGCTGCGCCTGATCAAGGGCGGCGGCGCGGCACTCCTGCGCGAGAAGATCGTCGCCTGCGCGAGCCATCGCATGGTGGTGATCGCCGACGCGGCCAAGCACGTGGCGCGGCTGGGCGCCTTCCCGCTCCCGATCGAGGTCAATCCCTTCGGCCTCAAGGCCACGCACCGGGCCGTCGAGGCCGCAATCGCCGGGACCGGCTGCTCCGGCGAGGTCCGGCTGCGCGCCCTGACGGATGGCAAGCCCCTGGTCACCGACGGAGGCCATTACATCCTCGACGCGCGCCTCGGAGCGATTCCTGATCCGGAGGCCCTCGGCGCCGCCCTCTGGGCCGTGCCGGGCGTCGTCGAGCACGGTCTGTTCCTCGGCATCGCCGACGCCGCGATCCTGGCGGCGGCGCGGGACGGGCAGGCCGAGGTCACCGTTCTCGGCAGCCTCACCTGAGGCGCCGCCCTCCATCGCCGGCCATCCTCGCAAGAAAGTCCAGCATGTCCCGTCGCCTCACCGCCGTGCCAGGCCTCGCGCTCAGCCTCGCGCTCGGCCTCGCGCTCCCGGCGCTCCCCCACGCGGCGGTCGCGCAGCCGCAGAAGGCCGCGCAGGCCAAGCCGGCGGCGCAGCCGGCCGCCGGCGCCCCCGCGGCCAACAGCCCGGCCGCGGCCACCTACACGCCGGCCCACCTCGCCCTGGCCCGCGAGGTGATGCTCAGCTCCGGCATCGCCCGGTCGTTCGACTCGGTGCTGCCGGCCTTCGCCGACCAGATCCGCAAGCAGGCGGTCACCCGTCCCGAGCTGTCCAAGGACCTCGAGGAGGTCCTGGCCTCCCTGCAGCCGGAGATGGAACTGCAGAAGCAGCGCATGATCGACATCGCGGCGCGCACCTACGCGTCGAAGTTCTCGGAAACCGAGTTGAAGGAGATCGCAACCTTCTTCCGCTCGCCCGCCGGCAAGCACTACGTCGAGGCGCAGCCGCAGCTCCTCGACGAGATGGTGCAGGAGATGCAGGACTGGACGCAGGACGTCTCCGAATACGTCATGGTCCGCGTCCGTGCCGAGATGGGCAAGCGCGGACACCAGATGCAGTGAGGGCAGCCGCTCCCGGGGGCGGATCGCCGTGAGAGGTCGTCCATGAGAGCGGCCGGCCGCATGTACGCGGCGGGCGGCGCGCTCCTCGCGGCCATGCCGCTCGCCATGGTGCTGGCCAACCGGTCGAGCCCGCTGGTCGTCGGGCTGGCGGCGCTCGCCTTCCTGGCCGGACGATGGGCGGAGGACGCGTCCGCCCTGCGCCGCGCGCTGCTGTCCCCGCTGCGGACGCCGCTCGCCGGGGCGGCGCTCGCCTTCCTGGCCTGGGCGCTGGTCTCGCTGGCCTGGAGCCCGTTCGAGGCGGCCTCCCTGCGGGTGCTGGGCGAATTCATCCCGACGCTGCTTGCCGCCTACCTGCTGGCCTGCCTCGCGCCCGGCCGGATCCCGGCCTTCGCGCCGCGGCTCGGCGCGATCGCGATCGCGCTGGCGGGACTCCTGATCGCGGTGGATCTCGCCTCGGATCTGGCCCTGGAGCGAGCCCTCGGGCGCCGGGTCGCGGCCTTCGTGCACAACCGGCCGGCCCTGACCCTCGACCTCGTGGCCGGCCCGCTGGCCCTCGTCCTCTGGAAGGACCGCGCCCGCGGCCTCGCCGCCGCGACGCTCGCCTTCGCGAGCCTCGGCGTGGTCCGCTCGATCAGCGGCGCCGCCCAGCTCGGTCTCCTGGCGGGCGCCGCGATGGCGACCCTCGCGCTTTCGCTGCCCAGGCGGGTCGGCATAGGCCTCGCCGGACTCGGTCTCGGCCTCGCGCTGGTCCTCGCCCCGGTCGAGGGTGACCTCCTCGCCCGCGCCATGCCGGAGGCCGCCCACGAGCGCCTCGTCCAGTCCTCGTCCCGGGCCCGAGTCGCGATCGCGCGCAGCTTCGGGGCCGCGGTGGCGGCCGATCCCTGGCGCGGCGCGGGCGTCGGCACCAGCGCGCGCTTCGCCGAGACAGCCGTCGCGCAGACGGTGCCGCCGGAGATGCGCGTTCTCCTCGGGGTCGGGCACCCGCACAACAGCTTCCTGCAGGTCTGGGCCGAACTCGGCCTGCCCGGCGCGATCCTCGCTGCGCTGACCGCGATGCTGATGCTCGCCCGGATCGCGCGGCTGCCGCGGCCGGACCGCGCGGCGGCGCTCGGCCTCGTGGCCTGCGCGGCTTCGATCGCCTTCGTCGAGCACAACGGCTGGGCCGCGTGGTGGACGGCGGGGCTCGGCGCTGCCATCACCTGGATGCGCGCGGCCCCTCGGGGCGGCGCGATCGTGAGATCCGAGCGGGACGGTCCGGCATGAGCGCGTTCGACGTCGACCTCTTCGTCATCGGCGGCGGGTCCGGTGGTGTCCGCGCGGCGCGGATCGCGGCCGGGTACGGCGCGCGGGTGATGCTGGCCGAGGAGTACCGGGTCGGCGGAACCTGCGTGATCCGCGGCTGCGTCCCGAAGAAGCTGATGGTCTATGCCGGCCGCTTCGCCGACGAGTTCGAGGACGCCGCGGGCTTCGGGTGGACGGTGGATAAGCCCCGCTTCGACTGGGGCACGCTCAAGACGCGGCGCGACGCGGAGGTGACCCGGCTCGAAGGCATCTACGACACCAACCTGATCCGCGCCGGCGTCGAGATCGTACCCGAGCGGGCGGTGATCGAGGATCCCCACACGATCCGCCTCGTCGCGTCCGGCCGCACCATCCGGGCCGAGCGGATCCTGGTGGCGGTCGGCGCGCACCCCGTGAAGGAGCCGGCGGTGCCGGGCATCGACTTAGCGATCACCTCCAACGAGGTGTTCGAGCTGGAGCGCCTGCCGGACCGGATCCTGGTGATCGGCGGCGGCTACATCGCGGTGGAGTTCGCCGGCGTCTTCGCGGCGCTCGGCAGCCGCACGACGCTGCTGCACCGGGGCGACAGGTTGCTGCGCGGGTTCGACGACGAGATCCGCGACGCTCTGGCCGAAGCCTACGCCCAGCGCATGGACCTGCGGCTCGGGCGCACGCTGCGGCGCATCGAGCGCCGGGACGGCGACCTCTGCGCGCAGCTCGACGACGGCGACGAGATCCTGGTGGACGAGGTGCTCGTCGCCACGGGGCGGCGGCCGAACGTCGAGGGCCTCGGCCTCGACCGGGTCGGCATAGAGACCGACGCCGCCGGCGCGATCCCGGTCGACGCCTACTCGCAGACCAAGGTGCCGTCGATCTACGCGGTGGGCGACGTGACCAACCGCGCCAACCTGACGCCGGTGGCGATCCGCGAGGGTCACGCCTTCGCCGACACGGTCTACGGCGGCAAGCCGGCCTGCGTCGACCATCGCCTGATCCCGACCGCGGTGTTCTCGACCCCCGAGATCGGCGTCGTCGGCCACAACGAGGCGGCCGCCCGGGCGATCTACGGCAAGATCGACGTCTACAAGGCGCGCTTCCGCCCGATGAAGGCGACCCTGTCCGGCCGCGAGGAGCGGATCTTCATCAAGGTGCTGGTCGACTGCGCCAGCGACCGCGTGGTCGGCGTCCACATCTTCGGCCACGATGCCGGGGAGGTGATCCAGGCGGTGGGCATCGCCGTGACCATGGGCGCCACGAAGGCCGATTTCGACCGGACCATCGCGGTCCACCCGACAGCCGCCGAGGAGCTGGTGACCATGCGCGTCCCGGAGGTCACCAAGCACCCGGTCGGCGTCGGCTGAGACCTCCGCCGCGGCCGGGGCTCGACGCGGTGCGCGACCGAGCCATATCAGGGTCATGGGCAAGCAGGGCACCGGCAAGGGACGACGCGAGGACGACGCGCACGCGCGGCGGCAGGCGATCATCGACGGCCTGCTGGAGGATGCCCTGCGGCCGGCCTTCCACCGGCCGCCGAGCCACGAGGCCCTCTCCCCCGACATCCGGCATGCGATCGACCGCCTCCTCGCCAAAGCTGAGGCGCAGCGCAGCCGCAACCTGACCTACGACGACCTCGAGGAGGCGCTGCCGCCCCGGGACGTCTCGGCCGAGGATCTGGAGGCGATCTTCTGGATTCTGGCCGAGCACGGGATCGAGGTCGAGGACGGCGAGGCCTGATCCGAGACCTGAATCCGGGACGCGCCTGCCCCCCGGTTCACGGCACTCGCCAGTGTAGAGGAACCTCTCTATAAGCCGCGCTTCGCGCGTAGGCGCGATCGCACGAAGAGGTGCGCGGAGAGAGACCATGGGCGAGCGTTGGACACCGAAGAGCTGGAGACATCTGCCGATCGAGCAGGTCCCCACCTATCCGGACGCCGCCAGCCTCGGTGCCGTCGAGTCGCAGATCGCGAGCTTTCCGCCGCTGGTCTTTGCCGGTGAGGCCCGCAAGCTGAAGGCCGCGCTCGGGCGCGTCGCCGCGGGCCAGGCCTTCCTGCTCCAGGGCGGCGACTGCGCCGAGAGCTTCGACGAGCACTCTGCCGACAACATCCGCGACTTCTTCCGGGTGTTCCTGCAGATGGCGATGGTGCTGACCTTCGCGGGCGGTTCGCCCGTGGTGAAGGTCGGGCGCATCGCCGGGCAGTTCGCCAAGCCGCGCTCGTCGCCGACCGAGACCCTCGAGGGCGTGAGCCTGCCGAGCTACCGGGGCGACATCATCAACGGCATCGGCTTCACCGAGGAGTCGCGGGTGCCGGATCCGCGCCGCCAGCTCGAGGCGTACCGGCAATCGGCCGCGACGCTGAACCTGCTGCGCGCCTTCGCAACCGGCGGTTACGCGAACCTCGAGAATGCGCATCGCTGGATGCTGGGCTTCGTGAAGGATTCGCCGCAATCCTCGCGTTACCAGGACGTGGCCGGCCGCATGACCGACGCGCTCGACTTCATGCGGGCGATCGGCATCAACCCGGAGACCCATCCGGAGGTGCGGACCACCGACTTCTACACCAGTCACGAGGCCCTGCTGCTCGGCTACGAGGAGGCGCTGACCCGCGTCGATTCGACGACCGGCGACTGGTACGCGACCTCCGGCCACATGCTGTGGATCGGCGACCGGACCCGGCAGCCGGACCACGCCCACGTCGAGTACGCCCGCGGCATCAAGAACCCGATCGGCCTCAAGTGCGGCCCGTCCATGAAGGCGGAGGGCCTGATCCGGCTCATCGACCTGCTCAACCCGGAGAACGAGCCGGGGCGCCTCAGCCTGATCTGCCGCTTCGGCGCCGACAAGGTCGGTGACCACCTGCCGGCGCTGATTCGGGCGGTCGAGCGGGAAGGGCGCTCGGTCGTGTGGATCTGCGATCCGATGCACGGCAACACGATCCCGGCCGGCCGCTACAAGACCCGGCCGTTCGAGCGGGTGATGCAGGAGATCGAGGGCTTCTTCGGCGTCCACCGCGCCGAGGGCACCTTCGCGGGCGGCATCCACCTGGAGATGACCGGCAAGGACGTGACCGAGTGCACGGGCGGCGCCCGGGCACTGACGGCGGACGACCTGCAGGACCGCTACCACACCTACTGCGACCCGCGTCTCAACGCGGAGCAGGCGCTGGAGGTGGCGTTTCGCACGGCCGAGCTGGTCAAGGCCGAGCGCAGCCACATCGAGCGCCCGCGCCTCGACGCGGCCGAGTAGGGCGGATCTCCGACCGGTCATCCGACCGGCCAACGACGCGCGCTGTCCCCTCGCGGGGGCGGCGCGCACCGCCGGACGCCACGATGGTCAGGCGATCGCCCGGAGCGTGCCGTTCCAGCGGCGGATGACCGAGGCGACCTCCGAGACGGGGACGGCGCGGCTGAACAGGTAGCCCTGGACCTCGTCGCAGCCCTCGGCACGCAGTTGCGCGAGTTGCGCCTCCGTCTCGACGCCCTCGGCGGTCGTCGTCATGCCGAGGCTGGCACCGAGACCGATCACCGCCCGAACGATGAAATCGGTCCCGTCCTTCACGCACAGGTCGCGCACGAAGGACTGGTCGATCTTGATCTTGTCGAACGGGAAGGAGCGCAGGTAGCTGAGCGACGAGTAGCCGGTGCCGAAATCGTCCATCGCCACGCGCACGCCCAGCGCGCGCAGGCTATGCAGGATCGCCGTCGTCGCACCGGGATTGGCCACCAGGACCGTCTCGGTGATCTCCAGCTCCAGGCGCCGGCCCGGCAACCCGGTCCGCCGCAGCGCCTCGCGCACGGCGGTGACGAGGCTCGCCGAGGTGAACTGCACGGCCGAGACGTTGACGGCGACCTTGAGCTCGTCCGGCCAGCGGGCGGCCTCCTCGCAGGCGCGGCGCAGCACCCACTCGCCGAGCGGCACGATCAGCCCGAGCTCCTCGGCGATCGGGATGAATTCGGCCGGCGAGACGGAGCCGCGGACCGCGTGGTTCCAGCGCAGCAGCGCCTCGAAGCCGCAGATCCGGTCCGTCTCGAGGCTGTAGATCGGCTGGTAGTAGACCTCGAACGCCTCCCGGGCGAGGGCGTCACGCAGGTCGCGCTCCATGATCCGCCGGGCCATGAGGCGGGCATCCATGGCCGGCTCGAAGAAGCGGAACGCGCCCCGCGCCTCGGCCTTGCCCCGGTCGAGGGCGACCTCGGCGTTCTTCAGGAGCTTGTCCGCGTCGGACCCGTCGCTCGGGGCGAGGGTGATGCCGATGGTGAGCCCGACGCAGATCGTGTGGTGGGTGAGGCTGTAGGGCGCGCCGACGACCTCGATGATGCGCCGGGCGAGGATGGCGGCGTCCTCGGGCCGGTCGACGCCGCGCTGGACCACGATGAACTCGTCGGCTCCGAGGCGCGCGACGCAGTCGATCTCGCGCACGCAGGCGGTGAGCCGATTCGCGACCGCGACGAGCAGCTCGTCGCCGATCCCGTGGCCCAGGGTCTCGTTGACCGGCCGGAAGTCGTCGAGGTCGATGGCGAAGACCGCGAAGCCCTGGTCGCGCCCGGCCTGCGCCACGGCCACGTCGATCTGCTGCCCCACCGCCACCCGGTTAGGCAGGCCGGTCAGCATGTCGTGATGCGCCAGGAAGGCGATGCGGGCCTCGGCCCGGCGGCGCTCCGTGACGTCCTCGTAGGTGGCCACGAAGCCGCCATCGGCGGCCTCTCGCCGGTCGATGGCGACGATTCGGCCGTTGCTCAGCTCCTGGAAATGCGTCTGCCAAACGCCGTTGCTGAAGGCGTCCCGCTGCTGGCGCAGCAGCGCTTCGAGATCGCAGCCGGGATGGTTGCCGGCCGCGAGACTGGCGCTCAGGATCTCGAGGGCCGTCATGCCGGGTACGACCGTGCCGGGCGGCAGGCCGTAGATCTCGCCGTAGCGCCGGTTGACCACCATCAACCGATGCTGCGCGTCGTACAGGCAGAGCCCCTGGGACATGGTGTCGAGGGCCGCATCGAGGCGCAGGTTGGTCCGGGTCAGGAAATGCTCCTGCTCCTTGAGCAGGCTGATATCGCTGCACACCGCGATGAAGCCGCCCTGCCGGGTCGCGGTGCGGCTCACCCGCAGCCAGCGGCCGTCGGCCAACCGGACGTCGCCGTCCCGGGCCAGGGCTCCGAAGCGATCCTCCGGGACATCCGAGCGGTAGTCCTGCGGCTCGTGCGCAACCTTCGTCAGCGACAGACCGGCCTCGATGGCAGCGTCGAGCCCGTCGAAGAAGCGCAGGGCCTGCGCGTTGGCCAGGGTGATCCGGCCGTCGGCATCGACCACGACGACGCCTTCCCGTGCTGTCTGCAGCGCGTCCGTCACCTGCGTCTCGGTGCCCCGGCGCTGGCTGCCCTCGCGGAGCGTGAGAGCCCGGATGGTCGACCGCATCGCCGCGACGGCGTTCAGCAGCCGGCTCAACCGGTCGCGGCCGCCGGTGGGGATCCGATCGTCGCGCTGGCCGCCCGCGATCCGTTCGGCCGCCTCGGCCGCCGCGCCGACCGATCCGCCGATGTGGCGGGTGAGCAGCCAGGCGATCAGCCCGCAGGCGATGATCACGAGGGCCGCCGCGATGGCGTGCCACCGGACGACGCCCCGCACGCGCTGCCGCGCAGCCTGTCGGAAGGTGAAGCCGTCGCCGGCCATGACGTTGATCAGGAGATCGATCTGGCCTTCGATTGCGTCGGCCTGCCGTTCGAGAGACGCCTTCTGATCCGGCCGCACCGTCACGGGATCGAAAGCGCGGCGCAGGCTCTCCCAGGACGCCACGCTGGTCTGGACGGCCTCGGCCGTCCGCGCCGCCCGCTCGGACTGGGCCCGCTCGGCCGCGATGGTGAGATCCTCGGCCAGGATCGCCGAGAGGTCGGTGATGTCCGCATCCCGCTTCGCCACCTCGGCAGCGTCGCCGGTCTGCATCCGCCGGACGAGGGCAGCGCGCATCTTCGCGAAGTCGGCCGCCACCGCGCGGGCGAAGCTGATCGAGGTCAGGGATTCGTCGTAGGTCCGTGTGACGAGCGTGCCGACCTGCGTGATCGCCACACCAGCCGAGAGCGCGAGCGCGCCGAGGAGAAGACCGACACAGAGGAAGGCGACGCTGACCGCGGCGCGGATCGATGTGATACGGCCCGTCCGCGTGGCGGCCGCGCGGGTGTGCCCGGCTCGGTCCGCGCACGCCGTCGGTGTCTCGGGATCTCGCATCGCACAGGTCGCTGGGTCACACGTCCGGCCAGCGATAAATGTCACTTGTTAAGAGGCAATTAGCTGGCTTGTCTCAGATCACGGATCAGCTGTGCGCGACCGTCACGGAGCAATCGGCGGATCGTGCACAGTCGACCGCACGATCGGTGAAATCTTCGGCACCGCGCTTGTGCCGGCGAGCGGATCCCGTCGATTGAACGCAACCTTTCATTACGAGTGGCGCGCATTTGAGCAACGGAGCCGACCGGCGCGATGCTCATGTCGCCAGCTCGGCACCGATATACCGACCGGTTTCCGACAGCTCAGAGGCCGTATCCGCGCGCCGGCCCGCCGTCGCGACGCGGTCCGCGGCCGGCGCGCCCGAATGATTCCCGCGGTCGAGTGTTTCCCGCGTTCACCGCTGCGCCGAGCGGAGCGGCCCGGGCGGAGGCGGTGACTTCAGGGGCTCGACCGACTGGCCGTCCCGCAGATCCGGGGCGGGGCTGTAGATGATCCGGCTGTCGGCGGGCAGCCCCGAGTCGAGCTCCAGCGTGCGCCCGAGATCGCGCCGGACGCGGATCGTCCGCCACGTCACCCGGTCGTCGTCGCTGAGGGTGGCGACCCTGAGGTCGTTGCCGTCGAACACCGTCGCCTCGGCGGGGATCGACACGCCGGGCTCGGCCCGGGGGATCTTGAGGGTGACGTAGGCGTACAGCCCGGCCCGCAGCGCCCGGTCGGCGTTGGGGACGTCCACCTGGGTGGTCAGCGTGCGCGACGCCGCGTTCAGCGCGACGGAGCTGCGCTCCACGTAGCCTTCGAAGCGCCGCCCCGGCATCTGCGGCACAGTGATCTCGGCCCGCACCCCGGGTTTGACGCCGACGGCATCCTTCTGCGGCACGTTGACGGTGATGCGCAGCAGGCTGTCCTGATCCATGGTCAGCAGCGGCGTGCCCCCGTTGTCGGCGCGGACGAGGTCGCCGACATCGACGTTGCGCACGGTCACGACCCCGTCGAACGGCGCCACGACACGCTCGAAGGCGGTGAGCGCCTTCAGGCGGTCGACCACGGCCTCCTGCGCCTTGATGTTGGCGGTGGCGACCTTCACGCCGGCCTCGGCGGCGGCGAGCGCGGCAGCTTGGCTCAGCACGCCCGCCTTGGTGTTGTCGGCGTTCTGCCGCGAGGCCCAGCCCTGCACGGCCAGGGTGCTGGTGCGGTTGTTGGTGAGGTTGGCGAGGTTCACATTCGCGCGGGCCTGCTCGACCTGCGCCTGCGCCTGGAGCAGCTGCGCCTTCAGCTGGCCGACCTGCGCCTCGGCCTGCGAGAGCTGCTGGTCGAGATCCGGTGCGGCGATGCGCAGAAGGAGGCCGCCCGCCTTGACCCGGGATCCGATATCAACCCGGCGCTCCGCGATGTAGCCAGTGGCGCGCGCGGCGATCGCCGCCGTGGTGAAGGCCTGGATCTCGCCGGGAAGCACGAGATCGAGGGGGCCCTCGGCCCGCTCGGCGGCCACGGTGCGCACCTGCGGCACGAGGGTCTTGATCCGCTCCAGCGTCGCGGTCGCCTCCACGTCGCGCTGCCAGTGACCGTAGGCACCCCAGGCGAGCAGGCCGAGTCCGGCGAGGCCGACCAGCAGGAACGGGGCCTTGCCGGGCGGCGGAGGGACGTCCGAGCCCGCGTCGTGCGCCTTCATCGATCGGCTCTCCGCCCCGGACATCCGGCCAAGTCACGGTGAGGGTAGCGCCCGGCGGGCCGGCCGGCCAGCGTGTGCATTGGCCGCATCGGCGCGTCGGCCTAACGCGCTGGCCCGGCCACCAGCGGGCGCCGGCTGAGGCGCTTGTGCAGGTGGACCATCAGGGCGATACCGAAGAGGGGCGTCAGCAGGTTGAGGACCGGGACGATCATCAGGCCGGCCAGGAGGCACCCGGCGCCGAGCGTCCGGACCGAGAAGGCGCGGCGCATCTCGGCGGCCTCGGGAAGGGGGCGGAACCGGGCCGCCGCCATCTCGAAGTACTCGCGGGACAGCAGGTAGGCGTTGGCGGCGAAGAAAGCCGCGATCCCGATGACGGGAACGAAGAAGATCACTAGGGCCGCGAGGTTCACCAGCAGCGTCACACCGGCGAAGCGCAGGGCGTAGAGCATGGCGGTCCCGAACGGCATGGCGCGTCCGGGCGGCTCGTTCGGGAAATCGGTACGCTCGACGATCTCGGCCGCGTCGTCGAGGAAGAAGCCCGCCACCAGGATCGAGACCGCCGGCATCAGGTAGGCGAGGGCCACGACCAGACCGAAACCCGCGAGGTAGTAGGCGAGGCTGTCGAGGATCGGGTACTGGGCGGAAATGTGGTGGCTCGCCTGGAAGGCCTGGATCAGCCGGGTCAGGCCGAGCCAGATCAGGAGCAGGAGCCCGACCGTCAGGCCGAGGGACTTCCACAGGATCGCGCGCAGCGGCGGCGAGAAGGTCTGGCGCAAAGCCGCCGCGGCGGACTCAACGAGCATCGGGCGAGAATTCCGGCCTGCGCCGGAAGCGGCGCTGGCGCGTTGTGGAGCGGTGCGGCGACCGGTGCAAGATCGGGCTCCGTCGCAGGGGCGGCAGGGTGCGGGGAGCACGCGTGCAGGACACGACAGGACAGGTCTCGGCGCCGCGGGCGCCCGATCACCGGTGGAGCGACCCGGTCGTCCGGCCCACCTACAGGCCGCGCCTCGCGCCTCTACCCGAGAAGCCCGAGGTGCTGGTGATCGGCGCGGGCGCCGCCGGCATCGGCGCGGCCCGCAACCTCGCGGCCCGGGGCGTGTCCGTCGCGGTGCTGGAGGCGCGGGAGCGCGTCGGCGGCCGCGCCCTGACGGTGACCCTGCGCGGCCACGCCCTCGATCTCGGGGCTCACTGGCTCCATGCCGGGCCGATCAACCCCCTGGTGGCGCTCGGCCGGGCGCGCGGCGAGCGGCTCCGCCGGGCCGCGCAGGAGAGCCATGTCTGGGTCGGGGGCCGGCCGGGCCGCGCCGACGACGTCCGGGCCAACGCGCGCGCCTTCGACCGCGCGGACCGCGCCATGACCCGTGGCGCCGCGCAGCCCGGCCCCGACCGGCCGGCCGCCAGCGCGCTGCCGCCCGGGCTCGGTGCCTGGGGCGACCGGGTCGCGCAGGTCCACGGCCTCGTCTCGGGCCGACCGCTGGAGGCGGTCTCGCTCCACGACTTCCCCAGCATGGAGTACGGCGACAACTACTTCCTGGCCGACGGCTACGGCAGCTACGTCGCCCGACTGGCGGACGGCCTGCCGGTGGCGCTCGCGTCGCCGGTGACCCGGATCGACTGGTCGGATGGCCGCGTCCGCGCGACAGGCGCGGACGGGACGGTCTACGCCGCCCGCGC
The DNA here is from genome assembly GCF_021398735.1 of Methylobacterium oryzae. Classification (NCBI taxonomy): domain Bacteria; kingdom Pseudomonadati; phylum Pseudomonadota; class Alphaproteobacteria; order Hyphomicrobiales; family Methylobacteriaceae; genus Methylobacterium; species Methylobacterium oryzae. The sequence continues at coordinate 2,096,167 of NZ_CP090349.1, forward strand.
GGTGATCGTGACGGTTCCGATGATGGTGCTCCGGGACGGGCCGGCCTTCACGCCGCCGCTGCCGAACGCGGTGCGCGCCGCCATCGACGGCTTCACCACCGGCATCTACGAGCACGCGGTGCTGCACTGGCCATCGAGCCCGTTCCGCGGCCGCGACCGGCTGGCGGCGATCCACGGCGGGCGGCGCGCCCCGCCGGGCCTCCTCACCCGCATCGACGACACGCCCTTCCACTACTACGAGCTCGACCTGCACGAGGCGGCGGCGATCGACGCCGCGGGATCCGGCGCGGACGGCGTGCGCCGCCATGTCCGCGCGGTCCTGGGCGAGCATTTCGGCCGGGCGCGGCTGCGCGACCTGACGATCCCCGCGGTGAGCGCGTGGCGCCACGACCGGTGGTCGCGCGGCTCGTGGGCCGTGGTCCCGCCGGGCCACGCGCCGGCGCGACAGGCCCTCCGCGCCGCCGTCGCCGACACCGTCTGGTTCGCCGGCGAGGCGCTGTCCCGGGAGCAGTGGGGCACGGTCGGGGGCGCCTACGCGGAGGGCGTCCGGGCCGCCGAGGCCGTGTCCGCCGTCGTACAGACGGGCGCCGGCGAGCGTATCCGGGCGGGCACAGGCTGAAGCGCGCGCGGCGCGGAACCTGCCGGAACGCTTGCCGCAGCCGGACAAGACAGGCATCCCCCGGCCGAAACGCGACAGGGGGCGGCGATGGATTGGGTCGAGGGCATCGGCTATCTCGGGACGGCGCTGACCATCACGGCGACGGCCATGAGCACGATGATCCCGCTGCGGATCATCTCGCTCTGCGCGAGCTGCGCCGTGATCACCTACGGCATCATGATCGGCAGCATGCCGGTGGTGCTGACCGAATTGATCCAGATGCCGTTCAATGCCTACCGGCTCTGGCAGATGCTGCGCCTCGTTCGAGACGTGGAGACGGCCGCCGAGAACGACCTGTCCCTGGAATGGCTCCGACCCTTCGGCTCCCGACGCCCGTTCGGCATCGGCGAGGTGGTGTTCCGCAAGGGGGATCTCGCCGCCGAGATGTACTACATCGAGAGCGGCGTGTTCCGGATCCCGGAGGTCGACCTCGAGGTGCGCCAGGGCGGGATCGTCGGCGAGCTCGGGCTCCTGTCGCCCGGCAACGCCCGCACCGCCTCGCTGGTCTGCGTCGAGGCGGGACACGCGCTGTGCGTGTCCTACTCGGACGTGAAGCAGCTCTACTACCAGAACCCCGAATTCGGGTTCTACTTCCTCAAGCTGACCAGTGAGCGGCTCTTCCAGGGTGTGCAGGGCATGTCCAAGCCCCAGGCGGTGGCCGGCGACGCCCTGTGAGGCGCCGCCGTCCGCTGCTCAGTGTCTGCCGCTCAGAGCATGCTCGGCAGGATGCGGTCCGGCGGCCGGTGTCCGTCCATGAAGGTCTTGATGTTGATGATGACCTTCTCGCCCATGTCGGTGCGGCTCTCGTAGGTCGCCGAGCCCATGTGGGGCAGGAGGACGACCTTGCCCTGGCGGGCGAGCTTGACGAGGCGCGGGCTGACGGCGGGCTCCTGCTCGAACACGTCGAGGCCGGCCGCCGAGACCTCCCCGCCCTCGATCAGGCGCGCCAGGGCGTTCTCGTCGATCACCTCGCCGCGGGCCGTGTTGACCACGATCGCCTCGGGCTTGAGCAGCTTGAGGCGTCGGGCCGAGAGCAGATGATACGTGGCGGGCGTGTGCGGGCAGTTCACCGACACGATGTCGACGCGCGCCAGCATCTGGTCGAGGGATTCCCAGTAGGTCGCGTCCAGCGCGCTCTCGATGGCGGCCGGCACCCGGCGGCGGTTGTGGTAGTGCACCTGCAGTCCGAAGGCGCGGGCGCGCTTGGCCAGCGCCTGGCCGATCCGGCCCATGCCGACGATGCCGAGGCGCTTGCCGGTGATGCGCCGGCCGAGCATCCAGGTCGGCGACCAGCCGGTGGTCCACTCGTCGTCCGGGATGATCCGCGCGCCCTCGGTGACCCGGCGGGCCACCGCGAGGATCAACGCCATGGTCATGTCGGCGGTGTCCTCGGTCAGCACGCCGGGCGTGTTGGTGACCGTGATGCCGCGCTCCAGCGCCGCCGCCACGTCGATATGGTCGACGCCGTTGCCGAAATTGGCGATCAGGCGGAGGTTCGGGCCGGCCTGGGCGATCAGCCCGGCATCGATCTCGTCGGTCACGGTGGGGACGAGCACGTCGGCCTCGCGCAGGGCCGACGCCATGGCGTCCGGCGCCATCGGCGCGTCCTCGGAATTGAGCCGGACGTCGAACAGCTCGCGCATCCGCGTCTCGACGGCATCCGGCAGGCGCCGCGTCACGACCACCAGCGGCTTGCGCTTCGACACGTCTCTCTCCCCGTCAGCCCAGCGGCCTTGATAGCGGCTCGCGCCCGGTGGCTCCCGCCCGGACCGCGTCCCGCAAGCGTCCGTTAACCGAACTCGGCCAGACAGGATCGGTCACGGGGCGCCGGTTCCGGAGCCCGTTCCGACCCATCGGCCTCTCTACCAGAGGTGGGCCGGAACACAATCGGATGCGGGCTGGTCCGCGTGTCGAACCGGCCCCGCTTTCGACATGTCCGGCGCCCAGCAACGCCACGTCTGGATAGGGAGACGACCATGCGCGTGTCATGCCTCAGCCTCGCCGTCGCGGCGGTGCTGGCCGGCGGCCTCGCGACCGGTGCCCGCGCGGCGCCGCCGACCGGCCCCGAGGCCGGGGTCGGGCCGGTGACCAAGCTGCCGCTGCCGCGCTACGCGAGCCTGAAGACCGATCGCGTCAACCTCCGCGAAGGCCCCTCGAAGGATCACAGGACGCTCTGGGTGTTCCAGCGGGCCGGCCTGCCGGTCGAGATCGTGGGCGAGTTCGAAACCTGGCGCAGGATCCGCGATTCGGAGGGCACCGAGGGCTGGGTGCTGCACTCGCTGCTGTCCGGGCGCCGCACCGCCATCGTGAATGCCGGCCCCGACAAGGGTGTCGAGAAGGCGGCCGTGTCGCTGCGGGCCAAGGCCGACGACGGCGCCGACGACGAGGCCAAGCTCCAGACCGGCGTGATCGGCAGCGTCAAGAGCTGCACCGGCACGTGGTGCCGCATGATCGTCGCGCTTCCCAACAAGCGGGACGTCGACGGCTACATTCGCCAGAATCGCCTGTGGGGCGTCTACCCGAACGAGGTCGTGGAATAGCGGTCCGGGCGCCCCGACGGCGCCCGTCCGTCATTCCGGGCGGCGGCGGCGCGCCAGCTCCCGGCACGCCGGCAGCCCGAAAAAGCGAAGGCCCGGACGATGTCGGGCCTCGCGTCGCTCGCGTACTGCGTTGGACGCGGGCCTCAGCCCTGACGGCGGCCCGCCGGACGGCTGCGGCGCAGGCGCACGATCACCTCGACCCCGGCGATCTCCATGCCCTCGGGCGCCTCCGGCAGCGAATCGACCGTGATGCCGCAATCCGGCATGTCGATCACCTGGCTCTCGTCCTCCAGGTAGAAATGGTGGTGCTCGGTCGGGTTCGTGTCGAAATAGGCCTTCGACCCGTCGAGCGCGAGCTGGCGCAGGAGCCCGGCCTCGGTGAACTGGTGCAGCGTGTTGTAGACGGTCGCCAGCGAGACCGGCACCTTGGCGCGCATCGCCTCGTCGTACAGCATCTCCGCCGTCAGGTGGCGGTCGCCGCGGCCGAAGAGCAGCCAGCCCAGGGACAGGCGCTGCCGCGTCGGGCGCAGGCCGGCCCGACGCAGACGGTCGCGCAGGTCGGACAGCGGACAGCCGCGGCGCGGAGTCCCGTTGGCCTCCAACTGGGGGGCGGGGACCCGGCCGTTGAAGACGGCCTGGAATGGCACCGGTTCGGACATCGCTGGACTGAACGCTCGACGAGGGGCCTGAAGGAACGGATGTCTCCTCAGTATATTGAAGTGGTCGGACAGTCGCAACCCGAGCGTTGCCGCATACCCGCGGCTGCAGGCTTTGAAGGCGCGGCGCCCCGTGCTAACCCGCGCGCCAGCCGATGGGCCGAGTATAGTCGCCCGCGACGCGAAGATCGCGCACATCCGAGGAAACAGCCAACGCAATGCCGCCAGACGCCGAGACACAAGCGCAGGGTGCGAACCGCCGGTCGCACTATTCCTACGAGGATCTTCTGGCCTGCGGGCGCGGCGAACTCTTCGGATCCGGCAACGCGCAGTTGCCGCTGCCGCCGATGCTGATGTTCGACCGGATCACGTCCATCGGGACCGAGGGCGGCGCCCACGGCAAGGGGCACGTGACGGCCGAGCTCGATATCCGGCCGGACCTCTGGTTCTTCCCCTGCCATTTCCAGGGCGACCCGGTGATGCCGGGCTGCCTCGGCCTCGACGCCCTGTGGCAGATGCTGGGCTTCCATCTCGGCTGGCTCGGCTCGCCGGGTCGCGGCCGCGCCCTGGGCGTGGGCGAGGTGAAGCTCGCGGGCCAGGTGCTGCCGACGATCAAGAAGGTCGTCTACAATGTCGACGTGAAGCGGGTCCGTCAGGGCAAGCTCGTGCTCGGCATCGGCGACGGCTGGCTCGAGGCCGACGGCGAGCGCGTCTATCAGGTCCAGGACATGCGGGTCGGCCTGTTCCAGAGCTGAGCCGCAGCCGCCGCGCGTCCAGTTCGCGGCTTGGCCGCAACGCCGGACGGTCTCGGCGGTTGTGATTGTGTCCGCGTCACCTTAGCTGACCGTGACGCGGCCCGGGCGACCGGGACCGCGACGGAGGTAGTGTCACCATCATGCGCCGTGTCGTCATCACCGGGATGGGCATCGTCTCGTCCATCGGCAACAACACGCAGGAGGTGCTCGCCTCCCTGCGCGAGGCCCGCTCGGGCATCGCGCGCGACGCCAGCTACGCCGAGCACGGCTTCCGCAGCCAGGTCTCCGGCGCGCCCACCCTCGATCCCGAGGGCGTGGTGGACCGGCGCGCGATGCGCTTCCACGGCGGCGGGACCGCCTGGAACCACGTCGCCATGGATCAGGCGATCCAGGATGCCGGCCTGGATCAGGGCGACATCTCGAACGAGCGCACCGGCATCATCATGGGCTCGGGCGGTCCCTCGACCCGCGTGATCGTGGAGGCCGCCGGCATCGCGCGGGACAAGGGTCCCAAGCGCATCGGCCCGTTCGCCGTGCCGAAGGCGATGTCGTCGACCGCCTCGGCAACGCTCGCGACGTGGTTCAAGATCCGCGGCGTGAACTACTCGATTTCCTCCGCCTGCGCGACCTCGAACCACTGCATCGGCAACGCCGCCGAGATCATCCAGGGCGGCCGGCAGGACATCATCTTCGCGGGCGGCTGCGAGGATCTCGACTGGACGCTCTCGGTGCTGTTCGACGCCATGGGCGCCATGTCGTCGAAGTACAACGACACGCCGTCCCGTGCCTCCCGCGCCTACGACGCCAACCGCGACGGTTTCGTCATCGCGGGCGGCGCCGGCGTGCTGGTCCTCGAGGAGCTGGAGCACGCCAAGGCGCGCGGCGCCCGGATCTACGGCGAGGTTGCGGGCTACGGCGCCACCTCGGACGGCCACGACATGGTCGCGCCGTCGGGCGAGGGCGCCGTGCGCTGCATGCGCCAGGCGCTGGACGGGCTGAAGGGCGCGCGGATCGACTACATCAACCCGCACGCCACCTCGACGCCGGTCGGCGACGACAAGGAGATCGAGGCGATCCGCGAGGTGTTCGGCCGCGGCGAGGATTGCCCGCCGATCTCGGCCACCAAGTCGCTGACCGGCCATTCCCTGGGCGCCACCGGCGTGCAGGAGGCGATCTACAGCCTGCTGATGATGAACAACGGCTTCATCTGCGAGAGCGCGCACATCGACACGCTCGACCCGGCCTTCGCCGACATGCCGATCCTGCAACAGCGCCGGGACGACGCGCAGCTCGGCCACGTGCTGACCAATTCCTTCGGCTTCGGCGGCACCAACGCCACCCTGGTCCTGAAGCACGTCGACGCCTGATCGCCCGGCGCGGAACCGCCGGCCACAGGCCGGCGTTTACCCGCTGTTGAGATCTGGTGGTGGCGATGGGGACTTTCATCTTCGGAACATTGGGCGGCCTCATGATCGCCGGTGTCGCGGCGATCTACGCGAAGCAGGCCGCGCTGGAAGAAGCGGATTCCCACACGGACGGGCATTTCTGAGCCCGGCCGCCGCGCCACCATCGCCCCGCCCGCCGGCGGGGCTTTTTTTTGCCCGTTGCAGGACACCGCTGCGTTTGGAACGCGGCGCGAGCCGCGTTAAGGCAGCCTGCCGCGGTTCGCTCGTCGCGACCCCGGTCCGGGCCCGCTTCGCGGGTCCGGCGTGCTCGGTCAGGATGTGAGTCGGCATGACGGGTTTGATGGCGGGCAAGCGCGGCCTGATCATGGGCGTCGCGAACGATCACTCGATCGCCTGGGGGATCGCCAAGGCGCTGCACGCCCAGGGCGCGCGACTGGCCTTCACGTACCAGGGCGAGGCCCTGGGCCGCCGGGTGGCGCCCCTCGCCGCCAAGCTCGATTCGGACATCGTCCTGCCCTGCGACGTCGAGGATCTGGCCTCGGTCGACGCGACCTTCGAGGCCCTGGACGCCCGATTCGATGGCGGCCTCGACTTCGTGGTCCACGCCATCGGCTTCTCCGACAAGGCGCAGCTCAAGGGCCGCTACGTCGACGTGACGACGCGCGAGAATTTCGTGCGCACGATGACGATCTCGTGCTTCTCGTTCACCGAGATCGCGCAGCGCGCGGCCAAGCGGATGCACCAGGGCGGCTCGCTGCTGACCCTGACCTACGGCGGCGCGACCCGGGTCATGCCGAACTACAACGTCATGGGCGTCGCCAAGGCGGCGCTCGAGGCCTCGGTGCGCTACCTGGCGAGCGACCTGGGCCCGGACGGGATCCGGGTGAACGCGCTCTCCGCCGGCCCGATGCGGACGCTGGCGGGCGCCGGGATCGCCGACGCGCGGCTGATGTTCAACCACCAGCGGGCACACGCACCGCTGCGCCGCACGGTCAGCCTGGAGGATGTCGGCGGTTCGGCCCTCTACCTGCTGTCGCCGCTCTCGGGCGGCGTCACCGGCGAGGTCCACTTCGTCGATGCCGGCTACAACATCATCTCGATGCCGCGCCCGGACGTGCTGCAGGCGCAGGACGAGGCCGGCGTCGTCGGGGACGCCTGAGGCGCCTCACTCCTCCGGGATGCGCCCCGGGGGCAGGGGACCGGCCGGCGAACCGCGCTCGCCGCGGACCGAGCGCCGCTCCCGGGCGGCGCGCGCCTCCTCCGCGGTCGGCGGCGCCGAGGGATAGTTCGACGCGAAGGGGTTGGGCGGCGCCCCGCGCCCGGAGCCGCCGAACAGCTTGTCGAGGAAGCCCTCCTCGGCGCTCGCGGGTCGGGCGACCAGGAGAAGGGCGAGGGCGAGGATCGGGCGAAGCTGCATCGTCGTCGTCTGCGTGCCGGGACCGTGCCGGGTTAGGGCCACTTTCCGGCGGATCGGAGGCCGAGTCCCCGTCGCCTGGAACCCCGGCGCGTCCGGCGGGTTCGCGGTCAACGATGAGGGCGCGTACAGGAGGCGTGATGTCCGAGGTTACCTATCGCATCGTCGAGCACGACGGCGGATTCGCCTATAAGGTCGGCGACGTGTTCTCCGAGACGTTCCCGAGCCGCGAGGAGGCGCTGCAGGCGGCGCAGGCCGCGGCGGCGGAGCAGCAGGTCCCCGGGTCGACCGAGGGGATCCGCTACCAGGATCAGGCCGGCGGCTGGCACGACGAGACGGCGCAGGGCAGCGACCGGCCCCGCGCCCGGGTCGTGGAGTAGCCGCGGCGGACGGGACGGACATGCGCGATCGTCCGCAACGGCGGGAAATCTCGTGGCGCGTGCGCGGCGCGTAACCCCGGCCGCGGCGCCGACCGGTCGCAGGGCGCCCGCCCTGCCGAAGGGCGCACGCCGCACGACCCCGTCGCCGGAGACGCTGGCGTCGCTCGGCCCGGACCGGCTGATCGCGCTGATCCTCGGCGAGACCGGGCGCAACCCGGCCTTCAAGAAGCTGGTGAGCGCCGCGCTCGCCTCGCTCCAGGGCCCCGAGGCCGTCGCGGCGATCGTCGACCGGCGGCTGACGGCCCTCGAGGGCGCCCAGGGCTACATCGACTGGCAGAAGCGCCGGACCTTCGCGGCCGACCTCAACACCACCGTGACGGTGATCCTCAACGAGCTGCGGCCCCTCGATCCGGGGGCCGCGCTCGACCGGCTCCGCCGCTTCCTCGACGGCGCCGACGCGGTCCTGAACCGCGTCGACGACAGCACCGGCGCCGTGCAGGGCGTGTTCGACCGCGCCGCCGCGGCGTTCGTGGAGATCGCCGGCGCCCTGCCGCCGGAGGACGCTGCCCGGGTAGCGGCGCGCCTCGTCGAGCCGTTCGCGGCGGATCCGTTCGGCCCACTCGGAACCGTCCTCGGCGAGATGATCCCGGCGCTGCCCGAGCCATCCCTCGCGGAGATCGACGACCGGCTCGCCGCCGCCGAGGCGGCCCTGCCGCAGGGCGGGGATCCCCGCCGCGACGCGACCCACCACCGGCAGGCGGCCCGGATCCAGATCCTGCGCCTGCGCCAGGCCGTCGCCGACCGGCGCGGCGACACCGACACCTTCATCGCCCTGGAGCGGGCGACCTTGCCGGGGCGGGAGAACCGCGTCGCGATTGCCCGGCGGCTCCTCGGCGCGGGGCGCGCCGCCGAGGCGCTGGACTGGATCCGACGCATGCAGGATCCGGGTCTGCGCATCGCCACCCGGGCCGACCTGATCGCCGGCTTCGACCTGCGCGGACCCGAGCGGGAACGGCAGGCGCTGGAGATCGAGATCCTCGACGCGCTCGGCCGGGGCGATGAGGCGCAGGCCCTGCGCTGGGGGCGGTTCGAGCGCGAACTCGACGCGGCGATGCTGCGCACCTTCCTCGCCAAGCTTCCGGATTTCGAGGACGAGGAGGCGCTACGGCGCGCCCTCGACCACGCCGAGGCCTTCCCGCAGCCGCACCGGGCGCTCGCCTTCCTGGCGGCCTGGCCGGATCTGCGCCGTGCGGCCGCGCTGGTCGTCGCGCGGCCTGAGACCTGGCAGGGCGACCAGTACGCGGTGCTGGCGCCGGTCGCCGAGGCGCTGGCGCAGGATCACCCCCGGGCCGCGACGATCCTGTATCGCCGGCTCCTCAACTCGATCCTCGAGACCGGCCGCAGCGCCGCCTACCCGCACGGCGCGCGCTACCTCGCGGAGCTCGACGCCCTGGCGGGGCGCCTCGCGACCGGCGACGTCGATCCGGATCCGCAGGCCTACCGCGCTGCTCTGCGGCGGGCGCACGGCCGCAAGCACGGGTTCTGGAGCCTCGTGCGCGACTGAACCGGATGCGCGGCCGGCTCAGTCCTCCAGCACGATGGCGTCGACCCGGTCCGGGTAGAAAGCCACGTGGTCGCGGATTGCCGCGACGGCCGGGTACGGGTCGCCGTAGCTCCAGACCGCGTCGGGGCGCCGATCGCCGTCGACGACGAGGTCGAAATAGTGGGCGTCGCCCTTGTACGGGCAGTGGCTCGTCCGCGCCGAGGCGACGAAACAATCGGCGCGGATGTCGCTTCGCGGCACGTAGAAGACCGGTGGGTACCGAGCCTCCTGCAGCCGCAGGGCGTTCCGGGTCTCGGCGACCGCGGCGCCCGCCACGACGACGCGGACGCGGCGGGACTCGGGCTCGACGGTGATCGGGTGGTCCGGTCCGGGCAGCTTCATGGCGTGTTCCCTCCCTCGGGCTTCAACTCGACGGTCCCGAGCGCGTCGGCGAGGCGCGTCTTCGCGGTCCCGGGCCGCAGGGGCTTCTGCTGGGTCTCGTGCGGCACCCAGCCCGAGAGCCACAGCACCTCGAAGGTCGCCCGCACGCGACCGTCCGGGTCCGAGAACCGCTCGGCGTAGATCTCGGCCATGCGCAGCAACGTCGCCCGCCGCAGCGGAGTCCGCCGCCGCTCGGTGAGCACGTTGGTCATGCCCATGGCCCGCAGGTCGCGCATCAGGCCGAACGGGTCGGCGTAGCGGACCGTCAGCGTGTCGGTATCGGCCACCGGCAGCGCGAAGCCCGCCCGCTGCAGCAGGCCGCCGGCCTCGCGCACCGCCGCGAAGGGCGCCACGCGGGGGCTGACCCCACCCTCGACCTCGCTCTCGGCCTGGGCGAAGCTCTGGCGCAGCTCCGTCAGCGTCGCGCCGCCGAGCAGGCAGCCGACGAACAGCCCATCCGGACGGAGGGCGCGGCGCAGCTGGATCAGCGTGCCGGGGAGGTCGTTCACGGCGTGGAGGGCCAGCAGCGACACGGCGAGGTCCAGGCTCCCGGTCGCCAGCGGCAGCGCTTCGGGATCTCCGACGATCAGGTCGCCGCCCGGCTCTGGCAGGGCCGCGAGGCGGACATGCCGCGCCGCCGGATAGCGGGCGGCGAGCAGCCGGGTCGCCACGGGACGCGGCGTGGCGAGGTCGAGAACAGAGACGAAGCTGCGCAGGACGGCGCCGAGCCGGTCGTCGAGATCCTCGGCGAGGCGGTCGAGGAGGAAGCCCGGGTAGCCGAGGCGCCCGGCACGGGCGAGGCGGCGGCGGGCGAGGCGCGTGTCGAACAGGGCGGCGGGAGCATCCATCGGGGGGCAGATGGCATCTGCGGTCGCGTCGCGCCACCGTCGCCGCGCACGGTCTCGTGAGCTGCGCTAGGATGCTGGAACGACTCGGGAGCGTCGCTGTTCCTGCTGCAACCGGCCCAACGGCCGAGATTCCTCAGGGAGCACACATCATGAAGCGCATGCTCGTCGGGGCCGCCGTGGCCCTCACCACCCTGGCCGCCGCGGGCGGCGCCGAGGCGAAGGGCTGCATCAAGGGCGCCATCGTCGGCGGCATCGCGGGTCACTACGCCGGCCATCACGGCCTCGTCGGTGCCGCGGCCGGCTGCGCCATCGGCCGCCACCGCGCCAACGCGCGCGACCGTCAGGTCGAGCGGCAGCAGATGGCGCCGCAGGCGCGCCCCGTCTCGGCCCAGTAAGCCAGCTCTGCGGGAGCGCGTCGCGCGCATGACGGCCTTCCAGGCCGTCGCCACGGCCCTGCGCGGTCTGCCGCGCGGGGTCGTCTCCCTGATCTACCCGCCCACCTGCGCGGGCTGCGGCGGCGCCACCGCCGACCCGGGCGCCCTCTGTCCGTCCTGCTGGTCGAGCCTGCGCCTGATCGAGGAACCGGTGTGCCAGCGCTACGGTACACCCTTCGCGGTCGACCTCGGGGTCGGCCCGCTGGTGTCGCCCCGGGCCATCGCGGAACCGCCGGTCTTCGGCCGCGCCCGGGCGGTCGCCCTCTACGATTCCGTGGCGCGGCGGCTCGTCCATCGCCTGAAATACGAGGACCGGCTCGATCTCGCCGGCGTGATGGCCCGGATGATGGCCGCGAGCGGCCGGACTCTGATCGCCGAGGCCGAGTGCCTCGTGCCGGTACCGCTCCATCGCGGACGCCTGTGGCGGCGGCGCTTCAACCAGTCCGCCCTGCTGGCGCGGGCGATCGCGGATGCGGCAGGGCGGCCGTGCGTCGCCACGGCCCTGGTGCGCGTGCGCGCCACGCGATCCCAGGTCGGCCTGAGCCGCGCGGCGCGGGCCGAGAACCTGAGCGGCGCCTTCCGGGTCGCTTCCGCCGAGCAGCACCGCGTCCGCGGGCGCCGGGTCCTTCTCGTGGACGACGTCATGACCACCGGCGCCACCGGCAACGCCGCCGCCCGCGCGCTCCTGCGCGGCGGGGCGACGTCCGTGGATCTCCTGACCTTCGCCCTCGTCGGCGAGATCGCCGGCTGAAGCCTGCCTTCAGCGCCCGGCCTGCACCCGCTCCGGGAAGCCCGCCGCCAGGGTGAAGTCGAACGCCTCCGCGATCCCCTCGTACCAGAGCGAGAACGGCGTCGGACGCGCGAGGTGCAGGGCGCCCTCGGTCTCGCGCCCCTCGTGCTGGAGGGCCGCCCCGTGCTTGGCCGCGAGCCGCAGCATGGGCCCGTTTCCCGACAGGCAGCGGACGTGGAGATCCTTGACGCCGCGATGCCGCGCCGCGCGGGCGATCCGGGCGAACAGGGCGGCCCCGATCCCCTTCCGGCGGAAGGTCTGCTCGACCGCGAAGGCCGCCTCAGCGTGCGGCCCCAGGGCGTAGCGGGACGCGCCCGGCCCCATCGGCCGCAACTCGGCGAGACCGCGCAACACGCCGCCCACGAAGGCGCCGTACATCACGCCCTCCGCGGTCAGCGCCTGCGCGGCGTAGGCCCGGACTCCGGCCTCGCTGACATTGCCCATGAAGCGGCTCGCCCGGGTCTCCGGATCCAGCCGCAGGAAATAGTCGAGGACCGCAGCGCGGTCCGCCGGCCAGAGACGCCGGATGGTGTGGGTCGGCCCATCGAGGGCTTGTACCGCCATGATGAAGCTCCGGTTCGTGCGCGCTGCCGCGCGGAGTGATCCGGACGCTCCTCCCAAGAGACCGCCGGGATGTCGCATCCCCGTATTCATTGTGCAATGCAGCAGAGTGCGGGGCCGGCCGGCCGCGGGCCTGCCATGCGTGGGACCGATGCGAGGCTTCGATGGGACGCCTCAATGGGACGCTTGCCCGCGGCTGTTCGGCCGCGGGCTTGATTCAGGCCGAGCTTGCGCGGCACTGGAACAGGCCCCGGGTCGTTGACCGCCGACGCGGGTGCAGGGGGTGCCGAACCGGTACCGCGATCAGCAGCGAGGAACCGGCGGCGTGAACGACAGATCCGGCAAGCCCATAGCTTCGTCGCCGGCGGCGCTCGCCGGTGCGGTCTCGCCAGGCCCGGTCCACGAGCGCTACGAGGCGCTGGTCGCCACCGGCGCCATCGAGCGCGATCCCGCCCAGGCGCACCTCGTGCGCGCCCTCGACCGGCTGGTCGTCGACCTCCAGCGCCGCAAGCGGGCCAGCAAGACGAGCGCCCTGGGGTGGCTGTTCCGTCGCAAGGACGAGGCCGAGGCGATCAAGGGCCTGTACATCTGGGGCTCGGTCGGGCGCGGGAAGACCATGCTGATGGACCTCTTCCACGAGGCGGCGCCGGAGCCGAAGCGGCGCGTCCATTTCCACGGTTTCCTGGCCGACGCGCACGAGCGGATCCACGCCTACCGTCAGGCGCTGAAGGCCGGCACCGTCAAGGGCGACGACCCGATCGGACCGGTGGCCGACCAGCTGGCCGACGAGGCGACCCTGCTGTGCTTCGACGAGTTCACTGTCACCGACATCGCCGACGCGATGATCCTGGGTCGCCTGTTCAACCACCTGTTCCGGCGCGGCGTCACCGTCGTCGCGACCTCGAACGTCGAGCCCGACCGACTCTACGAGGGCGGCCTCAACCGGGCGCTGTTCCTGCCCTTCGTGGCGAACCTCCAGGAACGCGTGACCGTCGTCCGCCTCGACTCCCGGACGGATTTCCGGCTGGAGAAGCTCGGCGGCGCGGCGGTCTACCATGTCCCCGCCGACGCGGCGGCGCGCGCGGCCCTCGACGCCGCCTTCAAGGCCCTGACCGGCAAGGCTCGCGGCCTCCCAGCGACGGTCACGGTCCACGGCCGGGCCGTGGCGGTTCCCGAGCAGGCGACCGGCGTGGCCCGGTTCGGCTTCGACGATCTCTGTCGCCAGCCCCTCGGCGCCTCCGACTACATGGCACTCGCCCGCGCCTACCACACGGTGATCCTCGACGGGATCCCGGTGATGGGCGAGGCGGAGCGGAACGAGGCCAAGCGCTTCATCACGCTGGTCGACACGCTCTACGACCGGCATGTGAAGCTCGTGGCCTCCGCGGCCGCCGAAGCGCAGGACCTCTACACCGCCCGGACCGGCCGCGAGGCCTTCGAGTTCGACCGGACCGTCTCGCGCCTCATCGAGATGCGGTCGCGGGAATATCTCGGCCAGCCGCACGGCCGGCCGGATTCCGAGGCGTCGGGCGCCACCACCGGGCTGGTGGAGACGTGAGCGCCCCGTCGCGTGCCGGATCGATCTTCGGCCTGCGCCGGCGCAATTGGCGCGGCGCCGGCCCGCTGGGCTGGCTCCTCGGCTCGCCCGTCGCCTTCATCCTGCTGATCGTCGCCCTGGGCAGCGGCACGGCCAATTACGTGACCGGCGAGACCGACCGGGCCGCGACCGCCCGGGCGAACGCGACGATCGCCGGGATCGAGCGCCTGATCTCCGAGGTCAAGGACCTGGAGACCGGGGAGCGCGGCTTCGTGCTGGTCGGCAGCGAGGATTACCTCCGTCCCTACACGACCGCCCTCACCAAGATCGACACGGAGCTGACCGGCCTCGGCGCCGCCGCGCAGGAGTCGGTCCGAGCCGGCGGCCCGTCGCTCGCCGGGCTGATCGCGCAGAAGCGCGACTTCGCCGCCCGGGTGGTGGAGGCGCGGCGGAACCGGGGCTTCGACGCCGCCATCGACCTCGTCCGCACCGGCGAGGGCAAGCAGCTGATGGACGCGATCCGCGCCGAATCGGCGGCCCGGCAGGCCGCGACCCTGGAGCAGCTCGCGACCATCCAGGCGCACGAAGCGTGGCGCGAACTCCTGCTGTTCCTCCTCTCCGCGGCGGCGGCCCTCGGAGCGATCGTGCTGCTGGCGCGCCTCGCCCTGGTGCGACGGCAGGAATCCCTGCGGATGTCCCGTCTCCTCGACGGGGTGCTGGCCAACGCGCCGGTGGGGCTCGGCTTCCTCGACCGTGACCTGAAAATCAGGCACATGAACCGGGCGCTCGCCACCATGAGCGAGCGCGGCTTCGGGGCCGATCTCGGCGCGCCGATCTGGGCCATGCTCCCGACGCTGCGGGAGGAGCTGGCCCCGAAGCTGGCCGCGGCCCTGACGGAAGGCCTGGTCTCGCCGAACGTGCCGGTGGCGGTGCCGACCCCCTCGGCGCCGGGCGGCGTGCGGCATTTCTCGATGAGCTTCTATCCGCTCCGGGGCGAGGAGAGCGCGGCGGCCGACCAGAGCGTCGAGGGCGTCGGCCTTGTGGTGGTCGACGAGACCATCCGCCACCTCGCGGAGGCCCGGCTGCGCCGGAGCGAGGAGCGCTTCCGCTCGCTGATCGAGGCGAGCGCCGCCATCGTCTGGACCGCCAACCCGGAAGGGAGCCTCCATCGCCGCCAGACGGCCTGGACCCGCTTCACCGGCCAGGACGAGGCCGCCTACGCGGGGCTCGGCTTCCTCGACGCGGTCCACCCGGAGGACCGTGCGCATACCCGCGCCGCGTGGACCCGCGCTGTCACCAGCCTGGAACCCTACGCCACCGAGCACCGGATCCGAGCCGCCTCCGGGACCTACCGGCACATGAGCGTGCGCGCCGTCCCGATCCTCGAACCCGACGGCACCCTGCGGGAGTGGGTCGGGACCCACACGGACATCACCGAGCGCAAGGAGGCCGAGGCCGCGATCGAGGCGGCGCGCGCGGCGGCCGAGGCCGCCAACGCGGCCAAGAGCCAGTTCCTGGCCAATATGAGCCACGAGCTGCGCACCCCGCTCTCGGCGGTGATCGGCTATTCCGAGATGGTGCAGGAGGAGTTGGAGGATATCGGCGAGGCCGATCTCGTCACCGACATGAAGAAGATCGAGACCAACGCCCGCCACCTCCTCGGCCTGATTAACGACGTGCTCGACATCTCGAAGATCGAGGCCGACCGGGTCGAGATCTACGCGGAGGATTTCGAGGTCGCCGCCGTGGTGCAGGAGGTCGCGGTCACGGTCGAGGGTCTCGTCGCCAAGAAGGGCAACACCCTGGCGCTGGAGCTGGAGCCAGGCCTGGGCAGCGCGCATACCGACGTGACCAAGCTGCGGCAGTGCCTGATCAATCTCCTGAGCAATGCCGCGAAGTTCACCGAGGATGGCCGGATCACCCTGGCGGTCGCCCGGGCGGACGGTGCGCTGCGCTTCTGCGTGACCGACACCGGCATCGGCATGACGCGGGAGCAGGTCGGCAAGCTGTTCGAGCGGTTCACCCAGGCCGACGCCTCCACGACGCGCCGGTTCGGCGGCACCGGGCTCGGCCTCGCGATCACCCGGGCCTTCGCCGAGATGCTGGGCGGCTCGATCACCGTGGACAGCCGCGAGGGGCAGGGCACCACCTTCACGCTGACGTTGCCGGACCGTTTCGAGGCCGCCGCGGCCGAGGACGCGGACCCGGCCGCATCGGGAGACGGCGACCGCGGGACGATCCTGGTGGTCGACGACGACGCCGCGACCCGCGATCTGCTGGCGCGCTTCCTGGAGCGCGAGGGCTTCTCGGTGACGGTCGCCGAGGACGGGCGGCGCGGGCTCGATCTCGCTCGCAGCCTGCATCCGCGGGCCGTTCTCCTCGACGTCACCATGCCGCAGATGGACGGATGGGCGGTGCTGCGGGCCATCCGGGCCGATCCCGAGATCGGCGCGACGCCGATCGTGATGGTGACGGTCCTGGACGAGCAGAACCTCGCCTTCTCCCTCGGCGCCACCGACTACCTGCAGAAGCCGATCGACTGGGGAAGCCTGCGCCAGATCGTCGACCGCTTCCGCCTCGCCTCGGGTGACGGCGCGATCCTCGTCGTCGAGGACGAGGCCGACGTCCGCGAGCACGTCTGCGCCTATCTCGCGCGCGAGGGCTTCCCGGTCCGCGAGGCCGAGAACGGCCTGCGCGCTCTGGCAGCCCTGGAGACGGAGCGCCCATCCCTCATCCTGCTCGACCTGATGATGCCCGAGATGGACGGATTCGCGTTCCTGCGGGCGCTGCGGGCCCGGCCTGACAGCCGCGACGTGCCGGTGGTAGTGCTCACCGCCAAGGACATCACGGCCGAGGACCGGCGCCGTCTGGCCGGTCAGGCCGACAGGGTGCTCGCCAAGGGCTCGACCGGGCTCAAGGAGCTGGCCCGCGAGCTGCGTGCCCTGGTCCCCGCGACGGAGGACGCGCCCGCCCAGGGACCCGGGCCCGGCTGAGCGCCCGCGGACCACGGCGGTCCCGGTCCCGGATCGGGGATGGTGCCGCGTCAGAGACCCCGGAACGCCAGTATCAGCGCGCCGACGGCGATGCCCCACAAGGCCAGCGTCGACCAGATCGCGCGGTAGCGTTCGTTGCGGGCGAAGCGCTCCAGCCGGCGGGCATCGCCGGTGCCGGCCTCGTCGAGGCGGACCAGCACGCGCTTCAACCGTATGGCAAGGTCCGGGATGTCGCCGACGACGTCGGAGACGACCTTGAGGGCGTCCAGGCCGCTCTGCGCCCGGCCGACCGGCCCCATGTTGCGGGCGATCCAGGCGCGCACGACCGGCTCGGCCGTGGTCCACATATCGAGGCGCGGGTCGAGGGAGCGGGCGACGCCCTCCACCACCACCATGGTCTTCTGGAGCATCACCAGCTCGGTGCGGGTGCTCATGTCGAACAGGGCCGTGACGTCGAACAGCAGGGTCAGGACCTTGGCCATCGAGATCTCGTCGGCCCGGCGCTGGTGGATCGGCTCGCCGATGGCGCGGATCGCCTGCGCGAAATCCTCCACGGAGTGATGGGCCGGCACGTAGCCCGCCTCGAAATGGACCTTCGCCACCCGGCGGTAATCCCGCAGGATGAAGCCCAGCAGGATCTCGGCGAGAAACCGGCGCTCGTTCGGGCCGAGGCGGCCCATGATGCCGAAATCGACCGCGACTAGCCGGCCCTCGGCATCGACCAGCAGGTTCCCCTGGTGCATGTCCGCGTGGAAGAAGCCGTCGCGGATCGCGTGCCGCAGGAAGCTCTGGATGACGGTCCGGCCGATTATCTGCGGATCATGCCCCCGGGCGGCGAGCTCCGCGGCGCTGTGCAGGCGGGTCCCCTCGATCCACTCGGCCGACAACACCTCACGGGCGGTCAGCTCCCATTCCGGCCTCGGCACACGGAAGTCCGGATCGTCCTTGGTGTTCTCGGCGAGCTCGGAGGCGGCCGCCGCCTCAAGGCGGAAATCCATCTCCATCAGCACCGAGCGCGCGAGGATCTCCACCACCTCGCGCGGGCGCAGCCGCTCCGCCTGCGGCGACAGGGCGTTCACCACCCGCGCCATGAAGCGCATGACCTCGAGGTCGCGCATGAAGCGCTCGCGGACGCCAGGCCGCATCACCTTCACGGCGAGGGCGCGCTGCGTGCCGTCGGGATCCTGCACGATCGCCTTGTGGACCTGCGCGATCGAGGCGGCGGCGATCGGCTCGCTGAACGACACGAACAGGGCGCTCACGGGCTTGCCGAGGGCGGCCTCGACGGTGCGAAGCGCGACCGCCTGCGGGAAGGGCGGCACCCGGTCCTGCAGTTTCTCCAAGTCGAAGGCCGCGCGCATGCCGACGATGTCGGGCCGCGTCGCCAGGAACTGGCCGAATTTCACGTAGGACGGGCCGAGGCGCGTCATCGCCGCAGAGAGCCGGGCCGCCCCGTCGTCGAGGCCGGGCCGCTCGAGGGAGCGGCCGATCCGCAGGGCGAGGCGCAGGTGCGGGGGCAGCTCAGAGGGGTCGACGAGGGCGAGGGCGCCCTCGCGGGCCAGCACGAAGCCGACCCGCGCGCCGCGAAACAAGTTGACGGCGGCGCTGATCACCGGTGCTGGCTCCCGTCGCGCGCGGCGGCGGTCAAGAGACCTTCCAGCCCGAATGGATCGCCACGATCCCGCCCGTCAGCGCCCGGTCGGTGACGTGCCGGAAACCCGCGCGCTCGATCATGCCCGCGAAGGCGCCGCGGGTCGGGAACTTCCGGATCGACTCCACGAGGTAGCGGTAGGACTCGGCGTCCCCGGCTACCCGGGCGCCGATGCGCGGGATCACGTTGAACGAGTAGGCGTCGTAGATGCGGTCGAGCAGCGGGATGTCGACGGCCGAGAATTCCAGGCAGAGGAAGCGCCCACCGGGCTTCAGCACCCGCCGCGCCTCGGCCAGCGCCGTCTCGATCCGCGGCACGTTCCGGATGCCGAAGGCGATCGTGTAGGCGTCGAAGGACGCGTCCGGCAGCGGCAGCGCCTCGGCGTTGCCGGTCACGAAGGCGATCCGGTCGCCGGCCTCGTCGACCTTGCGCTCCCGTGCCCGCTCGGCGCCGACCCGCAGCATCGACTCGTTGATGTCGAGTACGGTGACGCGGGTGCGCGGACCGCCCGCGGCCAGCACCCGGAAGGCCACGTCGCCGGTGCCGCCGGCGACGTCGAGATGCGCGAAGGCGCGGTTCTGCGGCGGCCGCAGCATCGAGACGAGCTGCGCCTTCCAGGCCCGGTGCAGGCCCGCCGACATCAGGTCGTTCATGATGTCGTAGCGGCGGGCGACCGAGTGGAAGACGCTGTCGACGCGCCCCTGCTTCTCGTCGAGCGCCACGCGCTCGAAGCCGAAATCCGCGCTCGCGCGCTCAGACGCCCCGTCTCCGGCCTTCATGACGCTCCCAATCCTCGATGGGCGCGTCATAGCGAAGGTCGCGCCCGACCGCCATGCGTCGAAACACGCGGCTGGGGACCGACCCCGGTGCTGCGACGCGCCGAAGACGTGTCTCAGCCGACCCGGGTGCGGAGCGCGTCCGCCACCGCGCTGGCCATGGCGCGCGTGCCCATCGGGTTCGTGCCCTCGCCGGCGATGTCGGCGGTGCGCGCGCCGCCCGCGAGGGCGTCGGTGATGGCGCCGTCGAGGGCGTCGGCCGCGTCGCCGAGGCCGAAGGAGTAGCGCAGGCACATGGCGAGCGAGCCGATCATGGCGATCGGGTTGGCCTTGTCCTGGCCGGCGATGTCGGGCGCCGAGCCGTGGACCGGCTCGTAGAGCGCGCGGCGCAGGCCGCTCGCGTCGACCGCGCCGAGGGAGGCCGACGGCAGCATGCCCAGCGAGCCGGTGAGCATGGCGGCGATGTCGGAGAGCACGTCGCCGAACAGGTTGTCGGTCACCAGCACGTCGAACTGCTTGGGCCGGCGCACCAGCTGCATGGCGCAGTTGTCGGCGAGGATGTGCTCGAGCTGCAGGTCGGCGTAGTGCGCGGCGTGCACCTTGGTGACGACCTCCTTCCAGAGAACGCCCGACTTCATCACGTTGTGCTTCTCGGCCGAGGCGACCCGGCCCGAGCGCTTGCCCGCGAGGTCGAAGGCCACGTGGGCGATCCGCTCGATCTCAGCCGTCGTGTAGACCTGGGTGTCGACCGCCCGCTTGGAGCCGTCCTCCAGCGTGGTGATCTCCTTCGGCTCGCCGAAATAGACGCCGCCGGTGAGCTCCCGGACGATCATGATGTCGAGCCCCTCGACGAGTTCGCGCTTCAGCGCCGAGGCCTCGGCCAGCGCCGGGTAGCAGATCGCGGGCC
Source organism: Methylobacterium oryzae (assembly GCF_021398735.1). Classification (NCBI taxonomy): domain Bacteria; kingdom Pseudomonadati; phylum Pseudomonadota; class Alphaproteobacteria; order Hyphomicrobiales; family Methylobacteriaceae; genus Methylobacterium; species Methylobacterium oryzae. The sequence continues at coordinate 2,116,457 of NZ_CP090349.1, forward strand.
GCAGGTTGGCGAAGAGGTCCAGCTCCTTGCGCAGGCGCAGCAGGCCGGCTTCGGGGCGGTTCTCGTAGGCGACACCGGCCCATTTCGGTCCGCCGACCGCGCCGAGCAGGATGGCGTCCGCGTCACTCGCGCGCTGCAGGGTCGCGTCCGCGAGCGGGACGCCGTGCGCGTCGAGGGCGCTGCCGCCGACGAGGTCGGTCTCGGTCTCGAAGGTCGCGAGACCGGTCTCCTTGAGGGTGTCGAGCACCACCTGCATGCCGCCGGCGACCTCCGGGCCGATCCCGTCGCCGGGGAGGAGCAGGAGCTTGTAGCTGGCCATGACGGTCTCGCGGGTTCGGTCTCGACGTGCCGGCGGGCTTTATCGAGGCTGCACCGTCATTGGCAAGCTTCGGCAAAGCGCCGGCCCGCAGGCCGGGACGGATCGGGCACCGCGGTCAGAGGATCACGACCCGGCCGGTGCCGATGTCGTAGAAGCCGCCCACGACCTTCACCCGCTCGGCGGCGACGGCCTCCGCGATGATGGGGCCGGCCTGCTCGAGGCGCCGGACGCTGTGCCGGACATTCTGGGCGACGGCCTCGGCCAGGGGATCCTGCGCACGCGCCTTTTCGGCCAGATCCACCGCCGGGCGAATCGCCTCGATCAGCACGGGGAGATGACCGGGGAGCGACGCGTTGGTCTTCATGACGTCGATCGTCGCCTTCACGGCCCCGCAATCGGAATGGCCGAGGACGAGGATCAGCGGCGCGCCCAGGACCGACACGCCGTATTCGAGGCTGGCGAGACCGTCGGTGGTGACGAAGTTGCCGGCGACGCGGACGACGAACAGATCGCCCGGTCCCTGGTCGAAGATGAAATCCGGGGCGACCCGGGCATCGGCGCAGCCGACGATACAGGCGATCGGATACTGCGCCGCGGCCCGCGCGGCGCGACCGGCCGAGAAGTCTCGGTTCGTCGACGTGTTGGCGACGTAGCGGCCGTTGCCGTCGCGCAGCCGCGTGAGGGCCGCCTCGGGCGTGATGGCGTTCGATCGCGCGCCGTCGGGGGCCGCCTCGGCCCGCCGGATCCCGGCGGAAGCCCCCATCACGGTACCGGCCGCGGCCGCGGCCAGCAGGCCGCGCCGGGAGAGAGAGGGTCGATGCAGATCGCACACGGTGGACGGTCCCCTTCGGATCTGACGCCGGCCAGGCCCGGCGGACCGCTCGCTCCGGCAGCGCTGAGACAAGCACTGCGAGTCGTATCCCGGCGCGTTCTTCACCACCGAGTCCAAACTTTGCAGGAAATCCTGGACCGAAGGCCGGGCGCGCGGCATCCCTTCGGTCGGGATCCGGCTGAGTCGGGGCGCGGATGTTGGACGATCATTTCCGGGCGCGGATCACTCTGCTTCGATCCGAGCGCGATTTCCGCCCGGCGGTCGCCGGTTACTGCCAGGGCATGATCGAACCGGCGCAGATTGTTTGGCCGAGCCACAAGCTGCTCAATCAGATCGGGCGCTACGTGGTCTCGTTCATGCTGATCCACAACGACTACGCGTGGCGCCATCACGGGGGCCCGCGTCCCACCCTGACGGTCCTCCAGGCGATGGTGGGATCGAGCCCGAGGCAGACGGCCGGCTTCGTGTCGGCCCTGAAGGCCGGGCGCTTCGTCACCGCGGTGGCGGATCGGGGCGACGGGCGCGTGAAATGCCTGCAGGCGGCGCCGGCCCTGGTGACCGAGATCGCGCGGAGCGGGCGCCTGTTCGTCGCCGCCATGGACGCGGTGACCCGTCGCGACCCGGGCCACGCCGGGATGCTCGACGGCCCCGACCGGCTCGGGGAGTTGGTGCGCCTTTCGGCCGCCCACGTGCTGCGGCACGGCACGCTCATCGCGCCGTTCCCGCGGGTGCTCCATTTCGCAGGACGGGACTGCGGCTATCCGCTGCTCACGGCCCTGGTCGGGGCCCACTATGCCGCCACGGTGCCCGGCGCGCCGGCGGCGGTGTCGCTCAGCCTGCGCAGCCTCGCCGAGCGGCTGGACGTGTCGCGGGCCCATGTCGGCAACCTGCTCGGCGAGGCCGAGGCCGCGGGATGGATCCGGATCGCCGGCGGCCACCTGACCGCCTTCGACCCGACGCTGCTGGCGGAGTTCGAGGTCTGGGCCGCGGGGCAGATGCTGTTCTACGACGATCTCGCGGCGGCGATCCTCGCGGACCTGCCGGCCGCGACAGCCCCGGTCCGCGCCTCCGGACGCGCCGGTCTCGCTTGTGTTCCGGTCGATCCGGGGATACCTACGGGCCGCACCGCGCCGTGAGAACGTCCCGCGCGGGTCGCCGACAGGAGAGACGAGCCTTGGCCAGAGCCGGCTCAGCGATCGAGACCGCCCGCGCCGCCTCTACGGCGCTTCGGTCCCGTGCGCGCCGCTCCGGGCTCCTTCTTCCGCTTCTGCTTACCCGCCCCTGAGGGCCGTCCGGGCGCGCGCCTGGGCCTTCAGGGGAGTTCTTTCATTCGCGAATCCGCCCGCGAGGGCACCACGCCGCGCCGCGCCATCACGTGCCGGGCGGCCCGCGACAGGGTAATGCCATGACTACGACCAGCACCGCTTCCGCCCGCGACCGGATCCTGATCTTCGACACGACGCTCCGCGACGGCGAGCAGTGCCCCGGCGCCACCATGACCTTCGACGAGAAGCTCGCGGTCGCCGAGTTACTCGACACGATGGGCGTCGACATCATTGAGGCCGGGTTCCCCATCGCGTCGAACGGCGATTTCGAGGCGGTCTCGGAGATCGCCCGGAGGACCAAGCGCGCGACCATCGCCGGACTCGCCCGCGCGATCCCCGCCGACATCGCCCGGGCCGGCGAGGCCGTGCGCCACGCCAAGCGCGCGCGGATCCACACCTTCGTGTCGACCTCGCCGATCCATCTCGCGCACCAGATGCGCAAGAGCCAGGACGAGGTCGTCGAGATCATCCTGAAGACCGTGGCCCAGGCCCGCGACCTCGTCGAGGACGTGGAGTGGTCGGCCATGGACGCGACCCGCACGCCGCTCGACTACCTGTGCCGCTGCGTCGAGGCGGCGATCAAGGCCGGCGCCACGACGATCAACCTCCCCGATACGGTCGGCTACGCCACGCCGACCGAGTACCGCGACATGTTCGCGAACGTCCGCGCGCGCGTGCCGAACGCCGACAGGGCCGTGTTCTCGGTCCATTGCCACAACGACCTGGGCCTCGCGATCGCCAATTCCCTGGCTGGCATCGAGGGCGGCGCCCGGCAGGTCGAGTGCACGATCAACGGCATCGGCGAGCGGGCCGGCAACGCCGCGCTCGAGGAGATCGTGATGGCGCTGCGCACGCGCGCCGACGTGCTGCCCTACGAGACCGGCGTCGAATCGACCATGCTGACCCGCGCCTCGAAGCTCGTGAGCCACGCCACGAACTTCCCGGTGCAGTTCAACAAGGCGATCGTCGGCCGCAACGCCTTCGCGCACGAGAGCGGCATCCACCAGGACGGCATGCTCAAGAATGCCGAGACCTACGAGATCATGACGCCGGCCTCGGTCGGGCTGACCAAGACCTCCCTGGTGATGGGCAAGCATTCCGGCCGGGCGGCGTTCCGCTCCAAGCTGGAGGATCTCGGCCTGCACCTGTCCGACAACCAGTTCCAGGACGCCTTCGACCGGTTCAAGGCCTTGGCCGACCGGAAAAAGCACGTCTACGACGAGGACATCGAGGCGCTGGTCGACGAGAACCTCGCCACGGCCCACGACCGGATCCGGCTGGTCTCCCTGTCGGTGATCGCCGGAACCCGCGGACCGCAGCGCGCGACGCTGCGGATCGCCGACGAGGCCGGCACGCGGATCGAGGAGGCGGACGGCAACGGGCCGGTCGACGCGGTGTTCAACGCGATCTCGGCGCTGGTCCCGCATCAGGCGCAGCTGGAGCTCTATCAGGTCCATGCCGTGACCGGCGGCACGGACGCGCAGGCGGAGGTCTCGGTGCGGCTGCGGGACGGCGAGCGCAGCGTCACCGCGCGCGGCGCCGATCCGGACACGCTGGTGGCGTCCGCGAAGGCGTATCTCTCGGCGCTGAACAAGCTGTCGGCCCATTCCGTGCGCGTGCATGCACAGCATGCGGCGGCGGAATGAGAAAAAGCGGCGGCCGGGGGTGGACAGGCCCCGGCCGCGTTGGTATCAGCCCGCCACCCCGGACGGACTTGGTGGCCACCGGGCGGTCGCAGAAGCGATCGGGCGCATAGCTCAGTTGGTAGAGCAGCTGACTCTTAATCAGCGGGTCCTAGGTTCGAACCCTAGTGCGCCCACCAAATAAACTCTTCTCAGACAAAGATTTTCACCGAGGCGCCCCCGTGGCGCCTTTTCCATGTCTGGCCCTTGGGCGGGTTTTGGGCGGGCCTGTCCTTGGGCGAGGCTGCGGATTGCCGCCGCCGGCGCGGGCTGCGACCCTGCCGGTCTGACCAAGTCCCCCCTCCATCCCGTCGAGGACGGCCCCGGCGCCGGTCGTAACGTCGACGTCACCATGCGCGTGATGGTCGGCCCCCGCCGGTCCACAGTCCTCGTCGAGCGCCAGGGCGAGCCGGCCGCGATATACGAGACGCGGGAGCATGGCCGCGAGACGGACGGCCTGGGCTAGGCGGTCGAGGCGGTCGTGCGGGATGGGCTGACGAGACTGCGCTAGGCGGCCTTCGACCGCTTACGCCGGGAGGCATGCCGGTGGCGCCGGTAGCCGGCCTTGAGGATCTCCGACACCTGGACCTGGCAGACGCCGACCTCGGTGGCGATGCGGAACTGCGTGTAGCCCGGGGGCGAGCAGCGTTAGGATGCGGGAAAGGCGCGCGCCGGTCGGGTCGGGATCCAGCTTTCCCCGCACGCCGGCGTCGCGCAGGATCTCCGTGATCAGGGACAGGCGCAGGCCGAGGCGCTCGGCGATGCCGGCCTGCGTCAGGCGCTCGGCGCGGAGGCGAAGCACGGTCTCCTCGATGGTCTCAGCAATGGGATCCCGCGGTCAGGGTATCGACGGCCCGAGCCCACGCGAACGCGAGATGCCAGGCGTGGACGTAGGCCATCGTGCACGCGGTCATCGCCTTCTTGAGCAGGGCCTCGCTCGTCCGAAGGACCCCACGGCAGGGACGGAGGAGGCGCGGGCCGGTGGCGAGACGGCGGCGGCCGCCACCTGCTGGATGAGGACGAACAGGTCGTCAGCCTGCCGTGAGGGGGCCTCGTTGCCGGCGTTGACCTGCGCGACGGCGGCCTCGGCCTCGCGGCCCCGGCCTCCGCACGCTCCAGCGCCTTCCAGACGCCGGCGAGCTCGTCCATGAGTTCAAGCACCCGCGTCGCGAGCACGTCCTTAGAGCGGCCCATGAGGGAGCGCCGGGTCACCCGGCTGGTGATCTCGATGGTGGTCATCGTCCGGTCCCCTCCGGATGTCTGGTGCCCCGGCGACGAGTCGAACGTCGCTCTCCGGATTTTCAGTCCGGCGCTATCACCGGGTCAGCTGCCGGGGCTCGCCCTCGATCGAAGCAGGAAATCCGGATTCGCCTAGTCCCCCAGCACGAGAAAGGGGCCCCGCACTGCCACGCGGAGCCCCTTGCAGTCCCGGACAAGGCCCCCGGGATGGCCCCCGCACGTGGCACCGCGCTGGCTCCCGGCCGTGCCCGGCGGGGAGTGAGGAGGCATCCTCGGCGAGCACGGGGGAATCGTCGAGGGCGTGTGTGATCGGGGATCACAGGACGGGGGCTTGACCCGGCATCCGTGTCAGATTAAATCTGCCATACCAGAAGCGCCGGCCTGAGCCAGCGTGCGGTCCAGCAGGGAAACCAGACAGTGAGCGTCAACATCGACACCGTCATCGCCGCGTGGAAGTCCGCCCGGACCCAGGCCGACCGCGACCTCGCCGCCGAGGCCATCGAGCAGCACATCGCCCACGAGACCCCAGAGGGCGCCGACTACGAGTCCGCCACCGAGGAGCTCATCGACCGCCTCAAGGCCGAGTTCGGCCCGGTGCCGGTGGAAGACATCCGGCAGATCCTCCGCGCCACCGACGTCCGCCACTTCATCGCCGTGCCGGCCGTCGAGGCCAACCAGACGGCCATCTTCGGCCTCGGCAACACCGCGGAGGAGGCCGTCGCTGACGCCTACGCCGAAGCCCGCACGCAGGTCCCCACCATCGAGACGGGCACGGCGCCCTCGCGCTACGTCGACGGCGAGACCGAGCAGACGTGGACCGTCACGACCACGCAGAGCATCGAGACCTTCTACTCCGAGGCCGAGGCCGACCGGCACGTGGAGGCCAACAGCTTCGTCGCCCAGGAGTGCACCGAACGCCTGTTCCTCTCCGTCCAGAAGGGCAGCGTCAACCGCTGGACTACCAGCGGCCGCCTTCAGGACCTCGACGTCGACCAGGGCGCCGTCGACGAGGCCCTTGACGAGGTCAAGAAGCGGCTCATCGGCGACCACGAGAAGATCATCGCCGACCTCGATGCGGAGGACGCCCTGTACGAGGCCAACCTGTGCGTCGACTCCACTATCGGCCAGAACGGGACGAGCGACTACCACGACGCCATTTCCGACAATCCGGAGTTCCGGCTCGCCCTCGACCTCGCCGTCCGCGACCATCTGCTGGAGCTCATCGCCGAACGCGAGGCTGCCTGATCCCGCCACCCGCGCCCCGGCAATCCCGCCGGGGCGCCTCCTCAGGTTTCAGGAATCCCCGCCATGGCCCTCACCGCCGGCGCCGCCAGCCTCGCCATGCAGCAGGCCGCCAGCCTCGACGACGTCTGCCGGATCGCCGCCGGGCTCACGCCGGATGTGCTCCGCGCCCTGATCGACAGCTACCTCCCGGCCCACGATGAGGGAGCCGTCGAACCGCGCGGCACCGTCCTGGCACACGGCATCTACTGGACGGACACGCACTACGTCCACGCCGCCGTCGACGGTCGCTTCGTCGTCTACGAGCGCGACGACGCCTGACCCCAGGGGGTCCGACCCCCCGCCACCCCGCGCCCCGGCAATCCCGCCGGGGCGCCCTCAGGTTCAGGAAGTATCGTCATGAACACCCGCTCGAACCCCGTTGTCGGCCCGTTCGACGCCGACGCCCGCGAGGTCGGATACGTCGAGCCCGTCCTGCCCATCACTCCCCTCAGCGTCATGTATGCCGTCCACGGGCCCGAGGGCGTCGAGGATCGGCGTATCGGCGATCTCGATTGGCTCAGGGACCTGCTGCGAGCCTGCCAGCACCCCGGCGCGTACGCGGCGCTCCTCGGGTACCCGGAGGACCACCCGCTCGCCGACCCCGACGCGACCCTGCAGATGATCCGCAGCGTCGAGGATATGTACCGGCGCCTCGCGAAGCTGACCGGCTGGAACTCGGCCATCTACGACAGCGAGCGTGCCGTCGCGTCGGAAGCCCTCGTCGACCGCCTGCTGCCCAAGCTGCGGGCCCATGATGCCGAGCTCGCGGCCGAGAAGTCTGCCCGTGACGCCGTCGGCTACGACCCTTTCGGGCACTGATCCCGTCACCACGCGCCCCGGCAATCCCGCCGGGGCGCCATCGCTGCAGGGATCACCGCCGTGGGCATATTCGGATATCTCGACCGCATCGCGGCCGAGGCGCGGGACACGCGCACGCTTGAGGAGCGTGCCGCTGAGGCCGCCGCCTACGAGGCCAAGGGGCGCGAGGCCGCCGCCCGCCTCAACGCCGAGCGCGAGGCGTTCCTCGCCGCGGCCCCGCGCTACGTCCTGCCCGACGGGTCGACATGGCGCGCCGCCGACATGGTGGGCACGCTCCGCACCGGTAACCAGGGCGATCAGGGCCGTCGCCTCCACTTGGTCTCCGAGGACGAATGCGGGGTGTGGTCCGGCGTCGGCAAAGCGCTGTGCGGGGCCAAGCCCGGCCCTCGGTCCATAGGCTGGGGCGACGTCCGCGCGGAGCCGGCAGACTGCCCCCGCTGCGTCGCCAAGCTCCGGAAGGCCGGGCTGTGAGCCGGACCACCGTCACCATCGCGGGCGCCCCTGAACGCTCCGCCTCGCCATCTGGGTCGCCGCCAACGACGGCGGCCGTCCCACACCCGTAGACCTGCTCGCAGCCCCCTGAGGGACCCATGCGCATACATCTCGCCCCCGTGCCCCCCGACCGCGCCGCTGGCATCCCCGGCCACGCTGTGGGCTTCGTCGACGCCAAGGTCTCGCCGCTCGCCGGGCTGCGGCGGCGGACGCCGGAGATCATCGGCGGGAAAGTGCTGTCGTACGACGGCCGGCAGCCCCTGATCCACGGCGTGCCCGTCGAGCACGAGCGGATCGCGCAGGCGCTGTCGGACGAGATTACGCGCGTGGCCACCCGGGTCTACGGTCCGGAATACGTCGGCCCCATGGCCCTGGCCTCGGGCCTGAGCCTGCGGACCGTGGCTAAGGGCCGCATCATCTCGCACGGCCTGCCGTCGCCCTTGCTGGACATGCTCGGGCGCGCCAGCGCGACGGAGTACCCGCGGGCGACTGGCTACTGCCTGCAGGCCGTCGCTTACATGTGGGAGGAGCACATCGAGGAGTACGGGATGGGTGACGACGGCCCGGGCCCGATGTCGACGACTGGTAAGCAGGTCCTGACCGGCCGACTAGAGGGGATCCTCGTCCGGGCCGTCGAGCTCGTCGACGAGATGCGAGGGGCGGCTGCGGCGGCAAAAGCCAGGTCCGCCGCCCGCCTGGCAGGGGAATTTTAACGCCTTCCCTGTAGGGTCTTTCATCCCCGAAGCACTGGCCAAGCCGGTGCGCACTGAGGACATACAGATGGTCGACGACGCACAGCGTCGGGCGCAGGCCGCCCGCGCGGGTGACCACACGCCCGCACAAATCATCCCCGCCGTTCCCCCGACGTATCACGAGCTCGCCATCGGTCACACGACCGCCGGCCACCCATGCGCCGATATGGCCGCCTGGGCGTCCGAGACGGATTTCTCATGCAGCCCCGAAAGTGTCCGGCGTGCCTCCGACGCCTTGACGTTGGATTGCCAGGTCGTCCACGTGCTGGGCTTCGCGCAGGCCTGCGAGCTTGAGACCGTCAATAAGGCGCGCGCCGCGCATATGCGCGAGACACTCGACGAATGGGCGCGGCGGGCACGATTCTGCGCCGCCTTAGCCGGCCACTACGAGTGCGCCGTGCGCGCGATGCATTCGCTGGAGATGTACTTCGCGACGCTGGCGGATCCTGTGGAGAGGCGTCAGACAAGCTGCACACGTTCTGAGGTCTCGTACGCCGCCCGCAAGATCGAGCTCGGGTGGTACGACGCCGAGAATGCGTGGCGCCCCGAGAGCCGCATGCGCGCGAGGCAGATGGCCTGGGAAGATCTCGTCGCTAAGGCGGCCGTGGTTACGACAACTGCGCCGCGGGCCAGGCCCGAGGACGATGCCTGTTTCGACGGCCTCGACGATGTCGATCCCGGCCAGCCTCCGGTCTCGCACGCTGCGTCGCTTCAGCTCCGGCGAACGCTCAATGTCCCCGGTGTTCGCGAGGCCCTTTCCGGTGTGGGAGGTGTCGTCCTGCTCGACGTGCCGGACACGCTCACGCTTGCGATCCTGAAGGACACGACCGAGACGAAGCGGGAGCTCCCGTCCGGCGTTGAGATCGTCATCGAGGATGCGCCTATGAAGGGGTCCGACGTGGCCAAGAGAGAGCGGCAGTACGTCGCCTACTTGCGGCGCGACAAGCCGGTCCTGGCCCTATCCCCCGACGCGGCGACGTGCCTGCCGGCCGTAGCGCTGCGGGCGGCCGATCACCGCCTTATGCTTTCGCCTATCGGCGCCTCGGATGTGGCCGCCGTCATCCGTGGCACGACCGGAAAGGCCCTCACCGAGGCTGACCGCGCCCGGCTGGAGGGGCTGGCGTTTACGGCGGCTGACCTTGCATCGGCGGTCCGTCCGGGGCGGGATCCTAGGCAGTGTGTCGAGCACATCGTCCGTCTAGTCACGCCGACGCCGGCGTCGGGACGCGGGCGGGACCTGACGCTCGATCAGCTTCACGGCGCCCGTGAGGCAGTCGAGTGGTGCCGCAGCCTCCTCGTCGATCTAGCGGGCTGGCGAGAGGGCGCCCACTGGTCGACGGTCTCGAACGGCCTGCTGCTGGGGGGCCCACCCGGCACCGGAAAGACCTTGCTTGCGCAGGCCCTTGCAACAACGGGATCCCTTCCGTTCATCAGCGCCTCCTTAATGGCCTGGCAGGGCGCGGGCGAGGCTCATCTCGGGACGCTGCTCAAGGCGATGCGGGAGGATTTCGCGCGGGCAAAGGCACTGGCGACGGGCCGGCGCGGGTGCATCCTGCTCATCGACGAAATCGACACATTCGTTGACCGGCGGACGATCCAGCACAAGCACGTTGACTACTCCCTCCAAGTTTCAAACGGGCTCCTGGAGCAACTCGATGGCGCCGGCGGCCGCGAGGGCGTCGTCGTGATTGCGACAACGAACGACGTAAACCGGGTCGACCCCGCCATCCGGCGGCCGGGGCGTCTTGGTAAGACGATCATGATCGGACTCCCAGATGTGGAGGAGCGCGTCGCGATGCTGCGCGTCCGCTTAGGCGACGATCTGAGCGACGCCGATCTCCTGCCCGTCGCGTACCGCACGGAGCGGTATACCGGGGCGCAGATCGAGGCCTTCGTCGAGGACGCACGGCGGCGGGCGAGGCATGCTGGGCGGCCGCTCGACGTCGGGGACCTGCTGGCGGTGGCGGGAGCGGGCGAGGCGGACATGCCGTTGGCGGTGCGATACCGGCTGGCCGTTCACGAGTCCGGGCACGCCCTGCTGGCGCACATCGAGAACCCTGACCGCGACCTGATCGTGACGCTACAGGCCGGCGAGGGCACCGGCGGTTGGGTCGAGCTCGTCGGGCCGGACCCCGGCGTCTGGACACGTGCTGAGGCGGAGGCGCGGATCCGCATCGGGCTCGCGGGCCGGGCGGCTGAGGAGGCGATCCTCAACAGTGCCAGCTCGGGGGCTCGGCAAGACTTGCTGACGGTGACGAGCATCGCCGTGAGGATGCTTGGGGAATGGGGGTTGGGCGAGCGGAGCCTCATCGCCGTCGAGCGGGATCCGGTCACGGCACTGATATCGGACCCGCGCCTGCAGGCGGAGACCTCTGCCTTGCTCGACAGGCTGTACGGCGAGACGCGTGACATCGTCCGACGGCACGCTGCGGCGGTGCGCCGGATCGCGGATGCCCTGCTCGTCGAGCGTCGCCTCGATGGCGCGCATGTGGCTCGGCTCGTCGCCGAGCCTGCCCCAGTCCGGCGACGCTGATGGAGGTTGTCACACAACGGCAGGACACCCTTCCGATCGTCCGCGAGCATATCCGTCGCGCCTGGTCGCTCAGGCGTGTCTGCGGTCTAATCGCCATCGCGGCGGGCCTGCGGGTCGACCGCATCATCCGGCAGGAGGCTTGAGGGTGCACCGCCGCTCCGGACGCCCTGCGGATGGCGCTGGAGACCGAGGCCCTGGCGCTCGCGTTCGGCCCGCTGCCATGCGGAGGTGAGCCGTGACACAGGCGTACTGGGACACCCGCATGAGGCTCTGGTCGATCCGGGAGGACGACCGCGTCGTCGGGCACGGGCCCCGCGTCCTCCTGTTCGACGTCTCCCTCGTCGTCCTCCCGGACGTCGTCTCGCGCGTCCAGGTCCGCCGAGTTCGCGAGGTCTGCGCAAGGGTCGAGGGCCAGCGCGTCATCGCCGGCCCAGGAGGCGGCGGGAGTCGGCTGCTGTTCGACCCGTTTTGCTGAAACACCTTCGTCACCGCGGAGTAATGCGTCCCGGTAACCGGGTGTCGGGTCCTGAGGCTCGAACCGAACGGCTGGGCCTGGGGCTGGCTGCTCCGCTGGGAGATGATCGCCAGTCCTGTTGAAGGGTGAGTTTTAGGCCTGCGCCCAGGGTTTCTGAAAGCATTCGCCTGTATGGTGACAGCATTCCCGACAGCAGCGAAAGCCCAGGCGCCTCCAAGCGCAGGGCCGGAGGATTCGCCATGAACGACGTGCGCCTGTGGGTCCTCTCGGACCTCCACCTCGACTTTGCCCCGCTCGATTTGACGCCGCCGGAGCACGACGTCGTTGTGGTCGCCGGAGACGTGTCGGAGCACCTCTGTCGCAGCGTGCTACCCTGGCTCGGCCGCCTCCGCGAGAGCAACGGCCGTCCCGTGGTGTACGTGCCCGGCAACCACGACTTCTACGGGGGCGCCTATCAGAAGGAGGTCGAGGAGGCGCGCGAGCTGGCGAGCGCCGCGGACGTCACGCTCCTCGTAGAGGGCGACGTCGCCGAGCATGCCAGCCTCAGGTTCATCGGGGGTACCCTCTGGACAGACTGGGACATCCGGCCGGCCGAGCGCGTACGCGCGTTCGACGAGGCGTCGAGCCGCGTCGGCGGGCTGACCGACGTCCGGGCGATCAAGTGGAGACACGGGCCCAGGGATTACAGCAAGTTCCTGCCCCGGTTCTCCGCAAGCCTGCACGTCGTGCAGCGCCGGCGGATCGAGTCTGCGCTGGCTGAGCCCTTCGATGGGCGGACGGTCGTCGTCACGCACCACGCGCCGCACGAGCGGAGCCTGCGCACGGAGGCATGGCGCGAACCCCTCGACGCGGCGTACGCGAGCGACTTATCCGCCGTGCTGAAGGGGCCGCATGCCCCGGACTTGTGGATCCACGGCCACATCCACGAGCCTCGGGACTACCGCGTCGGCGGCACGAGGATCGTCGCGAACCCGCGGGGCTACGTCACCACGTCGCCGGCGTGGCGTGGGCAGGCGGCCGCAGTGAAGGTCGAGAACCCGGGGTTCAACCCGGCCCTCGTCGTCGAGGTCTGAGCTTGGCGGTCTGCCCAGAGCCGCACTTAGGCCCTGGGCCGGCGCATGCAGTAAGTGTCAACGGAGAGTGTGATGCGTACCTTCCTTACCCTGGCCGCCATCCTGGCGGCTGGTTCGGCGGCGGCTGGCCCAATCGATCAGCCCCGCTGGCACGCCGGCACGACCGAACGCCGGGGGCACGACGAGCTGACGACGTCGCTGGCGTTCGAGCGGACCGGCGCCGGGCAATGGGCGGTCTCGGCGCGCTGCGAGACTAGAGACACACGCACCGGCCGATGGCGCGCCAAGACCGGGACGGGGGCGGCGGTCCGGAGCATGGGCCTCGTCTTGATCGACCTCGGGCGGCTGGGCAGGTTGGCCTTGAACGAGCGCTCGCAGGAAATCTTCGGGACCGCGAAGGGATGCGCCGAAGGGATCATTGACGTGGGGACGGGGGACTAGCCCGCCCGGTGTGCGAGGTCGCCACGGATCAGGCCCAGCGCGATGCCAGGCGGGGTCGACCCGAAGCCACGACCGGGGCCCAACGCCGAACTCGGCGGTCGAGGTCTCGGTGAGGAAGGAGGCGGCAGGAGCGGCCGCGCTGCTCCTTCATAGGCAGAGGGCGACTTGTGAAGCGTCTCAAGGACGTCGATGGGAGGACATTTCAATCGTCGAACAGAATTGCTTCAAGCGGAACATGGTTCTTGGCAATCGGAGATTTGATTACAATATAAGTGAAGTATTTTGCAATTCCAATCTTGCGGTCTAAAAGATTATCGATCACCTGCTGGTAGTGCGGAATTCCGCGGGTCATAAACTTTAATAGATAGTCGAAGCCGCCGCTGACTAGGTGACATTCGACGAGCTCGTTTACGCTCCGGATCGACTGCTCGAAGCGGACGAAATCCTCTCGACGATGGTCGCCGAGCGTCACGGAGGTGAAGACAAGCTGCGCCTCGCCAAGCTTGGCTAGGTTCAGGTGGGCGCCGTACCCGCTTATGTATCCGGCCTTCTCCAGCCGCTTCACGCGCGCCAGGCAAGGGCTGGGCGATAGCCCGACCTCGCTGGCGAGCGTGATATTCGTCATCCGCCCGTTCTGTTGGAGCCGGGCCAGTATGTTGACGTCGATGCGGTCGAGTTTCGGGGTTGAAAGCATGGGGCATCATCCCCGAAAATCGTCGTGGGTCTACGCCGAGCGGAGGGCTTCCTGGTGGGCCTTCACAAGATCCGCCATGCTCGTGAACCGGAAGTCGTACTCGGGCATGTCCCCCGGATGCATGGTCGCGCCGAAGCCTTCCTGGCCACTACGACGGTGAATCCAGCATCCCGCCAGGCCGGCGGCCTTCCCCGGCTTGTGGTCGTGGAACAGGCTCTCCGCCGTGTGAAGGATGTCCGCCTTCTCGACGCCCAGGCCTGGAAGCTTCTCCAGCATGTACTCGAAGTTGCGCGGGCTCGGCTTGTAGGAGCCAATGTCCTCAGCCGTGTAGATCGCGTCGAACTCGACGGCGAGCTTCTCGTTGCTCGCGGCGAAGCTCTCGTTGTCGACGTTCGACAGGATGACAAGCTTGTAATACTTCTTCAGGTACTGGAGCGCTCCGGCGCTATCCGGGAACGCCGGCCAGTTCCGGACCGAGCGACCGTAGGTGACGCACTCGTCGACGGTGACGGTGACGCCCCATTCCTCGGCCAGCCGCTTGTAGACGATGGGCAGGAGATCCCGGTAGCGCACGCCCGGCGTGTAGCGCTGCTGCGACGACTCGTGCCGGGCATGCGCCTCTAGGATCTCGTCGCGCGTCAGGGAACGCTCGACGCGGGAGGTCAGGGGCTTCAGCCCCTCGACCATGCCGCTCTCCCAGTCGATCAGCGTGCCGTAGCAATCGAAGGTGAGGGCCTTGTAGTCAGTGAGCCGTGGCATCGCGAATCTCCTTGATTTCGAGGGCTTGGTTGAGGGTCCGGCGCAGGCGTTCGACCAGCAGGTCGACGTCGTCCCGGGTGAAGCAGAGGGGCGGGGCGAACCCGATCACGTCGTCGGCGAAGGCCCGGAAGATGAGGCCGTTCTCGTAGCCGTGCTCGAAGAGCTTCGCGCCGAGGCCGACCGCCGGGTCCGGCTTGGTCTTGCGGTGCTTGTCTACGACCAACTCGACGGCGGCCAGCATCCCGCGCCCGCGGACCTCGCCGACCAGCGGATGGTCCGAGAGGCCGCCCAGGCGCTCCATCAGGTAGCGCCCGACCCGCTGGCCGTTCTCCACGAGGCCGCCCTCGGTATAGAGCTTGAGCACCTCAAGGCCGACCGCCGCGCTGACCGGGTGGGCGGAGTAGGTGAAGCCGTGACCGATGGAGGCGCCAGGCGGATTGGCGTCCGCGATGGCGCGGTAGACGGCCTCCGAGAGGATGACCGCGCCCATCGGCACGTAGCCGGAGGTCAGGCCCTTGGCCACGGTCATGATATCCGGAACCACGCCCTCATGCTCGCATCCGAACATCGGTCCGGTCCGGCCGAAACCGGTGATGACCTCGTCGGCGACGAACAGGATGTCCAGCTCGCGGCACGCCTCGCGCATGGCGCGGAGCCAGCCGTCCGGTGGGACGATCACGCCGCCCGACCCCTGGATCGGCTCGCAGAAGAACGCCGCGACGCGCTCTTGTCCGCCGAGCTCCTCCACCTTGGCACGCAGCGTCGCGACGGAGGCGGCGATGACAGCTTCCGCGGACGAGCCCGCCGGGTTGCGGTACGGATACGGCGAAGGGATGTGGTGCTGGAAGGCCGACGGGCCGTCGAAGTTCTGGTGGAAGATCGGCAGCGCCGTCAGGCCGGAGCCCGTCGAGGTCGACCCGTGGTAGCCCCGGCCGAGGGCGATCATGTGCCGCTTCTCCGGCCGTCCGGTCGCCCGGTAAAGGTTTTGAATGAAGCGAACCGCGCTGTCGACCGCGTCGGAGCCGCCGAGCGTGAAGTAGACGTGGTTCAGGTCGCCGGGCGTCAGTTCGGCGAGGCGCGCGGCGAGGCGAATCGCCGCCTCACTCCCGAAACCGAAGTAGCCCGTCGCGTAAGGCAAGCGGCGCATCTGCTCGGTGGCCGCCTGCACGACGCTCTCGTGACCGTAGCCCGCGTTGACGCACCAAAGGCCGGCGAAGCCGTCGAGCAGGGTCTTGCCGCGGTTGTCGGTGACGTAAGAGCCGGCCCCGGACTCGATGACCGTAACCCCCCGTTCCTCGTGCTGGCGCCACGCCGTTACGGGATGGATCAGGTGCCGACGGTCGAGTTCGACCAGATCGTTGGCTAGCATGGCTCTCCCTCGCCTTATCTGCCCCCATTGTCGCCGCCGCGGCCGGACACGGACGCTGAAGGATGGCTGCGGGATGGCAAGATGTGCGGAGTTCGAGACCCGCCCGGCATTTTATGCTGCCGCGCCCGGCGCCGGTTCCATCAGGCCTGGTTCGGCGACCTCGTGGGCCTGAAGGGCTCGCCCATCTCCGCAGCGGCTCGCGACAACGAACGTGGAGATCCACGCACCGCCGCGAGATTGTCGGACCTCGCCGAACAACCGGAGTTAGGGATCCCGGCGATGAGTGGGCCTGACGTTCACCGATGTCAGCGTCGGCGGCCGGGGCGACGGCTTTGCCCGGTTGCCGTACATCAAGCGGGAAGCGTTCGCGCATCCTGCCGAGATGCGCCTTCGCGCGTACGGCGGCATTGATCCCGCGGGCTGTTCGAGGCGACAACCAAGTCCCGGGTCGTTTCAAAGAGTGGACGCATGGCCGATCTCGCGCTGAACAAGGAGAACGTGGTCGCGTTCTATGAACTGATGTTCAATGACTGCCGTCCGCGCGAAGCCATCGAGCGTTACGCTGGCAACGACTACATCCAGCACAACCCGCATGTCGCCACGGGCAAGGACGGATTCATCGCTTACTTTGAGCGAATGGCGCGCGAGTGGCCGGGCAAGCGCGTAGAGGTCAAACGGGCGATTGCCGAGGGAGACTTGGTCGTGCTGCACTGCCTCCAGCACTGGCCGGGCGACAAGGATTACGCGACCGTGGACATTTTCCGTCTCGATGGGAGCGGCCGCATCGTCGAGCACTGGGATGTGCTGCAGGTCCTCCCCGAGACATCAGCCAATCTCAACGGAATGTTCTAATCGAAAGGTCTTCTTCGCCTCGGTGCAGGCAAGGGCCGGCGACAAGTGCGGGGCACGAGGGGATTGATGGCGTTCGTTATCCTGATGTGCCTCGCCGAAGGCCGGGAAGCCATCTCCGTATACAACGCCCACTCACCTACCTGCTCAGGGAACATCCCACGCTGGTCTTGAGACGGTCAGCCTACGATACCTTCGCTCGGCTCGGCGACGTCTTCGAGACTGACGTTACATGGGCCGTCACCTCGATCTCGACGTCGACCCCTCCGACCAGCTTCGCCTCCACGGTGCTGCGGGCCGGGAGGTGCGCGCCGAAATGTGCGGCGTACACGGCATTGAACCGCGGCATCAGGTCGAGGTCCGACAGCCACACGGTGCAGCGGACGACGGAGGAAAGGTCCAGCCCAAACTCCGCGAGCGACGACCGGACCGCCGCGATCACGGCCTCCGTCTGCACCTCGATGCTGCCCCGCACAGGCCTGAGGTCGTCTCCCCGCGGGGTCTGGCCGGACAGGAACAACAGGTCGCCGGCCCGCACGGCCTTGGACAGCGGCGCCGGAAGGGGCGAGGGGTAACGGACGAGCCCGGTCATGCGCCACGGCCCCGGTCGGGAGACGGCATCGAACGCAGCGGCGCGTCAGCCCCACGGAACGACCAGGCGAACCGTTCCCCATCCCGGGTCACCGTTCCGGCGGACGACCCGGCGCAATGCGAACTGAACCAAGTCAGCCCCCGCTCGGCGGCGAGATCGAGCATGCGGCCCCGGGACCGGCGCGCCTCTTCGGGTGCCTCGCAGAACATCGAGCTCAAGTCCGGGCGGGCGACCTGCACCGGGTGATGCAGCACGTCGCCAGCGAACAGCGCTTCCCGCCCTTCCGCTCGGAAGATGATCGACATGTGGTCCCGGCTGTGCCCCGGGGTGGGTAGGTAGGTGAAGCCGGACAGCACCTCGCCACCCTCCGGCGGCACGAACTCCGCGAGACCCGCCTCGACGACGGGCAGGACGCTGTCGGCGAACATGTCGTGGTTCGGGCGCGAACGGCCCCCCGGCGCCGTGAACAATTCGTACCCAAGGCGAGGCATAAGGGTGCGCGCGTTGGGGAAGGTCGGCACCCATCCGTCCGGACCGGGCACGGTGTTCCAGCCGACATGGTCGGTGTGCAGGTGGGTCAGCAGGACGTGTGTGACGTCGTCCGGCCGCGCTCCCGCAGCGGCGAGCCGGTCGAGCCAAGGCGTGTCGAGCCTATCGAACAGCGTCGACGCCCGATGCTTGCCGTTGCCGACGCCGGAATCGACCAGCACGGTCATGGCCCCGACCCGGACGAGCCACGAGTGGATGGATAGGGGCAGGTGGCCGCCGTCACCGCCCAAGGTTCTCGATCCGTCTCGATGCGGCGGCAGCGCGGCCGGCTCGTAACCCGGCAGGAGCTTGCCAGCCGGAAAGTCGGCGATGATCTCCGGGATCTTCGTCACGCTCGCATCGCCGACCCGATAGGGCGCGGGTATCTCATTCGCGCTCATGGTGCCCTCCGTCCGTCCGCGGTGACACCGTCACGCCCAGGGTTCGCCGGCCCGCAAGCGGTCGGCGAGCGCCCCGGCGCAGGCATCGAGCAAGGCCTCGCCCTTGTTCGCGGTGGCCCGACGAGCGTCCCCGGCGACACCGCCGGGCGAGACATCCTCCCAAGCGCGCACCCGCCGGAGCGTCGGCAGCAGCGAGGCCGCCACGTCGAACGCCGGCCCGTGCGCCTCGGGAAGGCGCGCCGCGTCGACGAGGTCGGGGGCGAGCGCCATCATCATCGCGGTCTCGCCCTCGCAGGCGTGCATCACGTTGGCCTGGTCTTCCAGGATGCCCGCCACCGCGTCGGCGGCCTCGACGAAATACGTCACCGTAGCGATTGCCGCGTCGAGCTCGCGTGTCAGTTCCACGGCGAGCGCCGACAGCGCGGCGATGTTGCCGCCGTGGCTGTTGACCAGCACGATCCGGCGGAAGCCCGCCCCCAGGATCGACCGGCACAGGTCGCGCAACAGGGCATGGTAGGTGGACAGGGATAGGGTGAAGGTGCCGCCGAAGGCCACGTGATGCTCGGCCAACCCGCACCAGAGCGTGGGGGCGACGACGGCCGGGTGGTCGGGCGCGAGACGTTCGGCGGTCCGGTGGCAGATTGCGGTGCCGAGGAAGTCGTCGACGCCGGTGGGGATGTGCGGCCCGTGCTGCTCGGTGGAGGCCACCGGCAGCAGCACGACGGCGTCCCGGCGGGCTAGGTCGTTCAGGGCCTCGGCCGACAGGCGGCTCCAGGCCACCTCGGGCCGCGGGGTGGGGGCGGTCGACTCGGTCATCACGGTCTCCTCAGGCACGGGTCGCCAGCGCCGCTTCTGGCCCGGCGTCATGTGCCAGGGACGGCGGCGCTTCGGCGGCGTTGGCGGCCACGCAGGTGCGGTAGGCGCGGAGCCCCGCAAAGGAGGCCATCGCGGCGAGGATGGCCAAGGCCGGCGCGCCGACAGCGAGGGCGCGCCATAGCAGCGCCTCGTCGCCGAACGCTCGGTCCGTGAGCAGCGCGAACACGGTCGGGCCGAGGGACAGGCCGAGGCCGTTGAAGACGAACAGGTAGACCGCCGAGGCGGTGCCGCGCATCCGTGCTGGGGCGAGTTCCTGCACGCCCGTCGAGCCGGTGGTCGAGATCGCCGCAGTGAAGACGATCATCCCCCCGGCCAGGACGAGCGCGAGCCCCGGCGTCGCTGCGTGGGGAAAGGCGGCGGCGAACGGCAGGGCGCCGAGCGCCGCGAACCCGGTCACCCGCAGGCGCGCGTCGGTGCGCCCGGCCTTGATCAGGCGGTCGGAGATCACCCCTCCCGCGAGGACCCCCACCGTCCCGGCCACGACGGTGACCAGGCCGAACCACAGGCCGCCCTGGGCGATCGGCAGGCCGTAGGTCCGGCGTAGGAACTCGGGCACCCAGGCCCCGGTGCCGTAGAACAGCATGGCCAGCAACGTGCTCGCCGCGTGCTGCGTCGTGAAGGCGAACCAGTGTCGGCGGTAGTGGGCCACGACCTGCGACAGGCCGGGTGCCTCCGAGGCCGGCGCGGTCCGGCCCCTCGCACGCGCGGACCGCCGAGGCTCGAACAGCGACAGGACGAACGGAATGACCAGCAGGCCGGGCGGGCCGATCAGCAGGAACACTACCTGCCACGTGCGCACGGCGCCGACGAGGGGCGCCTCGACCGCGGAGATACCGTCGAAGGCGTGGACGATGGCGCTGCCCGCCACCAGTGCCAGCCCGGTGCCGACATAGGCCGAGACCGCGAACACCGCGAAGGCCAGCCCGCGCCGGTGCGGGGGGAACCAATCGCCGAGCAAGGAGACGACCACGGGGGTGCCGGTGGCCTCGCCGATGCCGACGCCGGAACGCGCGAGCGCGAGTTGCGGGAAGGAACGGACGAAGCCGCACATGAAGGTGCAGCCGCACCAGAGGGTGAGCCCGGCCGCGAGGAGGGCGGGGCGGGAGACGCGGTCCACCAAGCGGCCGATGGGCAGGCCGGCGACGGCGTAGGCCAGGGCGAAGCCAAGGCCGATGACGAGGCTGACCTCCGTGTCCGACATGCCGAGATCGGCCTTGATCGGGGCGATGAGCAGGCTCAGCGCCTGGCGGTCGACGAACGAGAAGATCTGCACCACGAACAGGACGGTGACGCCGTACCATGCCACCGCAGGGCGCGGCATTGCGGGCGAGACTTCGCCGACGGCAGGACCAGGAACGGGATGGTGTAGGGACATGGCGGCCTCCCGGATCGGGGGCAACCGCGCGTCTTCGATGCGGCGCGGTTCACCCGATGGGATGGACGTGATATGTGTACTTTACAGTAAAGTAAAGTGAGGGCGACGAATGGCGCGACGCGGCACGGTTACAGGGGGTGATGCGGAGGGCGCGGCGGTCGCTTCCGGTGCGGATACCTCGACCGCGATCCTGGACGCCGCACGCCGGCTGTTCCTCGATGCCGGATACGACGGGGTCAACCTCGATCAGGTCGGCCGCGCCGCGGGGGTGTCCCGCCAGACGGTGTACAACCAGTTCGGCAGCAAGGACGCGGTGTTCCGCGCGGTGGTGGACCGGCATTGGGAGGCCATCCGCACCGAGGTTGCGGCGGTGTCCGCCCCGTCGCTGGACTTGGCCGCCGATGCCGAGGATGTGCTGCGCCGCATCGCGCGATCCCTTCTGCGCTTCGTCCACGAGACGGACCAGATCGCGTTCACGCGCTTGGTGATCGCGGAGTCCCGCCACCTGCCCTGGATCGCCGAGGCGTTCTACCAGGCAGGCAAGGCGCCGCTCGTGGCGGCGTTCGCGGCGGTGCTGGCGGAGTTGACGGAACGCCGCCTCCTGGCGTGCGACCGACCCGAGTTCGCGGCGCGCCAGTTCATGGGGTTGATCCAGGAGTTCGTGATCTGGCCGGGTGTCATGGGGGTCAAGGGCGGCGTGCGGGGCGCCGCGAACGACCCCGTCGTTGTCGACGAGGCGGTGGCTGTGTTCCTCGCCCGATACGGGGTCAAACAGCCGTCGTAGGCGACGACCGAGAACGGCCGTAAGCGGAGTAGGCGCTTCGGAGAGCCGCCGCGGGAAAAGCGATGGTCTGTAAACGACCCAACCCGGTCATGACGCGATACGGATTGCTTTCCCGCTAGCAGACATTTCACTGCCCCGATGCGGATTAATCGAGCCGAACTGGCCGACCTCGGGACGTTCCTGACCATCGCGCGCCACCGCAGCTTCCGGAGGGCGGGCCTGGAACTTGGCGTCAGCGCCTCTGCGCTCAGCCACGCGCTCAAGGCGATGGAGGCGCGCCTCGGCGTCCGCCTCCTAAACCGCACCAGTCGCAGCGTCACGCTGACCGCGGCGGGCGAGGATCTGCTCGCATCACTGGACGCTCCGTTCGCGGCGATCGGTTCCGCGCTCGATATTCTCAACCAGCACCGAGAGCCGACGAAGGCGACGGGGCGCATCCGCCTCAACGTGCTCGAACATGCTAGCACGTTGCTGCTCGCCCCTGTGCTGCCTCTCTTCCACCAGCGCCACCCGCAGGTCGAGATCGACGTTCGCGTGTCCAACGATCTGCTCGACGTCGTGGAGGCCGGAGCCGATGCGGGCATCCGATACGGCGGAACGGTCCCGCAGGACATGGTGGCGCAGCGCCTGTCAGCCGATCTGCGCTGGGTCGTGGTCGGCGCTCCAGCTTATCTCGATCGGAATGGGACGCCCGATCATCCGCGCGCCCTCGCAGACCACCAATGCCTGCGCATCCGCCTCGGCGACGAGAGCCTCTACCGGTGGGAGTTCGAGAGGAAGGACGAGGCCATCGCGCTCAACGTCCCAGGCGCGGTGACGCTCGACAACACGCAGTTTGCCCTGTCGCTCGCGGCGGCGGGTGGTGGCCTCGCCTACCTCCCGGAGGCGTGTGTCGGCCCCTCGGTCGCCCGCGGCGAACTTCGCATCGTCCTGGCAGAATGGGCTCCTGTAGGATCGGGCTTCCACCTCTACTATCCCGGTCGTCGCCAACTGCCGACGGGATTGCGGCTCCTCATCGATCTAATCCGCGAGGCAAAGCCGCTCGGATTGTAGAGGCCACCCGTTCCGACGATGAGCAGCGCTCATCGTTCCGTTGAGGGGCGAACGGCTGATCAGCGACCGGGACAATGTCTACGTCCGGCCCAACGAATTCAGCCGAGGGATCTAGACATGCGCCGTTTCACCGGGAAAGTCGCCTTCATCACGGGTGCGGCCAGCGGCATCGGCCGCGCCGCCGCCATCGCATTTGCGCGGGAAGGCGCGCGAGTGGCGATCACCGACCGGACCGAGGCTGGGCTCGATCAGCTTCGCGCCGAGATCGAAGCGGAGGGCGGCGAGGCGCTTGCGATCCGGTGCGATGTGTCGGTGCCGGAGGACGTCGAGGCGGCGGTCACCAAAGCCGTCGAGCGGTTCGGCCGCATGGACTGCGCCTTCAACAATGCCGGTGTTGAGAACAGGGCCGCTCCTGTCCACGAGATCGCCCTTGACGAGTGGGACCGCATCCTCGGCATCAATCTGCGCGGCACATTCGTGTGCATGAAGCACGAGATTGCGCAGATGCTGCGTCAGGGCAGCGGCGTGGTGGTCAATACGTCGTCCGGCGCGGGCATCAGGGGCGTGGCGGGCGGCGCGAGCTACGCCGCCTCCAAGCACGCCCTCATCGGCCTCACCAAGTCGGCCGCCCTCGATTATGCCAAGGCGAACATCCGGGTGAATGCCGTCCTGCCCGGAAACATCGAGACGCCGATGATGGATCGCTTCACGGGCGGCGACATTCAGAAGGCGATCAACCTTGAGCCGGTCGGGCGGCTTGGCAAGCCCGAGGAGATCGCGGAAGCCGTCCTGTGGATGTGCTCGGACCTCGGGGCGTTCGTGACCGGCGCATCGATCTCGGTCGATGGCGGCTGGTCGCTCTGAGCGGCGTTTTCAGGACGACGGAGGAAAGATCGCATGGACATCAAGCGCAGCGGAAGCCAGCCTTCGGGCCAAGGACCGTCCGAGTGGTTCACCGGCACGGTGCGGATCGATCCGCTCCACAGCGCACCTGATCCTGCCCGCGTCGCGATGGCGAGCGTTACCTTCGAGCCGGGCGCACGGACGGCGTGGCACACGCACCCGCTTGGCCAGACGCTGATCGTCACGTTCGGACGCGGGTGGGTTCAGCGCGAGGGCGGTCCGATCGAGGAAATCGCGCCGGGCGACGTCGTTTGGTTCGAGCCGAACGAGAAGCATTGGCATGGGGCCACCGCGACCACAGCAATGGCGCACGTCGCAATCCAGGAGCGTCTCGACGGCAAGGCCGTGACTTGGATGGAGCAGGTCACCGAAGGACAGTACTCCGGGTCCTGAGCTTGAGCCGCAAGGTCCGCTTTCGGCGACACGACGCCTGGAGCGGACCAGCGGCTTTCCACCCATCTGAGACGTTCGTCCGGGCACCGGGCGACGGCAGATGCTGGCCGTAAGCCGCCGGTCCGATTTGGAGAAGGTTGGGCGGAGAAGCAGACGGACCCCGACCATCGGACACTCTGAAGGCAGCGGGTTGACGGTCGGCGCAGAAGGCGGCGTGGTTCCGGGGCGGCTTCATCGTCATGGTAACGTAAACTGCAAGTCGGGCTGTGAGCTGTCCGTCTTACGGCCTATCCGGCGGTCGACCAGACGCTGGGTCGGTGTGACCGTGACGCCATGCATGAGGATCGAGATCAGAACCGTCAGACCGGCCGTGGCCCATAGAAGGTCCGCGTGCTCAAACGGGGCATGTCCGCAAGCATAGCCGAGATAGAAGGCGGTCCCGAGCCCTCGGATGCCAAAGAAGCTCACGACTGCGCGCTCTTCCAGCGCTCGGGCACTCCCCAGCATGCCAATCCACCCGCTTAGGGGACGAACGACCAGCAGGGCGAGCAGGGCAAAAACGACGGCTTGCCAAGTGAGAGCCTGGAGAAGGCCTCCACCGATGAGTACGGCGCCGAAGCCGACCAGCAGCACCATCATCATGAGGCGTTCCAGTTCCTCGACGTAGTCGTGCATCTTGCGATGATAGGCATGCCCCCGGCTCGAGGAGCGGAGCGCCAGGGCCGCGGCGAACACGCCGATGAAGCCGTAGCCGTCGACCGCCTGGACGACACCGTAGGCAAGGCATGTCACGCCCAGGGCCACGAAGCCGTCGCCGGTCCGGGAGAGCTTCGACAGGTTCGGGAGGTGAAAGGTCAGCCAGCCGAGCCCCGGGCCGATGACCGCCCCGAGCACGGCCCCCACTGCGATCTTCCAGAAAACGTCCACCGCCAGCCAGTGCGACCAAGACAGGCCGGCTAGGCCGCCTCCTGCAGCGAGCGCGATGGCCAGGTTCACGAACGGGAAGGCGAGGCCGTCGTTGAGCCCGGCCTCGGAGGTCAGGGCGAAGCGCGGCTCGTCCTCGTGGTCCCCGGCCGGGTGGCCGACCTGGACGTCGGACGCGAGCACCGGATCCGTGGGCGCCAGGGACGAACCCAGCAGCAACGCCGCGGCGACCCCGAGTCCGAGCAGGGTTGAAGCCAAGGCCGTCAGGGCCAGGATCGTCAGCGGCATCGCGATGCCGAGCAGCCGCCACGTCACAACCCAGCGTTTCCAGCCGATGAGCCGGTCGATCTTCAGGCCTGCACCCATGAGCGAGATGACGACGACGGCCTCGGTGGCGTGCTCGATGAGCTTCAGGTGCAGGCTCGGGTGGGGCGTGAGGTCGGCCACAGCCGGGATTGCGGAGAGAGCGGCGCCGATGCCGACGCAGCAGATGGGCAGGGACAGGGGGAGCGCCCGGAGCACCATCGGCAGCCATGCCGTCAGAAGCACCAGGACACCAAACCCGGCGACGACAAGGACATAGGTTTCCATTAGAAGGTGAACCGTGCCCGGGCCCGGCTCGTTCCTAATTCTGCCGCGTCCTCGACGCTCGGTCCGACATGGCCTTACGGATCGCAGCGACGCTGTCCGGCACGCCGCCGGCGCCGCGATGAGCCAATCCCCGCCTCCGGCCCGAGCCGGCGCGTCATGCCGAAACCGCGACGGAGACGGCCATGTCGCGGAAGGCGTCGGCGGGCCCGATGAAGCTGCCCGTCACCGGCATGGCTTGGCGGATGTCGCGCGCCACGGCGACCGGCATCAGATTGGCACCGCCCACGCCGCGATTGGTCGGATCGAAGGTCACCCAGCCGGCGCCCGGCAGGTAGACCTCCGCCCAGGCGTGGGTGGACCCGGCATCGGCCGATCCGAGCAGGCTGCGCGTGGGGTCGTGCAGATAGCCCGACACGATCCGTGCGCCGAAGCCGAGGCTCCGGACGGCCTCGACGAAGAGCGTGGCGAGATCCCGGCAGGAGCCCTGGCCCGACGACAAGGTCTGGTCCGGCGTCTGCGTGCCCGCATCCTCCCGGGCATGATAGGTGATGCCGCTGCCCACACCGGCATTGATGTCCTTGAGGAGCGACAGGGTGTCGGTCGGGCAGCCCGCCACAAAGCCCTGGGCCCAGGATTGCAGGCGCCCCCCATCCGGGTACTGGCGCATCGTCAGGGCGCCGAGATCCGTCCATTCGTCATCGGCGTAGCGGAAGGGAAACGCGATGGCCGTGGCGGCGATGTCGAAGACCGGATAGGCGGAAGCGGACAGCGCGATGTGGACCCGGCTGTCGATGACGAGGCTGTCGGACGATGTCGCGAAGCTGGCCGTCGCGACGGCGTTCCCGGCCACGTCGTAGGCCCAGGTCAGCGTCGCGTCCGGCGTCACCCGGACGTCGCTCGAGAGCAGCCGCAGGTCCCGGGTCTCCCGCGGTCGCAGCATCAGCCGGTGCGGTCCGAGCCCGACCGGCTGGCTGTAGCGATACGTCGTCCGGTGGTGGATGCGGAGATCGACCAAGATGCGCTCCTCATGAACCAATTCGGTCTCGCGCCTCCGGGACGCGCGTCATTGTCGGTGCGCGCGCGGCTGTTTGGCTTGCGACAGGAAGAAGCGCAGCATCTCGCGGCTGGCATCGGGGCCGCTCGGATCAGTGTGCGAGCCGGCCGGGTGGCCGCCGGCCCAGGCGTGGTCCGCGCCGTGCAGGACCCAGTGCTCCGCGGACCACGGGCCACCCGGTTCGGTCAGGACCGTCCGCGTATACGCCATCCCGCCCTCCGAGCGTCCCGCGACGGTGGCGCCGGTCAGCCGTCCCTCGGGCCGCGCCTGGGCGAGGGCTTGGTCGCCGTTGACGGGCGAGACGGTCGTATCCCTGTCTCCGTGAAAGACGATGGTCGGCACCGGCTGCACGGCCTGTACCGGCTGGAGCAGGGCACCCCGACGCATCGTGGAGAAGGCGGCCGACATCGAGCCGGCCGAACCGCACGCCAGTCCGGAATGGATGCCGACGGCCGCGTAGAGATCCGGATACATCATCGCCAGGACCGCGGCGGCCGCGCCGCCCGAGGACAGACCGGCGACGTAGACCCGCGATGGGTCGACGTTGAACGCGGCCATGATCGCACGCGTCAGGCCGGCGACGATCGACGGCTCGCCGCTGCCGCGTCTCTGATCCTTGTCCCTGAACCAGTTCCAGCTCTTGGCGAGGTTGGCCGAGCGCGGCTGGTCGGGATAGGCGACGAGGAAGCCCTGCGCCTCCGCCAGCACGTCCATCCGCGTGCCGATGGCGAAGTCGCGCGCTGTCTGCGAGCAGCCGTGCAGCATCACCACCAGCGGAAGCGGAGCCCCCGCGTATCCGGACGGAACGAACAGGTCGTAGTCCCGGCTTCCGGCGACGTTGCTGAACCGGCGCGCCAACGCACGCGGCCGGTCGATGGCCAACTTCGACGGGCTCGAAGGGATGGTCCCGAGGTTCTGGCTCATCGCGGCGCTTTCGTGGGAGGCTCTGCCGGCTTCGATCGGGTCCGGCTACGGCAACGCGCCGATCATGCCCTTGACCTCGCTCATGGTGTTCTCGCACGCCCTCTTGTCGCCGCGCCTGTCCTCGTCGGCGGCCCGGACGATGAGGGTCTTGGCGTGCGCCACGCGCTCGGGCGTCGAGACCAGGATGGGATCACTCGGAGCATCGAGGCGGGCAGCCTGTACGCCCCGGGGCGATCCGGTTCGAAGGGCGTGACCCGCCTGCAGGCCGGTCACCTGGATGGCACCGGCGCTGTCGAGGCGCCGCTCGATGGTGCCGATCTGCTCGGCGCAGGACGATGCCAACGCCGGCAACGGCGCGAGGGCGGCGAGAATCGTGAGAGTGGTCGGGACGAAGCGCATCGGGGGTTGAGACTTTCCACGGGGTGGCAGCATCCAGGACCCGCTCGGCGAGCGCGTAACCCGATGCCGTCCCTCACCGGTCGGTGCGAGGGTAGCAGTGGGACAACCCGTGCATCGGTCACTTGTTGCACCGCAACATGAAACGCTGGGCAGGCCCGCGTCCGAAGGCGTCTCCGCCGAAGACCGGGCCTGTGGGGCCGTCCGTGACGCCGCCCTCAGGCCGGGCAAAGCACCCGCAGGCGCGAGAAGCCCACGAGCCTGCGGGCGTCCTCATCCCAGAGTGCCAATCCGAGGCAACGCAGGCTGTCGCGCAGGGTCAGCCGTCCGACCTGCCCGAGCATCGCGTGGCCCTCCAGACAGGCCTGGAGCCGGTAGTTGGGGATGCGGCTGTTCAGGTGATGGACGTGATGCAGGCCGACATTGCCGGTGAACCATTGCAGCACGCGCGGCAGGACGTAGTACGAGCTGCCGCCCAGAGCCGCGCGGTGGAAGTCCCAGGCTTCGCCGTCCTCCCAGACGGTCCCCTCGTACTGGTGCTGGACGTAGAACAGCCAGCCCCCGATCCACGCGGCCACGCTGACCGTCGGCAGGACCATCCAGAGCACCGGCCCGATCCCGCCGGACGCGACGGCGAGCGCCCCTAGGAGGACGGTCAGGCCAAGGTCGAGGGCGAGCACGTCCCGCCACGCCGTTCGCCACGGGAGCCCGACGCCGAAGGGCATCCGCTGCAGGACGAGAAAGTTCAGGGGCGAGCCGAGGACGATCAGGATGAACGGGTTGCGGTAGAGGCGGTAGCGCAGACGACCCCAAGGCGGCAGCACGAGATACTCGCGCACGGTGAGGGTGTGGACGTCCCCCGTGCCACGGCGGCTGAGGTCGCCCGTGGAGGCATGGTGCAGCGCGTGCGCCCGCTTCCAGCTGTCGTAGGGCGTCAGCGTCAGCAGGCTGAGGGCCCGGCCGAGCCAGTCGTTGGCCGGACGCGAAGACAGGAAAGAGCCGTGCCCGCAATCGTGCTGGAGAATGAACAGCCGCACGAGCAGGCCGCCGGCCGGCACCGCGAGGGGGAGGACGAGCAGGCCGTGGCCCTGCACGGCGCCCCATACCATGAGAGCGCAGAGGGCCAGGTAGGGCAGCAGGGTGTTGGCCAGTTGCCGAAGGGCAAGCCTGAGATCAGGCTCGCGGAAGGTGGCGCAGTGCCGGGCGACCTCGCGCGCGAGCGCCGCGACGTCGATCCGAGTAGGCCCGTCCTCGTCCCGACCGTCCGGGACCAAGTTTGATGCGTCCTGTATCACGGCTGGCCGGCAATCCTGTGCGGTGATGGGGAAACAAGGCGGTCCGGGTGTGGACTCGGAACCCATGGTCCGTCGCCAGCGGCTGGCAGCGACATCCCGCCCGGATCCGGTGAGGGATGTGGCGGCTGTCGTGGCGACAGCCGAAAAGCTGCCTCAATAAAGCCCTTAACGGGCATAATACGAAAATGTTCATTTTCAAAACTGCGTCATATGACGCTATTATTGTTATGCATTGGAATCTCACGTCCACCGGATGGGCTGATCTTCCGTGCGCGCACCGGCTTCATCCCGGCGACGCACGTGTCAGTCCTGTTACGGCACCTGCCGGCGCCCTTGAGGCGTGGAACAGCTTCGGTCGCGCTCGCCCGGAGCGGGCAACGGCAGGGGTGCGACCCGGGGCAATCGGACGACGCGCCCGTCGGAAGAGACACTGTTCCGACGGGTCCGCCGCGTCGAGACCGCCGTCCCGCAGATCGAGTGCGTCTTTTCCGATATTTTTGCGGACCGATCGAATATGGACATAATGTAGCATGCCCAATCTCCCGCATGGCTCGTTGTCATAATGGAAGAAATATTTATCGTTGATTGGCAGAAAACAATGAAAAAGGCGATCATGATGGCGACCGCTGCGCTTGGTGCGCTGGTCATACTTCCGGTCGGCGCCGATGCGCGCAGTGGCTTCGGTGGTGGAGGCGGGTTCCACGGTGGCGGTTTCGGGGGCGGCAGCTTCCGGGGCGGCGGGTTCGGCGGCGGAGCTGGTCGCGGCTTCGGAGGCGGACTTGGCGGCAATCGCTTCGGCGGCGGTCTGGCAGGCGGCCGCTTCGGTGGACGCGAAGGCCTCGGGGGCGGCGGAATCCGCGGAACGGGCTTCGCCGGCAATCGCGGGTTTGGGGGCCGGGGCTATGGCTATGGGGGTCGGGGCTACGGGGGTCGGGGCTTCGGCTATGGCGGCCTGGGGCTCGGCGTCGGTCTGGGCCTCGCCGGAGCGGGATTAGGCTATGGCTACGGCGGCTTCGACGACGGCTACTATGGCACGGAGTACGGGTCTGCCGGATACGGCGGATACGGGGGCGGCTATGCCCCGGCCGGCTACGGGCAGGGATACGGTGCCGTCGAGACGGAGGTGGCGCCGGCAGGCGAGTCGGTCAACTACTGCGTTCAGCGTTTCCGGTCGTACGACCGTCGCAGCGGCACGTATCTGGGCAATGATGGCCAGCGCCATTCCTGCCCGTAACGCCCCGCGGCGAGCCTGACAGGATACGACAGGAGGGCCCCTAGCCGCGCAGGCTGCGGGGCCCTCAGCGCGCGCAACCCCGGCTGGATTCCGGACGCCTCAGGCACGTCGGAGATAGCGCGAGTGATCCGCCCGAGCCTTCCGCGCGGATTGACGCTTCAGGACATCCGGCGTGAGGTCGCTCGCATCGCCGAGGAGTCGTCGACCGGAGGTGATCACCTGAAGGGTCTGCCGATCCGCGCCCGTCGTCCAGGCGGCCTGTTCCAGGTGCTGCAACCGGGTGATGATGTCCACACGGTCTTCGGTCGCGCGACCGAGTTGTGCTGTCACCAAAACCGTGACGAGGTGCTGGAGGGTGCTCGATCCGTCGTGGTCACGCTGATGAGTGGCTGTCACGTCGCTGCTCCTTCGTGTCTAGCCCCTGCAACATGTCCCAAGCGGCGATACAAATACTTCAACATAAATTGTACTGCGCCGCGATTTTATTCCATCTTTTGATACAAATCCGAAATACGCGCGGCCATTGCTTATGCAGCCTAAAGAAAATCGCGGCGCAAATCTCTAAACCACGGAACATTGCGGCACCGAAGAGCTTCATCAAGAGCGGAACGTTTTCTGGTTGATCCGCTGCAGTCTCTGGAGCAGGAGACCGCGGACCCATCGGCGCCTCGTCATCAGCCGGATCTGTCCGCCCGCCGTTCGGGCAGCGGAGACCGCTGCCGGTACTTCCTTCATCGACAGGAAATCTTATGAAGCGACTGCTCCTAGCGATCGCGACCTTGGCCGCTGCGGCACCGGCTCTGGCGCAAGAATCGTCTTATCGCGATCCCGACGCGACGGGATCAATCATCTCAACACAGCCCAACAACACGGGTGGCGGTAACGACATCACGGCCTCCCGAGTCGGGACCGGCGTCGACACGCTCAGCAGCAGCTCGGCCGCAGGCGGGAATGTCAGCCGCCCCGAGCTTGGCGCGCCCAACAGCAGCGGCGGCTCCAGCAACAATGGCGGCTGAAGCGCCCGGCGCCGAACGGGCCGCCGGTCCAGCGTAAGCGAGCATGCCCGTTCGGGACTCGGAGCCGTTCCCGCGAGCGATGCGACCGGGAGAGGCCCTGGTCTGCCGCGGTCGAAGGCCTCGGCTCCGTGCCGCTGCACCGGGTGAAGTCATCGAAACCCGCGCATGGGCGTGACCCTCGAGGCGAACAGAGCCCTTTCTTGCGAAAGTCATGTGTCATGCTGTTCCGATCCGAGACCCCGCCGCCGCCCGGCAACCTGCGCGTACCGGAGCCGGGCGCCTCGGAGCGACCGACCACGGCCATGCTGAATGCCGACATCGACAGCGGCGCGACGGGCGACAAGATCGCCGCCTACGACCCGGGCCTGTCGCAGCTCGGGACGGATGACGAGGCAGCCGGCAATGCACCGTCGCACGAGCGTATTGCCCTGGCCCGCAAGACCGAGGCGGCGTCCGCCAGCGTCAGGCGCGCGGCACGGCCTCCCAGCCTGGATGCCTGGCTCGTGCTGGGCTTCAGCGGGTTCATCGGCGCGATCGGGATCGTGCTGAGCGCCGCCATCTGGCTTGGACACTGACGTCGCCCCTCTATCGGATCTATGGGGCATGACCACCCTCGACCAGACCTTGCAGGTCTTCCGGGCGCTCCTCGAAGCGGAGGAGCCCGCGGGCATTGCCGAGGCCGATCAGGCGGTCTGGACGTATCTGTCCTCGCAGCAGGGCCTTAAGGCTCAGGTCGGGGCGCTGGCGGTGCTTCGGCAGAGAACCACGGACCTGAGCGGCGATACCGCCGTCCTGCTGCGCCTGCTGGATAACCTCGATCTCCACAGGGAGCGGCTCAGCGAGAAGTCCGTCTGACGCGCGCAGAAGCGTCATCTCGGCAGCCGGTTCTTGAACCTCGGCGGCGCATGCCGCCGGCGGCCGACACGTCGGCGCGGCGCCGGACGCCGACCAGCATCGTCCGGAGGATCACCGTGGATCTGGCCCCTATCAAAATCTTCATCGGTCCTTGACCGGGCATCGCCTTCTGGCTCAGCCGCCTTCCGGCCTCCATCTCGTCTTGGAACGCCGGCCGCGCCCTGGCGTGCGCTCAAGGACCAGGCTGATCCGCCACGGAACCAGCATCATGAGGTCAATCCTCGCAACTCGGGAGCCGGCGGCGGTTCCAGCAGGACAGATGGCGACAAGCATAGTCCGCTGATCAATCCTTGCGGTTGATCGCGTTTGACGTGTCGGCGGCGTATCCGTGGTGGCTGCACGTGCTGCGCGCCAGGGATTGCTTCCACAGAAAAACGTACTACCGACTGCTGGCCCGCTGGCTTGAACAAAGATTCAGAAAGCCGTCAAATTTCAATTCTGCGGTCTCGATGCTGTGCAAAGTTGGCACGTCAACGCCAAAGTCCGACGGCTTTGGCATGGTCTGCGCCGGGAATAGGATACTCCGAGCGGCCCGCGCAGGCTTCCGGTTGGAGGCGTCCGGCATGGCATACCGCGTCAGGATCGATCGCATCGGGAAGACCGGCGTGCCGCGGAGCGCCCCGCGGATCTACAATGCGCGGGACGAAGCGGATGCCATCACCATCGCGACTTACGAGGTCGACGGGAGCAAACCCGGCCGTCCGCGTGTCGCCACGGTCACCGACGGCTCCGGCCATAGGCTGTTCATCTATTCCGGCCGCACCGTCACGACGCTTCGATGATCGAGATGGAGCGCTAGGCGTGGCCGTCGCGGGTTTGGCCGATGTCGCGGCCGCCGGACCTCTCGTGAGGCGGCCGTCGGCGAAGGTGAGCCGGCCTTGACGGCGTGCCTCCACGCGGCGGACTGCCACGGCGCAGCCGTCGCTCACCCGGCCGCCCGCTTCTCAAGCTGCAGGTACGTTGGGTCAAACTCGGAGACCCGCAGAAGTTCGTCCCACGCCTCAATAACGAGCATCTGGCTGCGGAGCGTGATCAGGGTCCGGCCGCGCATCTCCTTCAGCACGCGGTTGATGTGCACGGGCGTCAGCCCGAGCGCATCGGCGAGATCGGTCTGGGTGAGCGGCAGCGGGCAGCGGTGATCGCCCGCCAAGCCCACCGCCTGCAGCTTCAGGTACAGCTCGCAGAACAGGTGCGCGACGTGCTCGAAGGCCGAGCGACGGCCCATGCTGACCAGCCACTCCCGGAAGATGCCCGCATCGATCAGCGTGTCGCGCCAGAACACGGCGGCGAGGTTCGGAAAGCGAGCCGTGAGATCGTGCAGGCTCTCGTGGGGGATGAAGGCCACGACGGCCTTGGTCAGCGTGGCGAGGCTGTGATCCATCGTGAGGATGTGCAGGCTCTGCAGGTCCGGGATGTCGCCGGGAATATGAAACGACAGGATCTGGCGCTTGCCCTGGCTGAGGAGCTTGTACCGGCAGGCCCATCCGTCGAGGATGAGGCAACAATGCGTGGGCTGGTCGCCGTCGCGCACGATGTCCTGACGGGCGCTGAGGTTCTGGATCCGCACCGGCAGGCTCTGGACGGCCTGACGCTCTGCATCCGACAGGGTGGTGATGCTCTCCAGCTTGCGGATGAGCATGCCGAAGGCGTGTTGGTCGGGGGCTGAGTTCATGTCGTTCCACCACGGCACTGCAGGCGGAAGCGGGCGGCTCTCCCAGTCATCAGAGCCTGTCCCGGATCAGCTGATGATCCCTAGAATAGACCGATGTGGATTGCGTGTGCTGTCATAAGACAGATTTCCGAGGCGATTAATTATAGGCAGAGCCCCTTGTCTGCTGGCCCGCTGCTTCGACGGCGTGCCGGGCACGCCGTCGAGGGGGGCACAGACCGTGCGACCGCTCCGCGGCGGCCCGCCGGCCGGCCGCGGACCGGGCCCCGATCCGGGGATCGGACCGGAGGAACCGCCGGTGTCGAGGCTTGCACCGGAGCGGGGTTCAAACCCCGCCCGGCGTTCGGTCAGCCTTCGGCGTATTCCAGCAGGGGGGCGATCACCCGGTCGCCGTCGGACCGGATCGTGACGGGGATGCCCTTGGCGGCTGGGGTCTTGCTGCCGATGGCGTAGTGCCAGATCGGCAGGAGGACATTGCATTCCGGGTAATAGCCGCCGATGCAGCCGATCGGGATGTCGTAGGCCACGACCAGCAGGCCCGAGAGCGCCCGGTCGACGCCGTCGTCGGCCACCGTCCGCAGCGTCACCGCCTGACCGACCTTCAGACCCAGGCGGTCGATGTCCGAGCGGTTCATCAACACGACCTTCCGGGTGTTCTTGATACCCCGGAACCGGTCGTCGTAGCCGTAGACCGTGGTGTTGAACTGGTCGTTGCTGCGGAGCGTCATCAGGCGCAGGGAGGCGTGGCCGACCTGGGGCATGTCGGCATCCTCGTCGAGGCCGGTCGGCGTGACGAAGTTGGCCCGGCCCGTTTCCGTGTGCCAATCTCGGCGCTTGGCTGGCAGGTCGCGCTGGAAGCCGCCCGGCTCCCACATGCGCCGCTCGTAATCCCAGAAGGAATCCGGCAGGGTCTCGCTGATCTCCTTCCGGATCTCCGCGTAGTCGGTCCGGTATTCCTCCCAGCGGACCCGCGGGTTGGGCTCGAGCACCCGCTGCGCCAGTTCGCAGATCAGACGGATCTCGCTGATCAGGTGCGGCGAGGCCGGCTTGCGCAGGCCGCGGTTGCCGTGCACGCAGGCCGAAGTGTCCTCCATGGACAGGACCTGCTGGCCCTTCGTCGTCTCGTCGATCTCCAGACGGCCGATCACCGGCAGGATGTAGCTGACCGCACCCGGCAGCAGCGCGCTGCGGTTGAGCTTGGTGATCACGTTGACGGTCAGCCGCATCCGCCGCCAGGCCGGCTCCATCTGGCCGTGATCGGGGATGGCGCGGACGAAGTTGCCGCCCAGCATGAAGAAGGCGCGAACCTCGTCCTTCAGGATCGCCTCGCAGGCCTCCACGGTGTTGTAGCCGGCCTCCCGCGGCGGCTCGAAGCCGAACTGCGCGCCGAGCCGGTCCAGCGGAAACAGCTCGGGCTTCTCGGTGATGCCCACCGTGCGCTGGCCCTGCACGTTGGAATGGCCCCGGACCGGGCAGATGCCGGAGCCGCTGCGGCCGATATTGCCGCGCATCAGCAGCAGGTTGACCAGCATCTGCACGGTCTCGACCCCGGCTTGGTGCTGGGTCAGGCCCATCCCGTACACCGCGACGGTCGCCCGCGCCGCGCCGTAGACCTTCGCGGTCGCCTCCATGTCGGCCCGGTGCAGGCCGGAGCGGCGCTCCAGCTCGTCCCAGTCCTGGGCGCGCAGCCAGTCGGCGAAGGTCTCGAAGCCGTGGGTGTGCTCCCGGATGAAGGCCTCGTCGAGCACCGCCTTGCCGCCGGCCGCCAGCGCCGCGTCGTGCGCGTCCAGCACGGACTTGCAGATGCCCGCCAGGGCCGCGAGGTCGCCGCCCGCCTTGACCTGATGGTACTGCGAGCTGATCCGGGTCTCCTTGCGGCTCAGCATCTCGGCGGGTGATTGCGGGTTCAGGAACCGCTCCAGCCCGCGCTCGCGCAGCGGGTTGTAGGTGATGATCGGGACGCCGCGCTGGCTGGCCTCCTGCAGCGGGTGCAGCATGCGGGGCGAGTTGCTCCCCGGATTCTGGCCGAAGAACAGGATGCAGTCGGACTTGGCGAAATCGTCGAGCGAGACGGTGCCAATGCCCTGGCCGATGCTGATCGGCAGCGCCACCGAGGTCGTCTCGTGGCACATGTTGGACGAGTCCGGCAGGTTGTTGTTGCCGTAGAGCCGCGCGAAGAGCTGATAGAGGTAGCTGCCCTCGTTCGAGAGGCGGCCCGAGCTGTAGAAGACCGTGCCCTTCTTGCGGTCCTCCACGGCCAGGAGTTCGCGGGCGATCTCCTCGATGGCGTGGCCCCAGGAGACCGGCATGTACCTGTCGGTTGCCGCATCGTAGCGCAGCGGATGTGTCAGGCGGCCGGTCTGCTCGAGCTCGTACTCGTCCCAGTCCAGCAGCTCGGAGACCGTGTGCTTGGCGAAGAAGTCCGGCGTGCAGCGGTGGGCGGTGAGTTCCCAGGCCACGGCCTTCACGCCGTTCTCGCAGAACTCGAACGGCAACGGGCTCGCGGGCTTCACCCAGGCGCAGCTGTTGCACTGGTAGCCTTCGACCTTGTTATGCCGCGTCAGCGCGATCGGTCCGCTCGCCAGCACCCCTTCCCGCCGCAGGATGTTACCGACCGAGCGCGCGGAGCCCCATCCCCCGGAGGGAAGACGGTAGGGCCTGAACACGGGCTTCTCCAAGGGACAACTCCTGGCCTGAAAAACTTCGGGAAACACGAACGTTCGAGCGGTGTTACACTCGAAACCGCAGTTGAAAAGATTTGTTCGCAAGAATTATTATTCATTAATGGAGATCAATTTGACCGTCACGCGAGATTACATGCTCCGGAAGGACGCAGGGCCCTCCGCCGCCAAGCTGCTCTTCGACACGCGCGCCGTGCCGCTGGCGGTGAACATGGCCGGCAGCCTCGAAGTCGCCCTGAATCGCGCCGCGGCCCGCAGCGGCCTCAGGCCGTCCCTGATCCTGGCCGGCCTCGCGGGCGCGGGCGCTCTCGCCGTGCTCCGCCTCGTCCGGGCGTCCCGGCGAACCCGGACGCGCCGCGCCGTCTGACCGGCGCGGAGCTCAGCGGCGTCCGCCGACCTCGTCGAGATGCTCCAAGAGATCCGCCGGATCCTCGTAGACCCGCACGGCCCCGGACCGCTCCAGCTCCTCGGTGCCGTAGCCGCCCGAGAGGAGGCCGACGCCGAGACCCCGGCACCGGCGCGCCGCCAGCATGTCCCAGATCGAGTCGCCGACGATCACCGCATTCTCGATCGGCTTGCCCAGCCGTTCGGCGGCCGCCAGGAACAGGTCCGGGTCCGGCTTGGCGTACTTGACCATGTCGCGCGTCACGACCGGGACCCGGTCCGGATCGACGCCGAGGGCGTCGAGATTGACCCGGGCCGTCTCCATCCGGCCGCTCGTGGCGATCGCCCAGGGGATCCCGGCCGCCGTCAGGGTGTCGAGCAGTGCCTTCGCCCCAGGGAGAGGGCGGATCTGCCCCGAGAGCCGTCCGTAGGCTTCCGCATGCAGCCTGCCCAGCCGGGCGACATGCTCGTCGCTGATCGCCCGCCCCGTCTCCCGCAGGAGCTGGTTGGTGAACAGGCCACCGCTCATGCCGATCTTCCGGTGGATGCGCCAGACCGAGAGGGAGATCCCCTCCGCGTCGAGCGCCTGGTTCCAGGCGAGCACGTGCTGATAGACGCTGTCGACGAGCGTGCCGTCGAGGTCGAACAGGAAGCAGGTCTCGATCCGCATGGCCGCATCCTCCCTCAAGCCGCCGGACGGAGCCGCTCCGACGCGCGCGCCACGGCGGCGACGACGTGTTCGGGGGCGAGATGATGGATCATGTGGCCCAGGCCGGGCACGACCACGAGCTCGCTGCCGGGAATGTCGTGGTGGAGCCGCCGCGACTGGCGGCCGACATCGGCGATCTGGTCGTCCCCACCGGTGATGATCACGACGGGCAGGTCCAGATCCCGGTAATGCGCCTGCAGCTCAACCGTGACGGGCGTCATCATCGCGGCATCCTCCGCCGAAGCGCGCAGCTGGAGCGGGCGCAGCATCATGGCCTTCGGAAAGCTGCGTTCGAAGCGCTCGGGGATGGCCGCCGGGGCGAACAGCCCCTTGATCATGGCCGGCATCATGAGGCGCCCGGCCAGCGGCGAGACCGTGTGGCGCAGGAGGTCGCCGATGCCGGGGATCGCCACCGGCGACGCCAGGATCACGTCGGCGCGCAGCGTCGGATAGTAGTAGCCGGAGGCCAGCACGAGGCCGCGCACGAGCCGCGGCGCCTGAAGCGCGAGGGCGACCGCGACCAACGTGCCCCAGGAATGGCCGAGGACCACGGCCTGCGTGACGCCGAGCTGTTGCAGCGCTTTCTGGAAGAGCGTGGCGTGGGCGCGGGGCGTCCAGAAGCCGCGTGGCCGGTCGCTGTAGCCGTAGCCGGGGCGGTCGAACACGATGACCCGGTGGCGCTTGGCGAGATCGTCGACGATGCCGCTGACCAAAAAGTCTTGGATCAGGGTGCCGTTGCCGTGGATGAGCACCAGCGGATCGCCCTGTCCGCGCTCCAGGTAGTGC
The DNA here is from genome assembly GCF_021398735.1 of Methylobacterium oryzae. Taxonomy (NCBI): domain Bacteria; kingdom Pseudomonadati; phylum Pseudomonadota; class Alphaproteobacteria; order Hyphomicrobiales; family Methylobacteriaceae; genus Methylobacterium; species Methylobacterium oryzae. The sequence goes on from NZ_CP090349.1 coordinate 2,154,877, forward strand.
AGGCGGACGCCATCCACCGTCAGGAAGGTGCCGACGGGCGGGGTGCGCTCCTCCGCCCGGCGCGTCGCCGCCGCCGTGTGAAGCGCGGCCGCACCCAAGGCCGCGGCCGAGCCGAGCAGCGCGGGAACCAGCCAAGTCCGGGAGTGGGTGCGTCGCGTCATGCCGTGAACCTGAAGGGTGAGAGGAGGTGCGCCGCGATCGGCGGGATCGATCGGAAGCGGCGCGGCCCGTGTGGAAGGCCGGGTCGGTCCCGATGGGAATGCGCACCGTTCGCATGTCCCCGCCGCGATCCGTGCGATAGCGGGCGGACCGCGGGCCGATGGTGCGCTGCACTCTGCAAACACCGGAGATCAGCGAACGATCCCGATCGGATCAATAAATAATCGGCACCTTAATCTCACAGTCCAAACGGTGAATTTATGCGGATCATTTGACGTGAAGCCGCGGTTGATTTCAGAGATCCGCTGTTGGGCGATGGAGAGATTTGGAATGAAGGCACTCACTTGGCAGAGCCGCGGCACGATCTCCTGCGAGACGGTCCCCGACCCGAAGATCGAGGAGGGACGCGACGTCATCATCAAGGTGACCGCCTGCGCCATCTGCGGCTCGGACCTGCACCTGATGGGCGGATTCATGCCGACCATGGAATGCGGCGACATCCTCGGCCACGAGACGATGGGCGAGGTCATCGAGGTCGGGCGTGACAACCGGAAACTGAAGGTCGGCGACCGCATCGTCGTGCCGTTCACGATCTGCTGCGGCGAGTGCCGGCAGTGCAAGTGGGGCAACTGGAGCTGCTGCGAGCGGACCAACCCGAACGGCAAGCTGCAGGCGCAGACCTACGGCTACCCGCTCGCCGGCCTGTTCGGCTTCTCGCACATCACCGGCGGCTTCGCCGGCGGTCAGGCCGAGTATCTCCGCGTGCCCTACGCGGATGTTGGCCCGATCGTGGTCCCCGAGGGCCTCAGCGACGAGCAGGTCCTGTTCCTCAGCGACATCTTCCCGACGGCCTACCAGGCGGCGGAGCATTGCGACATCGGCCCGGAGGACACGGTCGCGATCTGGGGCTGCGGCCCGGTCGGCGTGCTCGCGGTGAAGTGCTGCTACCTGCTCGGGGCCAAGCGGGTCATCGCCATCGACAGCGTCCCCGAGCGGCTGGCGCTCGCCCGCGAGGCCGGCGCCGAGACCATCGATCTCGGCCATCAGAACGTGCAGGACACGCTCACGGAGATGACCCACGGCCTGGGTCCCGATTCGGTCATCGAGGCGGTCGGGATGGAATCCCACGGGGCGGACACGACGCTCCAGAAGGTGTCCTCCGCCATCATGGAGCACACGGTGAGCCTGGAGCGGCCCTTCGCGCTCAATCAGGCGATCCTGGCGTGCCGGCCCGGCGGCAACGTCTCAATGCCGGGCGTCTTCGCCGGCCCCGTCGGGCCGGTGGCGCTCGGCGTCCTGATGAACAAAGGCCTCACCCTCAAGACGGGCCAAACCCACATGGTCCGGTACATGAAGCCCCTGCTGGAGCACATCCAGAAGGGGGATATCGATCCGTCCTTCATCATCAGTCACCGCTCCACCAACTTGGAAGAAGGGCCGGCGCTCTACGAGGCGTTCCGGGACAAGACCGACAAGTGCACGAAGGTCGTGTTCAAGCCGCACGGCTAAGCCTCGGCGCGGCGGTCGCGCCGCTGCGCCTGGTTCCCGAGCGACGCCCGGGCCTCAACCGGCCAGCGCCGAGAACACTGCCCCCGATCCGCCGAGCACCACGGCGCCGAGGCCTCCGACGAAGGCGAGATTCCAGCTGGCGAGCTGCTCCGAGACGGGAGCTCCGGAATCCGTGGCCAACGTCAGGGCGCCCCCGGTGGCCGCCAGGGCGAGGGCGACGGACATGACGAGCGACATGGTTCGTTCCTGGGGTTTGAGCCGTTGAGGGCGCCCTCCGTTCACTATGGGTAAACAAGTATCCGAAAATGATCTTTTCACTGATTTTCGCGATAAATACTTTCATCGATTGATCCATAACGTCACACGGCCAGAACTTCAGCCGCAGGGGCCACGTTGTTCGTTCAGCTCGACCTCTTCGAGCCAGCGAGGTTCACGTGTGTCAGACAACATCTCCGGTGAGGACGGCCGGCAGGGCAAGCGCGGCCGGCCGGCCCTCTACGTCCTGATCGTCAGCGTCGGCCTGATGCTGACGTCCCTGGCCGGTCTGATGATCTGGCAGGGTGCGAACGCGCCGCCCGATTATGCTAGCCAGAGCCAGGCAGCGTCGCGCAAGCAGATTACCGGTTCCGAGACAGGCAGGTCGGACGCCCCGTCGTCGGCCACCAGCAGCGGCGTGCCCGGCGGCAATCCGGCGTTCCCGCAGCCCGCCGTGCGGAGCGCCACCCCATGAGTGGGCCCGAGATGGCGAATGACGATCCGGTCGAAGCTGCGGTGGTCGAACGCGCGCGTCAGAACTTCTGTGACAAGGGGCCGGGCGACCGGATGTGGTCGGATCCTTCTCCGATGAAGGGGTCCACGATGAGCGCCGGCTTCGCGCTGAGCGCGGACCAGCGCGCCGCGTTCATCGCTGGGGCGCGGACGGAGATCGCATTCGAGGGCGATACGGCTGCGCGGCCGGAGAAGCCCGCGCAGTCGCGCGAAGCTCCGCCGGCAGGTCTCGGCATTCTCGCGCTGTATCAGAGCCCCGGCAAGGCGCAGGCGGCGACGGCCACGCTGGTCGCAGCCGGCATCCCCGAGCGGGCGATCCAGCGCGTGGTCGCCCCCTCCGATTCGGATGACGGCCGCGCCGGGGCGGGAGCATCGCTTCCCGACGACAACCTCCGGGACAGGCTCGGGACGATCGGCGTGGCTCCGGAGGCGCTGGAGGCCTGCTGCGCCGCGCTGAGGCAGGGGGCGGCGATGCTTAAAGCTCGTGGTTGCGGACGCCCAGCGGGACCGCGTCCTGGGCATCCTGAAGGATCACGGCTCCGTCGATCCGACGCTGCGCCTCGCGACGTGGCGCGCCGAGGGGTGGGGCGGCACGTCGCCCGTCTCCACGGAGGGTTGGGGCGGCTATTCCGCCACCGCGACCGGGGCAACCGACATCGCGACGCGGCGGGAATAAGCCGATGGCCCTCTTCGCTCCCGTCCGGTCCGAGACGACCGACCTCGACGCCGTGCGGCGGTACGCGGTGAGCGTCATCGCGCGATCCGAAGGGGAGGACCTGCAGATGAAGGCGGTCACCCTGGCGTTGCTCGGCGGGATCATGTGGCGCGCCGTGCAGGGATCGACCGCGCTGATGCAGGACCCGGCGGGCGCCAAGGCCATCCTGTCGACCACCCTCGGCAGCCGCCATCTGACCTTCGCGTATGACCAGAACACCGAGGCGATCGAGATGCGCGAAGGCACCACGGACGGACCCGTCCTGCACCGCTTCTGCAACCGGACCCTGGTGGGGGACTTCGAAGGACCCTTCAGCGTCCTGTGGCGGTGAGGACGCCCGGATCCCGGTCCGCACGTTCGGCAGAACCCGTGGATGCCGCGCCGGTGCCGCCGCCCGTCTGTCCGTGCACGCGTTCACCGAGACGCTCGGTGAACGGGCGGGTACCGATGCCTGTCCCGACCGGCGGACAGAAGACGGGCTCGGTCGAATCTGAACTCACTATAAGATCCAGCCGTCATTTAATGAACTTTCAGCGCAAAATCCTTTTCAATCTTGCTTTTTGACCAGTCGGAGTCCTGCAATCCCGGGCACAGTCAGCAGACTGTCGCCGCGGTGACGTGAGCGCAGCGAGCCCTGCGAGCATTCCTCGCTTCCCTATCGCCCGCACGGCTCCTTCCGACCCGAGACCAGTCGGGCACCGTCGTCCAGTCTGGGCCGCGGGGCTCCTTTTTACGCGGGCCGGCGAGCGCCGGACGGGACGCCACCGTCTGAGACCGCACCCGCCGAGGGTCGCTCGGGATCGGTCAGGCCGGGCGCCACGTTCCCCCGATGGGCCGCGCCCGGACGGTCGCGCCGTCTGCTTACCTGTGAGAGCGGTCCGATGCAGCAGGCGCTGATGCGGAAGCTGGAGAGCTTCGAGCCGTTGTCAGACCCGGCCCGGTGGGCCCTGAACCGCCTGGTGCTCAAGGCGCGGCAGGTGGGCGCGCGCCAGGATCTGATCCAGGAGGGCGACAAGCCCGAGAACGTGCTCCTCATCCTCGACGGCTTCGCCTGCCGCTACAAGGTCCTCCCGGACGGCCAGCGCCAGATCATGGCCCTGCTCGTGCCGGGCGACTTCTGCGACCTGAACGTCTTCATCCTCGACGAGATGGATCACGCCATCGGCACGATCTCGGCCTGCCAGGTCGTGGACATCCCGCGCCAGGCCATCGACGAGATCGCCAGGGAACACGCCAGCATCGCGCGCGCCTTCTGGTGGTGCTCGCTGGTCGACGGCGCGGTCCTGCGCGAGTGGCTCGTCAACATCGGCGGCCGGCTCCCGCCTCAGCGCATCGCCCACCTGCTCTGCGAGCTTCTCATGCGCCTGGAGGCGGTGGGCCGCGTCACCGACAACGGCTACGCGTTCCCGCTCACCCAGACGCAGATCGCCGAGACGATGGGCCTGTCCGACGTGCACGTGAACCGGACGCTGCGGGATCTGCGCGCGGTCGGCCTGATCCACCTGAAGCGGCGGGTGCTGACCGTCCTCGACGTCGAGCGGCTCAAGGCCTATTGCGGCTTCACGCCGAACTATCTGCACCTGCGCAACACGCGCTGGGGCCGGCGGCGCGACCTGAGCTGGCCCGGTCAGACCCAGGAGAGCTAGCCGATGTCCGGGCGCAGCAACGTCGAGACGCTGCTCGTGCTGAAGCGTCAGCCGATCACGGTCGATACCGGCAGCCTCGACCGCGACGGCGTGCTGTTGCTCGCCAACGGCCTGCTCGTGGCCGTGCTGGTGCGCCTCGACGCGCTCGAGCATGAGCATCCGGGATATTGGTTCCTGGAGGCAGGGTTCGGACGCCTCCAGGGCATGAGGGTGGATGCCTTCCCGACTCTCGACCACGCGACGCGCTGGGTGCGCAAGCAGCTGATCCGGTGACGCGCTCATCGCTGCGCGGGCCTGTCGATCCCTAGGACTGGACCGTCGCAGCCGTGACGACCGACGCCCGTGCCCGCCGGCGCATGGCGCCGGTGACGAACGGCGGGATCTCGAGAGCCGCTTGCGATCCCGTTAGGTCACCGGACACGACGGCATCCCGTGACCTCGGTGATCCCAGCTCGCCCCTCATCCTGAGGTGCCGGAGCCGCAGCGCAGGCCTCGAAGGAGCCCTCCAGCCGGCCGTGCGATCCCCGAAGTCTTCCTTCAAGGCGGCTGAGACGCCGCACCTCAGGATGAAGCGGATGGGTGGGACGACCGGTCTCCGCAGGGGCCTGCCGCAGGAGCGCAATCCGATCGGGCACGGCCCCGGACGGCCCTCGACAAGCCGGGTCGGCGCATCGGTCGTCGGGGGACGCCCAATCCTCGCTGGGCATCCCCCGGGTGCGAACGGAGCGCCGGGCTCCCGGGTCCTCAGCAATCCGCGTCGCCGGGCTTGATCACTTTGCCCTCCGGGGCCTTCGCCCGGTCGGCCGAGGGCTTCGTGTTCGCGCCGACGTTGTTCATCGCCCCGACAGTACCAGGGGATTCGGACTTGGCGCCGGGTGTCACATTCGCGGTTGAGCCGCCATCGACGTTGGAGGAGGTATCCCCAGCTTGGCGTCCGGTGCTGTCAGTGGTGGTTCCGGTCGTGCACGGGGCGGCCGCGGCGAGGCCGGCCGAGAGGATTATCGCGGTGATCGCGCAGGTCAGGGTGGAGACGGTCTTCATGGTGGATGCCTTCGGTTGGGGGGTTAGAGGAGGCGGTTGAGCGCGGAGACGACCGCAGGAACCGTCCGGACCGGGACCCGGACGAAAGCGGGCGGCGGCCGCGGAGCGGAATAGCCGCAGGACCGGGGCCGGTTTTGACCGGCTCCGGCCCTGGTCGAAGGTCGAGGCGTGGCTTGCCCCGCCCCGGTGGCCTCAGGCGCGACGCGGCGTCAGCGTCGGGGATCGGGTGACCGTCGGATCGACCGCGGAGCTGCGGCCGGCGAAGAAGGCGGCGAGCGCCCCGAAGATCAGGGCGAGCGCCCCGAACAGCGCGCCCTGGGAGACCCGGCGCGCCGTAGCGTCGGCAACCTGCTTCGACTGCTCCTTGGCCGAGGCGAGGGTCTCCTTGAACTGCTGCGTGTACTGGCCAACCTGCGTCCGGGCCTGCTCGACCGGGATGTTCTGCGCCTTAGCGAGGGCGACGGCCGCCTTCTCCTGCGCGGCGGCCTGCTGGGCGCCGTCACCCGAGACGGCGGCGCGCATGGCGGTCACCGCTGTGTCCTTCAGGGCCGCCGGATCGGAGCCTGTATTGCTTCGGACGTTGGCCTCGATCCCCGAGAACGGGTCGGTGACCTTGGTCAACGACGGAGCGGCCGCCTGCGCAAGGGTGGAGACGGACCCGCCCGCGGCGTTGCCCATCCCGCCGATGGCCGACGAGGCCGTGCCGAGGGCACCGCCCACGAGGCCGCTCGCCGCCGACGACAGCATGTACAGGACCACGAGGGTCGAGACCGCCCAGGCGAGGAGACCGTGGTAGCCGGCGGTCGCGGTCGACGGCTTGCCCGAGAGCCGGCCGGCCAGGGCGCCGCCCGCCACCGCGGCGAGCACCCCGGAGACGACGAACCAGAGACCCGCACCGATGCCGATCGAGCTCGCCGCCGGGGTGCCGTCGCCCAGAGGATCCACCGTCGACAGGCCGATGCCGAGGCCGAGCATGTTCAGGATGACCTGGGAGATCAGCCCGACCGTCGCGCCGGCGAGGACCGCGCCCCAGGAAACCGAGTGCAGCATCATCGTGCGCATGTCCTCGGCCGGCGTGACCGTGCTGCCCTGCGACAGGTCGCGGTCGAGCCCGGTCCGGTCCGGGATGGGGCGGCCTGTCGCGGCAAGGGTGTTATCGGTGACGGTAGCCATGGTGAGTCTCCGAGAATTGCGCGTTGTAGAGGAACGGGGCAGCCGGACCGGATCAGACGATCCGACCGCGTCCCGCGAGGGCGTGGTAGAGCCACAGCACGACGACGGCCCCGACGACCGCGACGAGCAGGCTGTAGAGGTTGAGGCCCGAGACGCCGGGTTGGCCGAACTGCTCGAACAGGAAGCCGCCGACCACGGCGCCGACCACGCCGAGCAGGACATCGACGAGCACGCCCTGGCCGGTGTTGTTGACGATCCGGCTCGCGATGAAGCCAGCGATCAGGCCGAGGACGATCCAGGCGAGGACAGACATGGGCGGCTCCGGTTCGACGCGTGCGTCAGGGTTCCGGCGCCGGGGCAGCGCCGATGGAGGCTAGGTCTCCACGCCGTGCGAAGCTGGCCGCCGAGGTGCGAGCGCGGCGCCGCCGGGATGGTTTGGCCGATCGTACCGATGACTGCTCGATCAGGTCACAGGCTTGGGCGCTCGACGGAACCGCATCGCCCGCGGCCCGATGTAACGTCCCGGTCGCCATCCGAGCAGGCGGCTGGGTGCCAGCATCGAGCCGGGTGCGATTGTTCAATGGTGTCGCCCAGTCGAATGTTCCGATGATAAACATTAAATCATCAAGGCCGAGCAAATCGACTTATTTATGTTTCTTTTGGATGGAATGATCACAAAATCCATCAAATGTTGTCTCTTCTTCGACTTGGCGTCTTCTGGCTGGGCACATCACGCTGCCGTCGCGTCTGAGTTGCCGGCGCCGGTGTCCAGGCACTCGCGGTCAGAAGCCTGCGGCAGCGCGCGGCGGCACGTTTCGGACTGTCGGATCGCCGGCCGACGGCCGTGCGCCCGGGACGTTGACGACCGCGACGCGCGGGAGGCGGCACCATCGCCTGCGGATCACCCCACAGCCATGACGGGAACGGGCGATCGGAGAGGCGTGCAACTCGTCGCGGATCGGGCTCCCAGCCTATCGGTCTTCGGCAAGACGGGCTGGTTCCGTGCGGCGACGGCCAGTCGCGAACCTGTCAGGTCTCGCCGTGCGATCCGCGCAGGCGCCGCCGGATCCAGCGCGTTGCATCTTGAAGGGTGTCGAACACGGGGGCGCGCACACCCGCCAGCCGCCCCAGCCCGGCTTCCATGTGCCAAGCCCCAGGACGCGTGTGCCAGGACGCATCAAGGCGGACCAGAACCGCCACGAGCAGCCCGTTGACCAGCACCAGCATGCCGGCCTGATCCGGGCTGCGCGTATCGACGGAAATGGATTGGAGGACGACCAGGGGCTCGACGTTGTCCTGGTCCGCCAACTCTACCCGCCCTGGACGCTACTCAGCCACGGCACCTGCCGGCGGCTACTCCAACGCGCGTTCCTGAGGTGGAGGTAATTGGGATTGAACCCACAGTACGCTTTGAGCTGATCCACGTCCAGGATTGTCAGGATCCGGTGCTTCAGCGTGATAAGTTGAAGCCCGCGCAACTCCCGCAGCGTGCGGCTGACCTGCACGTCCGACAGGCCCATCGTGTCGGCGACATCGGTCTGGGTGAACGGGAACGCGTAGCTGTTGTCGGTGACGCGTCCCACCGCGTCCAGGCGCAGCAACAGCTCGCAGAACAGGTGCGCGATCCGCTGGTCGGCCTGACGGCTGCCGATGTTGACCAGCCACTCGCGCAGCACGGCCTCATCCACGAGGGCGCACCACATCAAGGCCCGTGTCACCTGCGGGTGGTGCGCCGTGATCTCCTCGATGGCGTGCCGGGGGATCTCGACCACGTGGCAGGGCGAGATCGTGCCGATGGTGTGATCCATCTGGTCGAGGATGAACACGTTCAGGTCGCAGAAGTCGCCGGGCACGAAGAAGGCCATGATCTGGCGCTGGCCGTCCTGCAGGACCTTGTAGCGGCAGGCAAAGCCGTCGAGGATGAGATGCACGTTGCCGGGGACGTCGCCTTCCTGGATCAGGTCCGTCCGCGCGCCCACCTGCCGCACCCGCGGGGCGAACGCCCGCAGAGCCGCGCGATCCGCGTCGGTGAGGTCCTCGAAACTCTCAAGCTTGCGGATCAGCGCATCTTGCATTGGATCACAACGGCGAAGGGCGATCGATGATCCTTACGTCGAATTTAAGACAAAAATCCCCGTCATAGGACGGGATTTGGTGACTAGCAGCAGGTAAGTGGCTGATGCCGCATGGCTGTTCTCACCAGGATACGCCGGAACGGAGCCGCAGAGTACTGCTTTTGTCCCGCCGACTACGCGGACGCGGCGCCGGTCTGCGCGAACGGTGCGGTGGCACGGGCCGGCGATCCGCCCGGGAACCCGGAGGTCGCCGACGGCCTGCCGGCAGGCGGCCCGATCCTGAGTTCGACGGCACATACGGCACCTGCGGGCCGAACGACGCGCCGGATAGGATCCTCGTAATCACCCGCAAGCTCTGCAGAAACAGCCGCTGAGCGCGTCCCGCCCGTGTCGGCGTGAGCCGGACCACGCCGGGCGCGACGACGGGAATGTCGGAAGCGACGCAGATGGCATCCCCGGCGGCAGGCGCCTTCCCCGCGACACAATCGCCGTGACGGCACCTTACCGGACCGTCCACGGTTGTACCATCGATAGGGTCCCCGGGGCCGTCGTCGTCCTGGACGCAAGGCGCGACGCGCCACACGGCGCTCAGGGGAGATGATCGAGTACCGGGTCCAGACGAGAACGAGCCCGGGGCGGGCGACCTGCGGTTGCTAAGGGCCGCGATCGAGGCGACGAGCGAAGCCATCCTCATCACCACGGCCGACCTCGACGAGCCCGGACCGAGCATCGTCTTCGCCAACCCGGCCTTCACGCGCCTGACCGGCTACACGGCCCACGATGTGACCGGACGCAGCCCCCGCTTCCTGCGAGGCCCGCAGACCGACCGCGCCACGCTGGACCGGATCGGCGCCGCGTTGTCAGCCGGGGAAGCCTTCCAGGGCGAGGCGCTCAACTACCGGAAGGACGGATCGGCCTACACCGTCGAGTGGCTTATCACGCCGGTCAGGAACGCGCAGGGGCGCATCATTCATTGAGTCTCGGTCCAGCGCGACGTCACCGAGCGCCGCGCCTACGAGCACCAGCAGGCGCTGATGGTACGCGAGCTCCACCATCGGGTGAAGAACACGCTCGCCACCGTGCAGGCGGTCTTGAACGCAACCCTGCGCTCGGCCGTCTCCCTGCCGGAATTCGGTCGCGCCTTCTCGGGCGGATCATGTCGCTCGCACGGACGCACGCGCTGATCACCCAGGACCAGGCAACAGGTCGCCTCTTTCGAGGACCTGCTGCGGGCCGAGCTCGATCGCGATCGAGAGGATGGCCGTATCGCGCTTCGGGGGCCGGGCGTGAAGCTTCTCTCGGAGCTCGCGGTCCCGGTGAGCATGGCGTTGCACGAGCTGACCACGAACGCGCTCCGCCACGGGGCGCTGGCACATCCGAGCGGACGGGTCGCGGTGACCTGGGCGGTCGAGGACGGAGCGGCAGGTCGGTGCCTGTCCTGGACCTGGGACGAGCATGACGGTCCACCGCCGGCGCTGCCGACCCGCGAAGGTTTCGGCTCCCGGCTGCTCAACAAGATCCTGGCTGCGCAGACGGCGGCCGCCGTCGAAGTCGCCTTGGCCGCCGACGGCCTGCGGGTGCATGTCCGGATGCCGCTCGAACGCCGCCCGTGGGCGGCCTGCGCGCGCGAAGGGATTGCGGGCGGAAAGGACGAAGCGCCCTGGCTATCTGACCGACGCCAGCCCACGCTTCACTCCAAACCGAGCCGCGGCCGCGGGCTCGATTGCGGCCACAGGCGGATGGAATCGCGCGCGGCGGTCTGACGGTCGCGTCGGGTTGCCTCTCATCATCATCCGCGTGCGGGGCCGCTCCCATGAGAGCGCGCAGGGTAGCGGTGAGGTCCGCCATGCTGTGGCTGCCCTTCCGCAGGATTCGGTCGGCCTTGCCGCCGAGCCGCCGTCACGTCCTTGGCGGTCAACACGACGACCGGGATGTCGCGCCAGTCCGACCGCGCCCGAAGCTCCCTCAGGAAGCCGAAGCCGTCCAGCTCGGGCATCATCAAGTCGAGCAGCACGAGCCCGGGCTTGCCAGCGGAGACCGCTTCGAGGCCCGCTCCGCCGTTCTCGGCCGTGGTCACGCGCCAGCCCTCGCGGGTCAGCAGCGTAGTCTTGCGTGCGCACACGGCGGAGTCGTCGTGGGCTGACCCGGCTTCATCGGCAACGGGTCCTGCGTTCGGATGAGCGCCTGGATCTGCGACTTCTCATCGACGGAGAGCACCACGGCATGAGCCGGTGGATCGACGTAGAGCCCGACCACATCGCGCAGTTTGGCGGCGAAGGCTGGGTCGGTAGAAAGCTTGAACTGTCGCACCCGATGTGGCTGCAGGCCGTGCCCGCGCCAGATCCGCTGCACCGACGAGACGCTGATGGATGCGGCCTGGGCCATGGCAGCCGCGGTCCAATGCGTGGTCTCACCGGGCGGATTAGCCTGGGTCAGGGCCACCACGCGCGCCGCCACCTCCGGGCCGAGGGGCGGGATGCGGGCTGGCCGTGTCTTGTTGCGAAGGAGTCCATCGAGGCCCTCCTGTGCGAAGCGCTCCTGCCAGCGCCAGACCGCGGTCTTGGACACGCCCGCCTCACGCATGATCGCATGAGTACCCAGACCATCGGAGCTCAGCAGCACGATGCGAGCGCGCCAGACATGCTTCTGGGGCGTGTTCCGGTCAGCCACGAGGACTTCGAGCCGAAGGCGAACCGAGGCGGGAAGCGTGAAGGAGATGCCGCTGCGCATCCCGCCAGACTCGCAGGACACAGCCCAAACCGAAACCCGAGACGGACTCAACCGTCAGGTTTCGACCACTAGTTCTTCGGGATTTTCTCTTTGCCCTTGCCAGGGTTCGAGGTGTTGACGAGCTCGGGTGACTTCTGCGCGCGTAAGGTCTCCGCCTGGGCCTTCGTGTCGATCCGCTTGGTGCGCGTGAACGGCTCCAGCTTCACGGCAGCGCCGGTCTGGATTGCCTGCACGATCCCTTCGAGCACGCGTACGTCCGCATATCCCTCTTCGGCGTCCGGCTCAGGATCCTTGTCGTTCAGGATGCAATCGGAGAAGTAGTGCAGCTCGCCACCGAAATGGTCGGTGTTCTCGAATCTCTCGTGGCGTTTGCTCTCGCCCAGCGTGACGGTGTGCTCCAGCGGCTTGCCGTACATGTAGCCGGGGTTCATCTCGACGCTGCCCTTCGTGCCCACCACCGCGTATGTGTCGAGCGCGTTGCCGTAGTAGGACAGCACGAACTGCGCGAGCCGGTTACCCGGGAAGCGCAGCGTCACCGCCACGGTGTCGTCGAAGTCGCCGAGGCCGGCCTCCGGGTGGCGCACGCCGACGGCCGAGACCACCTCGCTCGGCTCGTCGCCGAACACGTAGCGAGCGGCGTTCAATGGGTATGGGCCCATGTCGAAGATCGGCCCTGCCCCGACGCCGTTCCTGGCCCGGTGGTTTTCGGGCGAGACCATCTGAGTGAATGTCGAGGTGAAGGTCAGGAGCTCGCCTAGCTGGCCCGACCGGACCAGGTCGATGGTGGCGAGCGTCGCGGGTTCGAAGTGCAGCCGGTAGGCCACCATCAGCTTGGCCGAGGAGCCCTTGGCCGCCTCCAGGATCTCGCGGCACTTCTCGGTGGAGACCTCCAGCGGCTTCTCCACCAGTACATGGATGCCGGCCTTCAGAGCGGGGATGGCGAACTCTGCATGGCGCCAGTTTGGGGTGGCGAGGTAGATCGCGTCGATCTTGCCTGAGGCCAGGAGTTCGTCGAAACGCTCGTAGCCGTAGCTGTCGGTGACGCCGTACTGCTTACCGACGCCGTGCGCCTTCTCCGGGTCGCCCGTGACGAACGCGACCACCTCCGAGTTGCCGGTATGGGCCACCCCAGGCAGCATGGCTTCCTGGGTGATGTCGCCCAGCGCGACGAAGGCGTAGCGGACCTTCTTGGCAGAGGTCAGCCCGAGGGCGGAAGCGAGGCTCATGCGGGGTCCGGTTCATGTCTGTCGGAAGGTGGGTTCCGGACCGCAGGCAATCCGGATGCTGAGGCCAACCCGATCCAAGCCGCCTTTGTTGCGGCGGTAGGGCGCTGCCCGCCTTGAACCGGAATGACGTTGCGGATGCGTGGTGACATCCATGTCCGTGAGAACGTTTCGTTAACGTTCAGGCGGCCACACGCGAGGGGCCCGTTTGCGGGGTCGCCGACTTGAGGCAGGCCTCCACCGCGTCCCGCAGCGAGGACACATAGACATCTGCACCGACCTCCCGTCCCACGGCGGCGTCGCTGAGCACCTTCTCGCCCACAGGCCAAAGACCGACCAACACCGGCATATCCGGTGCACGCCGTTTCAGCCGTTCCAGAAGGTAGCGCAGGTGTGCCGGGTTGCCGGTGATGTCGAGGTACGAGATGCACACCATCGCCACGCCCGTAAGGTCGAGGTCGCGGATGCGGTCTCGCGAGACGGCCTCGTAGCCGGCCACCCGGGCTCCGAGCCCGTGCTTACGCAGCAACTGGGCAAGCATCGCCGAAGATGCCTCGTCCAATGGACCTCGCCCGGCCACGCACAGGACGGGCGCCTCCCCGCGCCACGCTTCCGGGAGAGCCTCACGCGGCGGAGCCTGCCTAGGCACGGCCTCGTTCTTCGGATGAGCCCGTTCGGCAAGCGTCAGGGTCTCCCTGGGGTGGATCGCCTTGTCGCCACCGTTGGGCTCGGCGTCCGCCCTGTCCTCGAAATCCTCGACCAGGGACCGGGCCGACGCCCGGATGTTTTCCAACTGCGCCGGCGTGACGACCCCGCGGGCATAGTCGTTGGCGGCGAGCTGCAAACCCTTGAGGGCGACCTCATCGTAGTAGGACGACAGCGAGCGGTCCTTGAGCATCGTCTCGCCGAGGTCGCGCGCCTCGTCCGGGTCACCGGCGAGCATCCGCTGGTAGAAGTTCTCTACCGGGGTCAGAGGCGGCCGGTCGCCGAGCATGATGTCGAGGAACTCAAGGCTGTCGACATGCCGGCCGAGCACGACCAGGCAGACCGTGAAGGGCGTGGCCAGGATCAGCCCGATGGGGCCCCACAGGAAGCCCCAGAACAGCGTCGAGACGATCACCGCGAAGGGCGAGAGCCCGGTGGAGTGGCCGTAGAGCAGCGGCTCGACCACCTGCCCGAACACCGGCTCGGCGATGAGGAATAAGGCGGCGGTCGCGATGACCATCGACCAGCCCGGGTCGACCGCCGCCGCGAGCGCCACGGGAAAGATGCCGGAGATGAAGGCGCCGATGTAGGGCACGAAGCGCATCAGCGCCGAGAACACGCCCCACAACAGCGGATTGGGCACGCCGATGAGCCACAACCCGACGCCGACGATGACCCCGAAGGTGGCGTTCATGCCGAGTTGGGCGAGAAAGTAGGTGCCGAGCCGGCCGGCCGCGTCGTCCATGGCCACGGTCGTGCGGTGCAGGTCGCTCGACCCGAACAGGCGGATCATGCGGTTACGCAGGTCCTCCCGCTGCAGCAGCAGGAACACCACCACCACCAGCACGATGCCGACCGTGGTCAGTGGTTCGACCACAGGGCCGAGGATGTTGTGGGCGAGCGTCAACGGCGAGACCTCGGGCTCCTCAACCTTGACCAACTGCGCCTTGGGCGTGTCGCCTGCCGGTCCCATCGCCGCCGAGGTGCCGGCGGCGTCGGCCTTCTGGGTCACGTCGTGGACCTGATGGCTGAACTTCTAGATGACCCGATTGGCCTCGCCGAGCCAACCCTGCTGCAGGCCGGCGAACTTCTTCTGCACGGTGACCTGCTACTGCGGCAGGTTGCCGGCGAGCCCAGCCACCTGCGTGCCGATGATCGCGCCGAAGCCGCCGATGACGCCCAGCGCGAGCAAGACGGCGACGATGACGGACGGCACCCGCCCGAGCTTGATCCTCCGCAGCAGGCTGACCACCGGTCCCAGGACGAAGCTGAGCAACACGGCCAGGACGAGGGGGATGAACACGTCGCGTCCGAAGTACAGGGCCGCCACGAGCACGACGCCGACGGCGAGCGTGAGCAGGCCACGCAGGCCCGGCACCAGCGGGGGCGGGACCTGGGCGGGCGGACGCGGGACTGCAGCTTCCTCGGTCGGCATGCGACGTGTACTCCTCGACGCAGCACCGACATGCGCGGCACCCGGGCTGACAACGCCGCCGCACGCGTTTCGCCCCGGAATACTTGTCGTTCCGGAGCCATCCCGGTCGGGTCGAACCGCCAACTGCCGGCTGAGAACGGTCGCTTGGTGAGCCTCTTGCCTGGGTAAGCCGTCAGGCAGAGGCCACCCCATGCTCATCCGCTGCGGCTACACCGTCGCCCTCGACACGTTCGGCCCGACGCCGATGGTCCTGCTGCTCAATGTGCGCCCGGAGCGGCAACCCGACCTGCGCAGCCGCGAGGTCATCGCGTTCGACCCGCCGGTCGCGGCGAGACAGTTCCGTGACCCATTCGGAAATGTCGCCACCCGCATCCTCGTGCCGGGCGGGCGCATCACCATGTCGGCGGACTTCGAGATCGAAGACCATGGCCGGCCGGACGAGCACGCCCCCGACGCTCGACAGATCCCGATTCACGACCTCCCGGACGAGGCGCTGCGGTTCCTGCTCGGCTCGCGCTACTGCGACACCGACAAGCTCTCCCAGACAGCGTGGAATCTATTCGGGGCTACGCCGGAGGGCTGGGCTCGCGTGCAGGCCGTCGTCGACTACGCGAACAGCCGGCTGCGCTTCGACTACATGCAGGCCGACGCAACCCGCAGCGCGTTCGACGGCCACGGCCAGCAGGTCGGCGTCTGCCGGGACTTCGCCCATCTCGCCATCACGCTGTGCCGATGCATGAACATACCGGCCCGCTACGCCACCGGCTACCTCGGCGACATAGGCGTGCCCAAGGACCCGGCGCCGATGGATTTCTCCGCCTGGTTCGAGGTGTACCTGGACGGACCAACCGGACCGCGCTGGTACACGTTCGATGCGCGGCACAACCGCCCTCGGATCGGCCGCATCGTCATGGCCTACGGTCGGGACGCGACGGACTGCGCGATCACGACGAGCTTCGGACCGGCCCCACTCGCCGGGTTCACCGTGCACACGGATGAGGTCCCGGGCGGGGGATGAGCTCGCCGCACTGATCGCAGGAGGCCGGCATCTCCGAGCCTTACCCGTGCCTCATGGTCGACGCCCTCCAGCCACTTGACCCCGGTCTCAGCCTGACCCGACATTTACCTGGATCCGTGTCACAGGTCAGCGGCAAGTCGTGGCCCAGGAAACGGTCACGCCTACCACCCATTACGAAGGCCGGGGACGGCAGAAGCCCGGGATACATCCCTGGCTCCCTCGTCGGTGACGGCTCGCACCGATGCGCCGCATCGACAAGGCCGACCGAGCGTGGCACCCGACGCCTGGCCGGCATCCCCACGTTGCGGATGCGGCATGCTTCCCGGGTGCGGAGCCACGCCCAGGCATCAACTGCGAAGCTGAAACCTTATCCCAGGTTGAATGTTGGAAGCTTTCCCCAGGTGCAGTTAGCTCCCCCGATGACGGCAAAGTCTCCGACAATCCAACCGGTCGTGCTCGTCGTCGAGGACGAAGGTTTCGTGCGCTTGGTCGCGCGGGACATGCTTGAGGATGCCGGCTTCGAGGTGATCGAGGCGGAGACCGCCGACGCTGCGCTGGAGGTCCTAAGGGACGAGCCCGGCATCGACGCCCTGTTCACCGACATCGACATGCCCGGCACGTGTTCGGTCCCGGCATGTGGTGTGACGGATCGAGCCTGAAGCGTTCAGGCTCTTTCGTCCAGGTCTGGCAGATGAACTCGTAGGGGGTGAGGCCGCGTAGGGTCTTGAGCCGGCGACCGTAGTTGTAGGCATCCACGAACAGCTGCAGGTGCTGCCGGAGCTCGTCGTGGCTGGCATAATGGTAGCGCTTGACCGTGGCGTCCTTGATGGTGCGGTTCATCCGCTCGACTTGACCGTTTGTCCACGGGCAGCGCGGCTTGGTCAGGCGATGCTCGATCTTCGTCTGCTCGCACGCCCAATCGAACGAGTGCCAGCGGTAGATGCGCGGCCGATCCTGGGTCGCCCAGTAGGCGGCCGCCTTGGCCTCAGCCTCCTCGTCTACCGGATGATTGTCGGCGAACTGGATGCCATTATCCGTCAGCACCGTGTGGATTATGTACGGCACGGCGGCCACTAGATCGTGTAGAAAGGCTGCCGCGATCCGTTGCGTCGCCTTCTCGTGCAGTTGAACGAATGCAAACTTGCTGGTGCGGTCGATGGCCACGAACAGGTGTAGCTTGCCCTGTTCGGTGCTGACCTGCGCGATGTCGATGTGGAAGTAGCCGATCGGATAGGCTTTGAAGCGGGACCGCTTTGGCTTGTCGCCATCGACGTCCGGCAGGCGGCTGATGCTGTGACGCTGCAGGCAGCGATGCAGCGACGAGCGGGTCAGATGCGGCAGGCTCGGCTGCAGCGCGTAGAGGCAGTCGTCGAGCGGCAGCAGGGTATGCCGCCGGAAGGCGACGATCACCGCCTCGTCCTCCAGGCTAAGCACGCTGGAGCGGGGCTCCTTCGGTCCCATTCGCGCATCGGTGCTGGTCTGGCGTGAGCGCCACTTCTGCACCGTCGTGGCGCTGATGCCGTAGCGCTTGGCGGCGGCCCTCACGCTCTCTTGACGAGCTTGGATTGCCCGACGGACCGTCTCAGTCGTCGTGGCGCTGCCGTGGAGAACCTGTCCCATAGCGCGTCCCTCCATGCGGCACCAATCGTACCACCACACAGCGGGACCGAACATCAGCGGGTAAGATTCGATCTTGGGTACCGCGGGGCAACGGCCACACACTACCTGGGCGGCAGCTTCGCCTCAGCCCTGGCAAGGTGGGCCTCGTGCTCATTCTGAAGGTCCTCGAAGCTGGCCAGGAGCACCTCGGCCTCTCCCGTCGGCAGAGCGCGTTCCTTGAGCCCAGCGATGAGCGCACGTTGGTTGGCGACGTGCCCGGCTCTCTGCCGAACATGCCGCCGTACCATTTGCAGGTCGGTCTCATCGGTGTTCATCGGAACAACATAGGTTGCGAGCCGCTGAGGTCACGAGGTGACCGTCCGCCAGGCATTGACGCCGACGGCGAGCGTCAACGCGTGCCCGATGGCTTCTGCGATGTCTGGCGCTACGACGTGCGCGGGCGGAGTTCGACCACGTTGGCCTCGACGGTCTTGGCGGGGCCGCCGAGAACCTCCGCGACCTTGCGCGCGAGCTGCTCGCGCTTGAACGGCTTGCCGATCAGGTGGACGCCGTCATCGAGCCGCCCGTGATGGACGATGGAATTCTCGGTGTAGCCCGACATGAACACCACCGGGATCTCAGGGCGGATGGCGGTGATCCGCTCCGCGAGCTCACGCCCCCGGACCTTGCCGGGCAGCACGACGTCGGTGAGCAGCAGGTCGATGGCGAGGGTGTTCGCCCCAAACACCCGCAGGGCCTCGTCGCCGTCGGCGGCCTCCAACACCCGGTAGCCGAGGTCGGCCAGGATCGCGCAGGCGATCTCGCGCACCGCTGCCTCGTCCTCCACGACGAGAATCGTCGCCGAGCCGCGCGGCAACTCCAACGGTGCGGTGATCCGCTGGCTTGCGACAGCCGCCCTGACCGCGCGCGGGAGGTAAATCTTCACGGTCGTGCCCTCGCCGGGCTCGGAGTAGATCTTCACGTGCCCGCCCGATTGCTTGACGAAGCCGAACACCATGGCGAGGCCTAGCCCCGTGCCCTTGCCGTCGGGCTTGGTCGTGAAGAATGGCTCGAACACTCGGGCGACGACCTCCGGCGTCATGCCGTGGCCGGTATCGGAGACCGCGACCATGGCGTAGTCGCCGGGAGTGACCTCGGCGTGTTCGCGGGCGTAGGCCTCGTCCAGAACCTTGTTGCCGAGCTCGATGGTGAGCCGCCCGCCGCCGGGCATGGCGTCGCGGGCGTTTAGGGCGAGGTTCAGGACGGCGCTCTCCATCTGCGCCGGATCGGCCATCGCCGGCCATAGGCCGGCGGTCTCGACGTAGCGCACCTCGATATGCTCGCCGAGCGTCCGCCGCAGCAGCGGGATCAAGTCCGGCATCGTCGCAGCGAGGTCGATGGCGGCCGGCGCCAGCGGCTGCTTGCGCGCGAAGGCGAGGAGCTGGCCGGTGAGCGCCGCGCCGCGCTGGGCCGCCCAGGCCGCACGCTCTATGCGCTGCTGTAGCCGGGCGTCGTCCGCCACCTTGGTTCGCACGAATTCCAGGTTCCCGAGGATCACCTGCAGCAGGTTGTTGAAGTCGTGCGCGATGCCGCCGGTCAACTGACCGATGGCCTGCATCTTCTGCGCCTCGCGCAGGACGCCCTCGGCCTGGGCGCGCTTGGTCATGTCCGAGATGGTCAGGACGAAGCCGCCGTCCGGCATCGGGGTGCGCCGGATCTCCAGGTGGTGCCCGTCCGCGCGCTCGCGCTCGTAAGTCACGGCCTCGCGCGGGTTGTGGCTGCCGTGGCGGATCTGGTCCCACGTCTCCAGCGCCGGCCGGCCGGGTTCGGACGTATGCTCCACGAAGGCCGCGTAGGACGTGCCCGCCCGCGTCATGGCCTTGGGCAGGTCGAGCAGCACCTGGAAGCACTCGTTCCAGTTCGTCAGCACCCGGTCGGGTCCGAACACCGCGACGCCCTGGCTGAGGCTGTCGAGCGTCGTGCGCAGGCGCAGCGCCAGGGTGCGCTGCTCGGCCTCGGTCCGGTAGGAGTGCGACCACGCCTGGTTGAGCAGACGGGCGGCCCAGAGCAGGGTCAGGACCGCGAGCACCGAGCCTGCAAGCGTCATCCACCGCACCCAAGCGGCGCGGTCGTCGTTCTCACTCAGGCGGCGGGCGAGCAACGTCTCCTCGTCGGCCAGCATGGACGCGAGGGTGATCTCACCCTCTTTCGTCAGGCCGCGACCGGCATCCGTGTTCACGAGGCGCTGGGCCGCCTCGAATCCGACGTCGCGCCGCAACTGCACGGTCTGCCCGAGCTCCTCCAGCTTGCGCTGGACCAGGGGGGCGAGGGTGCGCAGGCGCTCCTGCTGCGCCGGGTTGTCGGCGGTCAGCTTCAGCAACTCGCCCTGGAGCAACCCGAGATGGTCGCGGGCGGCCTCGTAGGGCACGAGGTACTCGTCTTTGCCGGTGATGACGTAGCCGCGCTGGCCGGTCTCGGCGTCGCGGAGGGCAATGGCGAGATCCTTCAAGGTGGCCAGCACGCGGTAGCTGTGCTGCGACCACTCCCGGGCCTCCCGTGAGGCGCTGAGCCGCTCCCAGGTCACGGCCCCGACGAGGACCAGGATGGCGAGGAGCACCGCGAAGACGAGGAGGTTCGCGCGCGCGACGATATGCTTGGACATGATCCGGAGGCCGCCGCCCGCGCCGTGACCCGGGTTGGGCCGCGTGGTCGCGGTACTCGCCCGAACGCCGAGGACCGCGTGCGCGCTTGCAGGTTATGGTAGCGCGATGCCCGAAGATTGAGGAGCTTTTAAGATCGCGTCGTCACCGCCCGCGCGACGCCGATGCCGGGCGTTCGGCATGGTCCACCTCGATGCCCCGTCTTTGGAAAGCCGCCGCCACCACGGTGACGAGACCCGATGGAGGATGTCGACTGCAAACTGCACCAGGACGTGGCTGTCCGCCTTATATCTGCAGTCTGCCATCCCGTCGTTGGGTCGGGGCGCAGGGGACAGAGCCGACGCACGGCCGCGGGGGGATTAACGCCGCCCGATCCCGTGCGGGTCACGGGCGGACCCGGGACCGCGACAAGGTTCGTCTTCACCGCACGGTCGCGACCGGCCGGGGCGCGCTTCCCCTGCACCGGAGGCCTGAGGCGTGCCGAGCGCCTTGGCACCGACCGCTGTCGGAAAGATCAGGTCTTGGCGATAAGCCGGGGGAGGATACGGCCGAGCTGGTCCGCCGAGTACGGCTTATGCAGAAGTTCGAAGTCGTGCGCCCCTTCCTGCGCCAGCACATGGCTGTAGCCCGAGGCCAGAAGCACCGGTAGCCCGGGCATACGCAGTCGGAGCGTTTTGGCCAGCTGGATCCCACCCATGCCCGGCATGACCACGTCCGAGAACACCGCGTCGAACCCGGAGCCGTCCGGCCCGAGTTTCTCCAGCGCATCCTCGGCGTTCGTCGCCCAAGTCGTGCGGTAGCCCAGATCCTCCAGGATCTGCGTGGCGAAGCGACCGACCTCGACGTTGTCCTCCACCACCAACACGCTTTCGCCGGCGCCGGTCGGGAAATCCGCGCTTCCTTGCCTGGCGACCGATTCCCGGTTCGGCTCGGCCTCGATCTCCGGCAAGTAGAGCGTGAAGGTAGTGCCTTGCCCGACCATGCTCTCGACCGAGACGTCGCCGCCAGACTGCTTGGCGAAGCCGAACACCTGAGACAGGCCGAGGCCGGTGCCCTTGCCGACCGCCTTCGTCGTGAAGAACGGCTCGAAGATCTGCACGAGCTGTTGCGGGGCGATGCCTCCGCCGGTGTCAGCAAGGGATACGGCCGCGAAGCGACCGGGCGCACCCGCATGGCCTCGGATCGGCGGCATCGCCCCGGAGCAGACCAGCCGCAGCGTGAGCGTGCCCTCGCCGTCCATGGCGTCGCGAGCGTTGACCGCCATGTTCACGAGCGCGGTCTCGAACTGGCTGAGGTCAGCCCGCACGAAGCACGGCGCGTCCGGCGTCTCCGTGACCACGTGGATGCGGGCGCCGGTGACCGTGTCGAGCATGTCGGCCACCGCGTGCAGCCGTGCGCCGACCTCGAAGACCTCGGGCTTGAGTGTCTGCCGCCGGGCGAAGGCAAGGAGCTGGCCGGTCAGCTTGGCAGCGCGGTCGACGGTGTCCGAGACCGCGTCCATGTAGCGGGCGCGTCGTTCCTCCGGCAGATTCGGGCGGCGCAGGAAGTCGATGGACGAGCGGATGATGGTCAGCAGGTTGTTGAAGTCATGCGCGACCCCGCCCGTGAGCTGTCCGACTGCCTCTAGCTTCTGCGACTGGCGCAACGCTTCCTGGGCGTCCCTAAGCTCGGCCTCGGCCAGGAGCCGCGCGCTGATGTCGTGCGCCTGGTGGAAGGCCCCGATGATGGCGCCCGTCTCGTCGCGCAGGGGCGTGTAAGTGATCTCCCAGCAGGGCTGCCCGAACTCGGGACGGCCGAAGACCGCCTCAACCTTGTACGCCTCGCCCGTCAACGCCCGGCTCATGTTGGCGCGCATGACGGCGGCCTGTTCCGGGATGAACAGGTCCGGGAATACGTCGCCGACCTTCGTGTGGAAGCCGTTGACCCGAAAAAACTCGTCGTTGTGGGCCTTGTTGAAGGCAATCAGGCGGAAGTCCTTGTTGAAGGCGCAGATCGGCGCCGCGTCCGACTGCACGATGTTGGCGTAGAGCCGCAGCGCCGCGCCGCTCGACACCACACGCTGGTTGGCATCGAGGTGGAAGCCGATCAGGTCGGCGAACATCTTGAACATGCCAATTATGGCCGGCGTGTTCAGGTTGGCCGGCTTGGGGTCGATGGCGCAGAGCGTGCCGAAGAACATGCCGTCCGGCAGCACGATCGGCATCGAGATGTAGCTCTGGAAGCCGTACAGCGCGGGCGTGGGATGCCCGCGATAGGTCGGGTCCTCGCCGACGTGGTTGATGACCACGGCCTTCCCGCCCTGCCGGATTTCGTGGCAGATGGTGGTCTCGACCTTCAGCTCGCCACCGGCCTTGAGGCCGAACGCGATGTCGTCGCTGACGCTGCAGGCGACCCAACGGTCCTCGGTGACGCGCGCCACGGCGGCGAAGCCCATGCCGGTAGTGCGGCAGACGACGTCCAGGATCGTCGGGACGGCGGCGATGCTCTCTACGCCGAGAATGTCGGCCTGGAAGTCATGCGCGGCGGACGGGTCGAGCCCGGAGGTGCTCATCGAGCGGACGACGGCTTCGCTGTCGCAACGCGGGTGCGTGGCACGACTCGGTCGCGCTCCATCAAGAGGCGCAACCCGGCGCGGACGACCTCGCTGGCGTTCGAGTAGTGCCCGGTCGCGACCTGCGCGCGGATGTAGCTCTCCAGCTCGGTCGTCAGGGAGATGTTGCGCGTCGGCGTGCTGGACATTGCTGGACCTACGCGCTCCCCCGCCGGGCCGTCAAGGATTGACAGCTCCGGGGTAGCGCAGCGGGTGGGCGCTGCCGCGCCTTACTCCGGGCTGGACGAGGCGCGCTTCAAGTGGCTACGCAGTCTGGAGGAAGCGGAGTGGAGACCCGGGATGGCGGCACGGCTCGGGTTAGGGCCGGCCGACCTGCCGGCCGTCTGGGACGCCGACTTCCTGCTCGGGTTGAGGAACGCCGCCTGCGAGGGCACCTATGTTCTCTGCGAGATCAACGCGAGCTCGGTGTATCCCATCCTCGACGAGGCGCACGCCGCCCTGGCGGCGTCGCTGCGGTGGCTGGCCCAGACCCGCGCCCGCTGAGCTGCGGCGGTGAGGCCGCCGAAGGTGGCCCCATAATCGGCCGCGCCTCTTGGCTTTCCGTGGGGCGTGAGTCCTCTGCGCCTGCCGTAGCGCCCGTCGGGCTGGGCCTCGAAGTAGCGCCCGAAGCCGACCCGCACGTCCATCTTCTCCTTGACGGTGACGGGCTTGAGCGGCTCCTTGTGGAAGGCGGCGCCGCGAATGGTCCAGGGCCGGAGCTTGGTCAGGATCTCGCCCGGGGTCATGGCGCCGCCGGCGGGTATGATCTTGAAGATCTCCTGCATGACCCGGTCCCAGAACTCCAGTGCGTGGAAGCGGTCGAGTTGGTTCTCGACCTCGTGGAGGCGCGCCTGAACGCGCACGGCCTGGTCCTCGGCGGCCTCCGCGCGGGACAGGAGGCAGCGTTCTCGGCCTGGAGCTTCTCGATGAGCGTGGCAAGTGCTCCCGGTCCGTTGTCTCATGCGCTCAG
The DNA here is from genome assembly GCF_021398735.1 of Methylobacterium oryzae. Taxonomy (NCBI): domain Bacteria; kingdom Pseudomonadati; phylum Pseudomonadota; class Alphaproteobacteria; order Hyphomicrobiales; family Methylobacteriaceae; genus Methylobacterium; species Methylobacterium oryzae. The sequence continues at coordinate 2,178,893 of NZ_CP090349.1, forward strand.
CTACTGGAGCGTCCGCTTCGGAGAAGGCGCCGGAGTGGGCCGAATGACCGGGTTGGGCGCCAAGCCGAACGTCCGGTATTGCGCACGATTTCGTCCTGGCACGACGTAATCTGGCCGAAAGCCGCCGGTCTGCTTCGGAGCAGCTCTGCGGAAAAAGCGGACGATCTCCTACCGACCCAACCCGGCCACCAGAAGCGCAGTCGGAGTTACTCCAAAGCAGCCATTCGTCAGCCGTCCGGCAACCTCGGCCCGGAGTGAGAAACAGTAGTTGCCCCCCCACCTAGAAACCGACGTTCAGCGCCACTTTTGCAATGACCGTTGGTAACCCAGATCACGCGGCGACTAGGCGTGCGATCTCTGCCTTGGCCGCAGCTAGCTCGCGGCGCAGTTCGAGTTGCGCCATCACCTGGGCGGCAAGCGCATGGAGGCCCTCGGCCTGCTCCTGGGGCAGCCCGTTTGGGCGCGGGAAGGTATCGAGCACGCACAGCGTACCCAGCGTCAGGCCCTCCGGCGTGCGCAGTGGTGCCCCTGCGTAGAACCGGAGGTGCGGTCTGCCTGTCACAAGGCCGTTGTTGCGCGTGCGCGGGTCGGCTGTCAGGTCGGGAATGACCAACAGATCAGCCTGGTGCAAGGCATGCGCGCACACCGATTGGCTTAGCGGCGTCTGGCCTGGGCCAAACCCCGAGCGCGCCTTGAACCACTGGTGGTCCTCGGCCACGAAGCTGATCAGCGCAGCGGGGGCGGCGCAAATCTGGCGTGCCAACAGCACGATCCCGTCGAACGTCCGTTCCGGGGCTGTACCGAGGATTCCGTAAGCATCGAGGGCCGCCAGGCGGTCGGCGTCGGACACTGGGTGGGGCGGAACAAAGCGGTCAATCATCGAGCATGGAGACGCACACAAGCAGCTGAAGGTTTCACGACGACCCGTTGCAAAATGCGGGCGAGCTGTTCGGCCGAGTAGGGCTTGTGCAGCAGCTCGAACCCATGGTCGTCCCTGCGGGCGAGCACGTGGCTGTAGCCGGATGCCAGCACCACCGGCAGGCCGGGAAGCCGTTCCCGCAGGATTTCCGCCAGGGCGACGCCGCCCATGCCGGGCATCACCACGTCGGAGAACACCACGTCGAATCCGCCGCCGTCCACACCGAGGCGATCGAGCGCCTCCTCGGCGTTGGCGGCCCACTCGGTGACGTAACCAAGGTCCTGTAGGATCTGGGTGCAGAACCGGCCGACCTCGATGTTGTCCTCCACCACCAGCACGCGCTGCCCTGCGCCTACGGGGGACCCGAGCACATCGGCATCGCCACTCGCCGTGCTGGCCGGTGCCATCGTCTCCTCGGGCAGGTAGAGCGTGAAGGTCGTGCCCTCCCCGAGGACGCTGCTCACGTTCACGTCGCCGCCGGACTGTTTGGCGAACCCGAACACCTGGGACAGGCCGAGGCCGGTGCCCTTGCCAACCTCCTTGGTCGTGAAGAATGGCTCGAAGATGCGGGCGAGCTGTTCGGGCGCGATACCGCTGCCGGTATCGGTGACCGACAGCACCACAAAGGCGGCCGGGGACGCCGCATGCCCACGGATCTGTGGCATCTCCTTCCCGCAGGCGAGGCGCAGGGCCAGGCGGCCCTCACCGTCCATCGCGTCACGGGCGTTGACCGCCATGTTGACCAGCGCGGTCTCGAACTGGCTCAAATCGGCACGCGCGAAGCAGGGTTCGTCAGGCACGTCCACAGTCACATGCACCCGCGCGCCGGTCACGGTGTCGAGCATGTCCGCGATCCCGCGCAGCTTGCTGCCGACATCGAAGATCTCGGGCTTGAGCGACTGGCGGCGTGCAAAGGCGAGGAGCTGGCCGGTGAGCTTGGCGGCCCGGTCAACGGTTTCGGAGACGGCGTCGAGGTAGCGCACCTTGCGCGCCTCCGGCAGCTCAGGACGGCGCAGGAAGTCTACCGACGAGCGGATGATCGTCAGCAGGTTGTTGAAGTCGTGCGCGACGCCGCCGGTCAGTTGGCCGATCGCCTCCATCTTCTGAGACTGGCGCAGCCTGTCCTCGGTCTCTGACAGCACTGCCGACCGCTCGGCTACCCGTTGTTCGAGTGTCTCGTTGAGTTCGTGCAACGCGACCGTCGCGCGGTTCTGGACGGTGACATCGTAGCCGCCGACGAAGATCCCGGTGACCACGCCGTCGCCGTTGCGAATCGGGTGATACAGGAGATCGATGAAGCGGTCTTCGTCCTCACCGCCGAGGCGGATCGGGATAGCGCTGGCTAAGAACGGCTCGCCGGTCTTGTAGACCCCATCGAGCAACTCGAAGAAGCCTTGTCCTACGAGGTCAGGAAACACCTCGCGTACACTATGACCCAGGAAGCTGCGCTGACCCGCTATCGTCACGTAAGCGTCGTTGACGTATTCGTAAACGTGTGTGGGACCGGTCAGAACCGCGACGAAGCCGGGCATCTGTCGCAATAAGTCGCGATGGCGCCGGTCGCTGGCGCGGAGACTGTCCTCTAGCGCTTTACGCTTGGTGGTCTCGTTCAGGATCGACATGACCCCGCCGATGCCGCCGGGGGCAGTGTCATCATCGATGGGACTGAACCCGTAGGTCCAGTACGCATCTTCAAGACGGCCTCGCCGCATGATCGGGACGTGCCGGTCCTCGTACCACGTGTGCCCGCCACCGTTGCGGACCTTGGCGACCTCGGAGGCGATCACCGGCCAGATCTCGCCCCAGCTTTCCGAAGCCGGGCGGCCGAGCGCGGAAGAATGGCGTTCCGGTCCCGCCGAAGGCACGAAGGCGTCGTTGTAGAAGAACGTCGCGTCGGGCCCCCAGAAGATGTGCATGGGGTGATGGCTGTTGAGGAGCAGGCGCACCGCCGTGCGCAGGCCGGAGGGCCAACCCTCGGGCTCGCCGAGCGGCGTCGTGGTCCAATCGTAGGCGCGCATCAGCGTCGCCATCTCGCCCGCCCCGGCAAGGAAGTCGCGGCGACCTGACATCGGATCAGGCTCGGTCATGAGGGGGAGAGGTCCGCTGCGCTATCGCTTGCTGCGCGCTCGGGGCCTTACCCATCTCGGCGCGCTCGAACTCGCGCAGGGCGGCCCGCACGACCTCACTGATGCTCGTGTAGCGTCCGGTGGCGACGCATCCTTGCAGGAACGTTCGTAGTTCCGGGGGCACGGAGATGGTGATGGTTTCGCGCACGGCCATGCTTGATCGGTAACGCGTCCACACACTGTCTTACAAGTGACACATGCGTGATCCGGCTGCGGTCCTCATACCGCCCACTTCCCCGCAGGAACGGACGTTGCGACGCGCCGACACGAGCGTCCGAGTTGGGTCGGGTGCGGGCACGGATACGTTGTCCGCTCCTTTGGATCGCCCCCGGCTGTCGACGGGTCATCGGTAACGCTCGGGTGGTCACGTTACCCGTCGGTCCTTACCCTCGGGGGGCGCTCGTCCGATAGCGGGATCACCAAGGGAAAGCGGTGTGTTGTTCTTGGGACGCCACGCATCGATGACGTAGCCTCGGCCGGGGTGTATGCGCCTATCGCCATAGCTTCGTCTGCGAGAATGGGAGCCCCCGCGTGGAGCGAGCCGCGAACCTTACCACGGACGACTTCCGTGCCCTCGCCGACGCGCTGCCCCAGATGGCCTGGGTCGCCGAGCCGAACGGCGACATCATCTGGTACAACCAGAGATGGTACGACTACACCGGCACCACCATCGAGCAGATGTTTGGCTGGGGCTGGCGTGACGTCCACCACCCCGATCACGTCGAGCGCGTCGTGGAGCGTATCAGCGAGGCGTTCCGGACCGGCGAGCCGTGGAAGGACACCTTCCCGCTCCGGGGCGCCGACGGCGAGTACCGCTGGTTCCTGTCGCTGGCACAACCCCATCGCGGGCCGGACGGGGCCATCCTGCGCTGGTTCGGGACCAACACCGATATCACCGAGCGCAAGGGCCTGGAGCGCCGGCTCGCCCGCCACGCCATCGACCTGCGCCGATCCAACGAGGAACTGGAGCAGTTCGCCTACGTCGCCTCGCACGACCTCAAGGCGCCGCTGCGCGGCATCGAGAACCTCGTCGGCTGGATCGAGGAGGACCTGGAGGGTTCGCTGACCGGCGACGTCCAGACCAACATGGAGTTGCTCAAGAGCCGGGTGCGGCGGCTCGACAGCCTGCTCGACGACCTCCTGGCCTATTCCAGGGCGGGACGGGCCGACACGGCGATGGACACGGTCGACACGAAGGCGCTCGTCGAGGAACTCGGCGTCCTGGTCAGCCCTCCCGAAGGCTTCGCGATCACGGCGGACGATTCCCTGCCGACGTTGCGGGCGGCCCGGGCCCCGCTGACCCAGGCCTTGCAGAACCTGATCGGCAACGCCATCAAGCATCACGACCGGCCGGCCGAGGGGCACATCCGGGTCGAGGCCAAGCCTGCGGGGGACGCGGTCGAGTTCGTCGTGACCGACGACGGGCCGGGCATCCCCGAGCAGTTCCGCGAGCGTGTCTTCGGCATGTTCCAGACGCTCAAGCCCCGCGACGAGGTCGAGGGCAGCGGCATGGGGCTGGCCATCGTGCGCAAGTTGGTCGACCGCCAGGGCGGCAAGGTCTGGCTCTCCGACGGGCCCGACGGGCGCGGCTTGGCGGTGCATTTCACGTGGCCGCGCGACGGCCGGAAGGGACAGGCAGATGGGCTCGACGGTTAACATCCTGCTGGTCGACGACGACGAGGTCGACGTTCAGGGGCTCAAGCGCGCCTTCAAGAAGAGCAAGATCGGCAACCCGATCACGGTCGCCCGCGACGGCGTCGAAGCCCTGGAGATCCTGCGCGGCGAGAACGGGCATGCCAAGCTGCCGAGGCCGCACCTGATCCTGCTCGACCTGAACATGCCGCGCATGAACGGCATCGAGTTCCTGGAGGCGATCCGCGCCGACCACGACCTGCGTTCGGCGGTGGTGTTCATGATCACCACGTCGAAGGCCGACGAGGACCGGATGCGGGCCTACGGCCACAACGTCGCCGGCTACATCGTCAAGCGCGACCCGGCCAACACCTTCATGGAAGCGGTGGCGCTCCTGGAGCACTACTGGAAGGTGGTCGAGTTTCCTGCATAGTCCCCATCGTGACGAACCCGACCCGCATCCTGCTGATCGACGACGACGCGGTCGACCGCGCGGCCGTGCGGCGGGCGCTCGCCAAGTCCGGCCTCGCCCACACCCTGACGGAGGCGGCCGGAGGCGAGGATGGCGAGCGCCTCGCCTCCGAGGAAACGTTCGACTGCATCCTGCTCGACTATCGCCTGCCGGGCATCGACACGTTCGCGCTCCTGAAGACCCTGCTGGCGGCCGAGGGCGAGGCGCGGGCGGTGCTGATGCTGACCGGCGAGGCCGACCCGGACCTGGCGACGCGGCTGATGCGGACCGGCGCGCTGGACTACATCGACAAGGCCGAGGTCACGCCTTCCGGCCTGGCGCGGGCGATCCGCTTCGCCGAGGCACGGCGCGCCTTCCAGGCGGAACTCGCCGAAGCCCGCCGCGAGGCGGAGGCGAAGTCGCTCGAACTCGACACGCTGAACCGGCAGAAATCGCTGCTGTTCTCGATCATCGCCCACGACCTGCGCAACCCGTTCCAGGCGCTGCTCGGCCTGTCGGAAGTGCTCGGGAAGGCCGTCGCGGCGCGCGACCCCGCCTCCATCGAGCGCCGAGCCAAGGGAATCCACGAGGCGGCGACACAGGCCTACGCCCTGCTTGAGAGCCTGTTCTCCTGGGCGAGCCTGCAGATGGACACGCTGGCCGTCACCCTCACCGACGTCGACCTCGGCACCCTGGCAGGAGACGTCCTGAAGGGAGCCGCCGAGGCCGCCTCGGACAAGGGCCTGAGCTTGGAAGCGTCCTGCGACCGCACGGTGGTGCGTGCGCAGCGGGACATGCTCGCCACGGTGTTGCGCAACCTCGTCAGCAACGCGATCAAGTTCACGCTGCCCGGCGGCACCATCGCGGTCGCCGCCCGGCGTGAGGGCGACGCGGTCGAGATCTCCGTCACGGATACCGGCGTCGGCATGCCGCCTGGCAGGGTGGACGACCTGTTCAGGCTGGACCGGCGGACGACGACGAACGGGACGGCGGGCGAGCGCGGGAGCGGCCTGGGCCTGCTGCTGTGCAGGGACCTCGTCGAGCGCCAGGGCGGCGTGCTCGAAGTCAGGAGCGCCGTCGACCGGGGGACGACCTTCCTGTTCCGGCTGCCCGTGTCCGGCACCGTGCATGCCGCATCGACCGCTACGGGATCCTGACGGTCCGTTCAGGCATCGCTTCAGGTTAGGCTTCATGGCTTCGCCGCCGGTCGCAGGCATGCGAGCGGCGGCGCGGAGCCTGCTTGCAGTCGAAGGTGCGCTCGACCCGCCGCTGCAGGGGTGTCCCGTCGCCGGGGATGTGTTCGGCGCCATCCCAAGCAAGGTGTAGCAGCGGCCGGTGAGCCCTAGGAAATCGAGTTTCTCGAATGTCGTCTCACGACGGTCTCGGCACACCCAGGGGAGCGACCACCATTTCGAGCGGCTGCAGAAGCCCTACTCGGTCGAGGCGCTGTCGCGCATCCTCCGCCGGGCTGCCTCGAAGCCCCGGCGACGCAGGAAGGCCACGGGATAGCCGGGACCGGGAAAACCCGTCGATGGACAACCCCGACTAACTGACTAGGGACAACACTTTTCGCCGACCCGGCATATGGCATTGCCGCCTATCGAGCCCGCCCCGGACAGGTTAAAGGCTTCCGCTGGTGACGAGGATGATCTGATGACAACGGACGGCGCCGAGGTCCTGAGCAAGACCGTCACGAAGGACGAGGCCGCCATCCTCGATGCCTGGAACGCCGCCCTGCGGGAGGGGGCCTCCCTTCAGAGTGGCCGCATCCGCGAGGCGGAGCTCAAGACCCAGGCCAAGGCTGTGTTCGGTCAGCTCCGGGACGCGCTCGGGGCGGGTGGGCTCGATGCCGATGGCGCTGGTTTCGTCCCGCTGCGCGAGACCCTCGCCGATATCTCCCGCTCGCGGGCGATCCAAGGCTTCACCCCCACCGACACCGCCAACTTCGTCTTCTCGCTCAAGGAGCCGATCTTCGAGGCCCTGAAGCGCGCGTCCGGCACGGACGCGACGTCCCTCGCGGCCGGTATCTGGGCGGCCGGCAAGGTCCTCGATCGGCTCGGCCTTCAGACCATGGAGGTGTTCCTGGCCAGCCGCGAGGAGGTGATCGGGCGCCAGGGCCAGGAGATCGCCGAGCTCTCGACGCCGGTCGTCCGGCTCTGGGACGGCATCCTCGCCCTGCCGCTGATCGGCACCCTCGACAGCGCCCGCACCGGCGTCGTGATGGAGAACCTGCTGCAGGCCATCGTCGACGAGGAGGCCGAGATCGCCATCATCGACATCACCGGCGTCCCTACCGTCGATACCCTGGTGGCGCAGCACCTTCTGAAGACCGTCGCGGCGGCGCGGTTGATGGGCGCCGACTGCATCGTCTCCGGCATCCGGCCGCAGATCGCCCAGACCATGGTCCATCTCGGCGTCGAGCTGAACGTCGTCTCGAAGGCGACCCTGGCCGACGCCTTCGCCGTCGCCTTGAGGCGGACCGGCCGCAAGGTGGTACGCCAGCAGGCTTCGACCGAGGGACGCGGCTGACGCCATGGACCGCATTCCGATCCTCAAGCTCGGTGGCGTGCTTATCGTCACCATCCAGGTCGACATGCACGACCGCCTCGCCCTCGCGCTGGAGGAGGACCTCACGGCGATGATCGCGCGCACCGGCGCGCGCGGCGTCCTGCTCGAAATCTCGGCGCTGGAAATCGTCGATTCCTTCATCGGCCGCATGCTGGTGAGCATCGCCGCGGTCTCGCGCGTCCTCGACGCGGAGACCGTCGTTGCCGGGATGCGCCCGGCGGTGGCCATCACCCTGGTCGAGCTCGGCCTAGAGCTCACCGGCATCAGGACCGCCCTCAACGTCGAGCGGGGCATGGCGCTGATCCAGGCCCGCATTTCCGAGGAGGACGACGGACACGGGAGCGACCGTGACCGTCACGAAGACTGAGACCTTGTCGGTCCGCTCCGGCGACGACGTGGTCCACGTGCGGCAGCGGGTCCGCGCTCTCTCCATCGAGATCGGCCTAGGGCTCGTCGACCAGACCAAGATCGTCACCGCGGCGAGCGAGCTCGCGCGCAACACCCTCGATTACGGCGGCGGGGGCGACGTCCTCATGGAGATCGTCCAGGCCGGGATACGCAAGGGCTTGCGCCTGACCTTTGAGGACCAGGGACCGGGCATACCCGACATCGAGCAGGCGATGACAGACCGCTTCACCACCGGCCGCGGCATGGGGCTCGGCCTCGGCGGAGCCAAGCGGCTCTCGAACGAGTTCCACATCGAGTCGACGCCCGGTTCAGGCACCCGCGTGACCATCGCGCGCTGGAAGTAGGCATGGACCGGGTCACAGTCACGGAAGCGAGCCAGGTTGCCGAGGCGCGACGACGGGCGGTGTCCGCCGCGCAGTCCATCGGCTTCGACGAGACCGCGGCTGGCCGGGTGGCCCTGGTCGCGACCGAGCTCGCCACCAACATCGTCAAGTACGGCGTGCCCGGCGAAATCCTCGTCGGCACCTACGAGGACGGCACCGGCTCCGGGGTCGAGATCCTCGCCGTCGACAAGGGATCCGGCGTCTCGGACATCGGATCTGCCCTGCGCGACGGGCATTCCACCGGCGGCAGCGCCGGCGAGGGCCTCGGCGCGGTGCGGCGGCTGTCCGACGCCTTCGACATAGCCTCCCGAGCGGGAGGGGGCACCGTGGTGATGGCGCGTCTGTCCGGCGTGCGGCCGGCCGCCTCGGACGCACTGCCGGCCTTCGGTGCGGTAACGGTGCCACTGAAGGGCGAGACGGCCAACGGCGATGCCTACGCGGTGCGCGAGCGGGCTGACGGCTGGACGGCCATCGTAGCGGACGGCCTCGGCCATGGACCGGAGGCGGCCATGGCGTCCGAGGAGGCGCTCAAGATTTTCCGGCGCCATCAGGACAGACCGCCGGCCACGATCCTCGCCGCCATCCATGCAGGTCTCTCCCACACCCGAGGCGGGGCGGTCTCCGTCGCGCGCTACGAGCGGGATCGAGAAACCGTCACGCTCGCGGGCATCGGCAATGTGATGGGAGCCGTCGTCTCTGGCACGGCGACCAAGCGAACGGTCAGCCTTGCGGGCACGGCCGGTCATGCGGCCCGACGCATCCAGGAGTTCGAGTACCCGATGCGGCAGGACGATCTGTTCGTGCTCTGCTCGGACGGCATCGCGACCGGATGGTCCCTCGACGCCTTCCCGGGGATCGCCGGGGCGCATCCGGCGCTCGTGGCGGGCGTGATCTACCGCGACTTCGCCCGGGTCCGCGACGACGCCACCGTCCTCGTCGTTCGGGACACCGCCGCATGAGGTGGCCGCTCCTCGCCACGCAGGTCGAGCACGAGGACGACATCATCACGGTGCGCCAGCGCGTGCGCCGGCTGGCCGAGCGCCTCGGCTTCGAGGTCCAGGACCAGACCCGCATCGCCACGGCCGTGTCCGAGATCGCGCGCAACGCCTACGGCTACGCCGGCGGCGGCCGGGTCGAGTACGGCCTCGACGAGGAAAGCGGCGGACAGTCCCTCGTCGTCCGCGTCCGCGACCAGGGGCCGGGGATCCCCCACCTCGATGACGTCCTTCAGGGACGCTATCGCTCGACGACGGGCCTCGGCATCGGCATCACCGGCTCCCGCCGGCTGATGGACCGCTTCGAGATCGAGACCGAGCTCGGCAAGGGCACGCTCGTGACCTTCGCCAAGCGGCTGCCGCACGGCACGATATCCTTCACCGGAAAGAGGCTCGCGAGCCTGGCAGAGGATGTCGCCCGGGCGCGGACCGAGGAACCGCTGGTCGCCTTGCGGGAGCAGAACCGCGAGCTACTGCGCAGCCTCGCCGAGCTCGCCGAGCGCCAGGAAGAGGCGGAGCGCCTGAACCGCGAGCTCGCCGAGACCAACCGCGGGGTGGTCGCGCTGCATGCCGAGCTGGAGGACCAGGCCGAGCGGTTGCGCCAGGCTGGGGCCTCGCTGGAGACCCAGGTCGCCGCGCGGACGGCGGAGCTCGCTGAGGCGAACGCTCGCCTCGTCGCCGAGGCAGCCGAACGCGAACGGATGGAGCACGACCTGCGTCAGTCGCAGAAGCTGGAGGCCGTGGGCCAGCTCACCGGCGGCGTCGCGCACGATTTCAACAATTTGCTGACCATCATCAGGTCCTCTGTGGACTTCCTGCGCCGCCCGGACCTGCCCGAGGACCGGCGCAAGCGGTACATGGATGCGGTCTCGGACACGGTCGACCGGGCCGCCAAGCTCACGGGGCAGCTTCTTGCCTTCGCGCGCCGGCAATCCCTCAAGCCCGAGGTGTTCGATGTCGGCGAGCGCCTGCGTAGCGTCGCCGACATGCTCGATACCATCACCGGTGCCCGCATCCGCGTGAGGGTCGAGGCTCCCGAAGGAGCCGCACTGGTACGCGCCGACGTCAACCAGTTCGAGACGGCGGTGGTGAACGCCGCGGTAAATGCCCGCGACGCCATGGACGGCGTCGGGACGCTGACGATGCGGGTGCTCGTCGGGCAGCCCATGCCGTCGATCCGCGGCCATGGCGGCGCGCGCGGGCCGTTCGTGGCCGTCTCCCTAACTGACACCGGCGCGGGCATCCCCGCCGACGTCCTCGGACGCATCTTCGAGCCGTTCTTCACGACGAAGGTCGTCGGGCGTGGCACCGGGCTTGGGCTCTCACAGGTGTTCGGCTTCGCCAAGCAGTCCGGCGGCGACGTCGACGTGTCCAGCGAGGTCGGGCAGGGCACGACCTTCACCCTCTACCTCCCCGAGGTCTCGGATGAGCCGGCCGAGATGCCGGTCCCAGGCCCCGACGCCGGGGCGACGCCCTCCGGCCAGGGCCAACCGGTCCTGCTCGTCGAGGACAACCTGGAGGTCGGGCGCTTCTGCGCCCAGATCCTGGAGGACCTTGGCTACGCGCCGGAATGGGTCGTCAACGCCGAGGAGGCGCTCGAACGCCTGGGCGCCGACGGCGCCGGCTTCCGGGCCGTGTTTTCCGACGTGGTCATGCCAGGCATGGGGGGCATCGAGCTCGCTAAGGCGCTCCGCATCCGAATGCCCACCCTGCCGGTGGTGCTGGCCTCGGGCTACAGCCATGTCCTGGCGCGCGAGGACAGCCACGGCTTTGAGCTCCTGCACAAGCCGTACTCGGCCGCTCAAATCGGCCAAGTCCTGAGCCGGGTCATCGCGGCCTCTTGCACTCCCGTTGGCCGGAACGGACCGAAGCGGTGAAGCTGCGCCGGAATGATGCCTTCGGCACCGCACGCGCAGTGCTGCAACCCGAACGATGATCGCGCTTCGGTCGGGTGCCCGTCGGATTACATTGAGCGGAGCGACCTCCATTCCGCCCAGTTCCAAGGGAGGAAGGCGGGCCTTCTCCGCGTCGTGCGATCGGGATTTCCGTGCCACCGGAACGCCTGACTGCATGGCGATCATGAAACTGCCAGGGAACCTCGATTCCGGCATGCGAGCGATGATCGCCGCGACGGTACGTCCGACCTTGGCGCTCTTTTAGGGAAACGCGTGTCCATCGCCGCGTGCTAGGCGTGAGCATGCCCGGGAAGCACTTGCGCCACAACACATTGTCCTGCCTTCTCGCGGAGAAGGCGCGGCACCGTGCTGACAATCGCGACCGGACCTTGCACGGCGACTGCGTCCGAACCGCTCTCCGGCTCCCCAAGGCTCCGGACGGGGGTCGTCCGGATGCGCCGCCCTCGACGCGTGGAACGAACGCACCGACGCCAGAGACAGGTGGGACCCGATGAGCACCCACATCATCGAGCAGGGCAGCCAGGCCACCGCGAATTTTTACAACGACATCGATATCGGCTTTTGCATCATCGAGGTCGCCTTCGACGCGCCCAACCGCCAGGCCGACTACCGGTTCCTGGAGGTCAACTCCGCGTTCGAGGAGCATACGGGCCTGATCGACGTGACCGGCCGGTGGATGCGCAACCTCGCCCCGGACCATGAGCAATTCTGGTTCGACCGATACGGCAGCATCGCTCGTACCGGACGACCGGCCCGTTTCGAGTATTCGGCGCAAGCCCTCGGTGGTCGTCACTTCGAGGTCTACGCATACCGTACCGGAGACCCCGAGCAGCAGCGGGTGGCGGTCCTGTTCGCAGATATCAGCTTACGCAAACGTGAGGAGAGGCTCCGCACAGCACTGTTCGACCTGACAGACCGGCTCGCCGAGCAGGAAGACGTTGCGGCGCTCACGGACGTCGCCTGCGGTATCCTGGGCCGGACACTGGGCGTTCAGTTGGTCGGCTACGGCCTGGTCAATCCGGTGGCGGAGACCATCACGGTCGATCACGACTGGACAACCGACGGTGCTCAGTCGCTGGCCGGGATGCTCCAGTTCCGCGACTTCGGCTCGTACATCGACGACCTTAAGCGTGGCGAGACGGTCGTCGTCGAGGACGCCCGCACGGATTCGCGCACGGAAACGTTCGCGGCGGCCCTGGAGGAGCGCAGCGCGCGGGCGTTCGTCAACACTCCGATCTTCGAGCGCGGACAGTTCGTGGCGCTGCAATACGTCAGCACGGGCGAGCCACGCATCTGGATGGAGGAGGAACTCAGGTTCATCCGCGAGGTGGGGGTTCGCACGCGGACGGCAACCGCAAGGCGGCAGGCGGAAATGGCTTTGCAGGCCAGCGAGGCGCGTCAGCGCCACCTCTTGCAGCAGATGCCCAGCTTCGTCGGCGTCCTGACCGGACCCGACCACACGTACGCTTACGTCAACGACGCCTATGTACGGACGGCGGGTCCGCGCGCTTATCTTGGACGCAGCGTGCGCGACGTGTTCCCGGAACTGGCCGGTCAGGGTTTCTTCGAGCTCCTGGACCAGGTCTACGCCACCGGCGTGCCGTTCTCGGCCCGGACCACGCCGGTCCGTTTCGCTGGCGAGGACACGGACCGGTACATCGATTTCAGCTTCCAACCGACCCGGCGCGACGACGGTACTGTCACGGGCATCTTCGTCGGCGGCTATGACGTGACCGAGCAACAGCGCACAGCCCTGGCGTTGCGGGAACTCAATGTCGACCTTGAGCGGAAGGTTACGGAGCGTGCCTTGGCGCGCGGCCGGACTTGGCAACTCAGCCCGGACATCATGGGCGTGATCAACGCGCAGGGCTACTTCGAGCAATCGAATCCCGCCTGGGCTACCGTCCTCGGTTGGTCGGAAGCGGAGGTCGCGAGCACGGTATTCTTTGACTTCCTGCATCCCGACGACGTAGCTCCGGCGCAGGAAGCCTGGGCGGCGGCGCTGAATCTCGGCCTGCCGGCGCTGAGCTTCGAGAACCGCTACCGGCACAAGGACGGGGGCTGGCGCTGGCTCTCGTGGGTCGCGGTGCCGGACGACGGCAAGGTCTACTGCTCCGCCCGCGACATCACCGCGGGCAAGGAGCAGGCGAACGCCCTGCTGCGGGCCGAGGACGCGCTGCGCCAGGCGCAGAAGTTGGAAGCGGTCGGGCAGCTGACCGGTGGCGTGGCCCACGATTTCAACAACCTGCTCACCGTGATCAAATCGTCCACCGACCTCCTGAAACGACCGAACCTGCCGGAGGAACGTCGCGTGCGCTACGTCGGCGCGATCTCGGACACGGTGGACCGGGCCGCCCGCCTGACGGGCCAGCTCCTCGCCTTCGCCCGCCGCCAGACCCTCAAGCCCGAGGTGTTCGCCGCCTGCGACGGCGTACGCGCGATCACGGAGATGGTCGGCACGCTGACGGGCGCGCGGATCAAGCTCGTGACCGACCTGCCGGAGGAGCGCGTCTTCATCAGCGCCGACCCGAGCCAGTTCGACACGGCGCTCGTGAACATGGCGGTCAACGCCCGCGACGCGATGGACGGCGAGGGACAGATCACCATCATGGTGCGTCCGGCGGATGCGATCCCTGCCATGCGCACCCACCCTGCCGTCGAAGGCCGTTTCGCCGCGATCTCGCTCAGCGATACCGGCACCGGGATCCCGGCCGACAGGCTCGACCAGATCTTCGAGCCGTTCTTCACGACCAAGGAGGTCGGCAAGGGGACGGGCCTCGGCCTCTCCCAGGTGTTCGGCTTCGCCAAGCAGACCGGCGGCGACGTGATGGTGTCGAGCGTGGTCGGCGAGGGCACGACGTTTACGCTCTACCTGCCACACGTCGCCGCGGGGCAACGTGAGACGCCAACCAAGGCTCTTGAACCGGATGTCCTGACAGTGGGCCACGACACCTGCGTGCTCGTCGTCGAGGACAACGCCGACGTGGGCGGCTTTTCGGTACAGGCGCTGATCGAGCTGGGCTTCCGGCCGGTCCTCGCCGGCAATGCCGACGAGGCGCTGGCCGAACTTGCAACCGACGCGGGGCGCTTCGACGTGGTGTTCACCGACGTAGTCATGCCCGGCATGAACGGCATCGACCTCGCCAAGGAGATCCAGCACCGGCATCCCGGCCTGCCCGTGGTGCTGACCTCGGGGTACAGCCACGTGCTGGCACAGGAAGGGACCCACGGCTTCGAACTGCTGCAGAAGCCCTATTCGGCCGATGACCTGTCGAGGGTATTTCGGCGCGTGACGAGCCGGCGCCCGCATCCGACGGCACTGCCGAACTGAGCGCGCAACCCCGATGCTGACCCAACGCATCCTGGCCCTGGTGGCGCTCGCCCTGACGCCCGCGCTCGCGATCCAGGGCTACAACGAGTACGCCCTGCGTACGTCACGCGATGCGGCGGTGCGGGCCGATGCGCTGGGCACCGCCCGGACCGTGGCCGCCGACCTGGAGCAGCTCGCGCAGAGCCTACGTCAGGTGCTCGACCTCGTCGGCACCGAGGAGGCCGTGCGGCGCAAGGATCCGGGTACCTGCACCGCCTACCTCGGTTCGATCATCGAACGGCTGCCGCAACTCAGCCTGCTCTCCGTCGCCGAACCGGACGGACGCGTCGTCTGCGACTCTCGCGGTTCTTCCCCCGGGTTCTACTCGAACGCGGAGCGCGCCTATCACAAGCGTGTCCTCTCCAGCGATGCCTTCGCGGTGGGCGACTTCGTGATCGGCGTGCGCACGCGTCAGCCGGCGATACACTTCGCCCAGCCCGTGCGAGGGTCCGACGACCGACTGACCGGCGTGATCGTGGCCAGCGTCGACCTCGCGCGGCTGTCGGAACGCCTGCAGGCGGCGCTGCGCTTCGCAAGCACCACCCTTACGGTGACCGACCGGGAGGGAACGGTTCTGGTGCGTCGTCCAGACCATCAGGAGTGGGTCGGGCGCAAGCTTTCGGCCGAGCGACTGTCACGGTTGATGCAGGCCGACGAGACCACGCGTTCGGTCGAGGGTCTCGATGGGCGCCAGCGCATCGTCGGAATCGCCAAGCCCGATGGCGCACTCACGGGCTTCAACGTCATCGTCGGCCGCGACCGCGAGGTGGCGTTCGCGGACATCGACGCAGCCACATACCGCGGCATCACCGTGATCCTGCTCGGTGCAATTCTCGCGGTGCTGGCGACGCTTTTCGCGGGAAGGCGCTTCATCGAACGGCCGGTGCGGCGCCTCCTGCGGGGCGTTGCCGCGTGGCAGGGGGGCGACCTCGATGCGCGGACCGGGATGAGCGGCCCCTCGGAGTTCGACCGCCTGGGCGCGGCGTTCGACGCCATGGCCACGACGCTGCAGGGCCGGGAACATGACCTGCATGGCGAGATCGCTCGTGGACGGAGGATGCAGGAGCAGCAGACGACGATGCTGCACGAGTTGAACCACCGGGTGAAGAACACGCTGGCCACGGTCCAGTCCCTGGCGCGGCAGGCCCGCGGAGGAGAGGCGCAGGCGGCGCAACTGGAGGCCCGCATCCTCGCACTGTCGAAGACGCACGACCTGCTGACCCGCGAGGACTGGACGGGCGCCTCGTTGCGGGACGTGCTGGAGAACGAGCTGGCCCCTTATCGCACCGGCATCGACCACATCACCCTCGATGGACCAGAGGTGCCCTTGCCGCCACGCTACGCGCTCGCCATCGGCATGACGGTGCATGAGTTGGCCACCAACGCGGCCAAGTACGGCGCCCTGTCGGATGTCGGCGGGCAGGTCCGTGTCGCCTGGCGCCTCGTGCAGTGCGAGGGAGGTGGTCGGCGCCTTCGTCTCGACTGGCAGGAGAACGGCGGTCCTCGGGTCGAGCCGCCGTCCAGGCGCGGTTTCGGCACGAGGCTGATCGCCGGGGGCATGCAACGGGAGCTCGGCGGTGAGGTCCGGCTGACGTTCGATCCGACCGGGCTGCGCTGCCTTCTCGACGTACCCCTCCAGGGTAGCCACACGAGCATGCTGAGCCCGCTGGCGGATGGGTTAATCCACTAAGACAGTCGCAGCCTCGTTCTCCAATCGTAATTCCGAGGTCCCATGCGGCCGGGTCGGAAGGAGACTGGAGCTGACCGTGCCGTCGCCAGGATGATCATCGGCCGCCGTCGAGGAGGGCTTCCTATCCCGTTAGGCCCGCGGACAAGCTCATCCCAAGGTTCCGAAGGACGGACCGTCGGAATGCCATCGTCGACGTCCCTTGACCTCGTTTCATGTCCAGCTCCTTCGGTCATGACTGATCCTGTCAATCAGCCTGGTCCAGAGCCAGCCAGTCAAGCCACTGACGGAGCTGAGTTTTATATGTGTCACAACGTCAGAACGTTGAGCCCGCCGGATGGAGAATCATCGTCTCAACAGCAGCTGTCGGGTTTAAAGCGGCGATTCAAGTGGTTTCGCCCATTGGTCCGCGGATGGCGCAGAGCAGTCGACCGTTCGCTCGTATAGGGCGTCCGCTTTTCCGGTTTCGCCACCCGAAACCGGACTAGCTGGAAACCACCCTGAGCGGACTTCGCGGGTGAGTGCAAAGCGTCAGATCGTACCTACCGGCCGCCCGCTTGCGCGCTCACGCGAAATGCCGTGTTGGACGGTGACGCGATGGCCGGCGAGCCAGGCACGGCGTCCAGGAACTCCTGGAACGACAGCATGTCCAGATCGCGAAGGATGATTATAAGCCCCTCGGGCGCGTCGCGCGCGCCCGCGATCCTGCGCGGCGTGTCGAACACCGTCCCGACCCCCTGTATCAGCACCCGGTCCGACGAGCCGGCGACGTCGAGGAAGCCTTTCGTCCGCAAGAGGCGCTCGCCGCAAAACCCGGCGAGGTCCTCCAGCCAATCCTCGACGGTCGGCCAGTCGACGGGGCTCGCCCAGCGGACCCTCAGTACGGAGACGTCCGGATGGGTAGCGGCACCGGTGCCCTCGTCCAGCGCGAAGAAGGACTGCTTGGCCAGGACCCCGGAGAAGGCCTGCAGGGCGCGGTCGTGCCGGTCGGGCGCCACGACGATCCGCGCGAGGGGATTGAGGCCGCCGACGCGCCCGGCGAGGCCCGCCAGCGAACCGGCGTCCACGCAATCGGTCTTGGTGAGCACGACAATGTGGGCAGCCGCGATGTGCGCCGTGGCCTCGGCGCCCGTCTCGCAGCCACGGAGCCAGTCCTGGCGGCAGTCGTAGGTCGAGACGATGCCGAGCCTCGGGCCGAGGTGGCGCAATTCGCTCAACGAGCGCACGACGGGTCCGGGCCGGGCCAGCCCGCTGGTCTCCAAGACGATGCGCCTCAACGGGCGCCCCTGCCGCTCCTTGGCCCGCATCAACTCCTCGACCGCGTCGCGGAGCCCGTTCCCGATGGAGCAGCAGACGCAGCCGTTGCTGAGGTAGGCCATATTCAGGCCGGGCCGTTCGGTGGCTATCAGCGCCCCGTCGACGCTGATCTCCCCAAACTCGTTGACGATCACGCCTGTGTCGGCGGCTTCCGCCTGTGCGAGGTAGTCCGACAGCAGCGTCGTCTTCCCGCTGCCCAACCCCCCGCACAGGAGGAAGAAGTCCGGCCCCTCGACGGGCTTCACGGGGTCGCCCCGTTCGCTGCCTTGCGCGCCTCGACCATCCCGGCGACGTCCGCCAAAAGCTCGGCCGGATCGTAGACGATCCCGTCCTTGATCGTCGCGGACAGGCAGCGCGGCCACGTCACCTCGGTGGTCCCGTCCTCAAGGCGCATCGCCCCGGTGCCGTACAACAGCTTGAAGTCGTCGAGGGGATTGCGGTCGTGGACGAGGATGTCGGCGCGCTTGCCGGTCTCCAGGGTGCCGATCTCATCCCCGACCCCGAGCAGCTCGGCGCCGTGCAGGGTCGCGGCGCGCAGCACCTCCAGCGGATGGAAGCCCGCCTCCTGCAGGAGTTCGAGCTCGCGCACGTAACCGAACCCGTAGACCTGGTACATGAAGCCGGAATCGCTGCCGACCCCGACCCGGCCGCCGAGGTTCTTGTAGGCGTTCACGAAGGCCATCCAGAGCCTGAACGTCTCGCGCCATTCGACCTCGTTCGTGGTCGACCACCGGTACCAGTAGGCGCCGTGGCCACCCCGTTGAGGCTGGAAGTAGGCCCAGAGCGTCGGGTCCGTGTAGCGCTCGTGCCAGTCCGCCCGGCGGGTGCGCATGAGGTCGCGGTTCCCGTCGTAGACGTTGAACGTCGGGACGAAGCTGTGCCCCGACTCCAGGAACGCCGCGAGCACCGCCTCCCATTTCGCCGAGCCCGGCTTCGCCGCCTGCAGGAACGTCTGGCCGGCGGCCGAGAACCGAAGGTACTCATCACGGTAGTCGTAACCCTGCGGGAAGTCCTGGACCGTCCGTCGCTCAAGCAGGGCTTCAGGCAGCCCGTAGGAATGCTCCGAGCTCGTGAGGCCCCACTGTGCCGTCGTCAGGGCGTTCATGCGCCCGACCGCAAGTTGCGCGTGGTGGCAGCAGCTCCGCATGCCGGTGCGGGCGCATTCCTCCAGGGCGGCGCGCATCAGCGTCGGCGGGGCGCCGAAGAACTTGATGCCGTCAGCCGCCCGCTCCTTCACGTTCTCGATCCAGGCGCGGGCCGCTTCCGGCGTATGGATGGTCTTGACGTAGTCGTTGGTCCCCGGGAACGGCGCGTAGGCGAAGATGCGGGGCGCGGCGATGCGGTTCTCGGCGGAGGCCCGCTTCTGTTCGAGGGTCCAGGACAGGCCGTTGAAGCATCCGGTCTCGCGGACCGTGGTGACGCCGTGGGCGAGCCACAACTTGTAGACGTAGTCCGCCGAGGGCATCGGCCCGTTCTCGGCGTGGAACGGGGCGCCGATATGGGCGTGGCAATCCACAAAGCCGGGGGTGACGAACTTGCCCGTGCAGTCGATCTCGTGGTCGCCGGCAGCCGGACGGCGCGCCGGGTTGACCGCCATGCCCGGCGTCCCGACGGCCTTCAGCACCGTGATGCGTCCATCTTCCACCACAATGTCGGCCGGCCCCCACGGGGGTGCGCCCGTCCCGTCTATGACGGTCGCCCCGCGCAGCAGCAGCCGGCGATAGGGGCCAAGCCCGCGGTCGCGCGAGGTGGCCCGCTCCGCGCACGGAAGACCCGCCGCCGCGAACATCGCGGAGAACTCGTCCCCTGCGGCCGGCTGTTGATCGGGCTCGGGTGGCGCCATGTTCAGTCTCCCCGGTCTCGTCGAGACTACCGTGTGTCCACGGCGGCGCGTGGCCACCGTGCCGTGATACCGGCCCCCTCCGGGAGCGGGAAACGAATGCCCGGCATCCGCAGACGCGGCGCCGGGCACCCAATCGTCCGCCGGCGGGGGCCGACGGCGCGGGCGGTCTATGCGCGGGTCGACGTTTGCGCGACCATGGGGGCCACAGGTGCCTCCGACAACCCGACATGGCCGACCTCGGCCGCGGTGATGTCCTCCAGGACGCGCCCCTTGGTGGCGATGCCCAAAACCAGCACCGCGAGCCCCCCGATGAAGAGGACGGCGGTGGTGATGCCGAACACCCCGGCGAAGCCGTAGATCGGATAGACGTACCCCACCACGATGGGGGACGCGATGGCCCCGATGCGGCCGATTGCCGAGGCGACGCCGTGACCGGTCGCTCGCAGTTCCGTGGGGAAAAGCTCCGGCGTGTAGACGTAGAGCCCGCTGTAGGTGCCGTTCATGAAAAAGGACAGCAACGCTCCGGCGATGGCGATCTCCGTGTTGCTGCTCGCATTGGCCAGGCCGAAAGCCGACACGCCGGCGAGCATCATGTAGGAGACGATCACCGCCTTGCGCCCGATCTTGTCCACAAGGAACGCCGCCGAGTAGTAGCCGGGGATCTGCGCGAGGTAGATCAGGATGGAGTAGCCGAAGCTCTTCGTCATCGTCATGCCCGACTTGACGAGTAGGCTCGGGATCCAGGTGAAGAAGGCATAGTAGCAGGACGTCTGGGCGAACCACACGATCCACGCCATCGCCGTGACCCGGCGCAACGGGCGCGACCACAGCGCCTTGAGGTTTCCGAGGAACGTGCCGGTGCCGACCTTTGGGGGAGCGGACGCACCCGCCGTCACCTCCGGAAGGCGGCCGTGGCGGGCCTCGATCTCGTCCTCCAACTTGCGGACGATGGCGTCGGCCTCGGCATGGCGGCCGCGGGTCTCAAGCCAGCGGGCCGACTCGGGCAGGTCGCGCCGCCACCACAGGAGCATGACGATGGGCAGCGCCGTGATGAGCAACGCGTAGCGCCACGCTCCGGCGTCGAGCGGCACGATCATGTTGCCCAGAAGGGCCGCGCCTACGAACCCGAACGAGAAGAAGCCGGCAAGGGCCCCCGCGAACCGGCCCCTGTAGCGGCTGGCGACGAACTCGATGAGGAACGGGACCACGATGGCGCTCTCGGCGCCGGTCCCGAACCCCGCGATGACGCGGGTCGCGAAGAACGTGTGCCAGTCGGTGGAGAGGGCGCTGACGACGGTGGCAAGGCAGTAGATGGCCAGCGCGTACATCATGACGCGGCGGCGCCCGATCAGGTCCCCGAGGGTACCGGCGCTGAACGCGCCGAAGAAGTATCCGATGTATGTCGCGCTTCCCAGGATGCCGACCTGCACGCTGTCCAGCGACCACAGCACGGTCAGGACCGGCAGGACGAATGCGACGATGGCCAGGTCCATCGCGTCGAAGGCGAAGCCGAGGCCGCCCATCATCAGGAGGCGATAGTGTGGTCTGCCGAACGGCAGCCGCTCAAGTCTATCCGCTATATTGTACATCGCAACATCCCCTCTTGCTCGAAGAAGCCAGGCAAAACGTTTCCGCGGCCGGCTGCTCGATCACTGTCGGATCGTTCGCGACCAAACCTTCCTCATCATGGAGAGTGCGCCCGAGACAGGTGACGGGATCTTGGCACCAAAGCGGATTTCCATGCCGAATTTAGCCGGCGTTCCCGCATGATTGACTGCGCTGGCGACGACCGTTCGAGCCGGGTGCGCAGGGCGCGATACGTGCGACACGGTTGGCATGGTGGTCCGTCCACGGGGGCAATTTCCCGAAGTCCACCTCGTGGTCCGGCGGGCCATCGGTCCGGGGACGGGCGATGCAACGTTCGGGCGATGCGGAAGCACGGATGATCGCGGGCGCCGCGAAATTCGGGGAATGATTCCGTTCGCCGCGGTTGAACGGGCCCAAAAGCCGTCCGTGCCTGGGACAATTCCCGTGTTCATCGCGTCGCCCGGAGTCGAGGCGGACGTGCGGGGATACCGACCATGCGCATCGCGGATACGGGCCGGCCGCCGTCCGAACCTTCCTCCGATACGGCTAGCGCCGTCCTGACCGTGGACCTGGCCGCCATCGTCACGAACTACGACCTCCTGCGCCGGCAAGTCGGAGGGGCGGGATGTGCGGCCGTGGTGAAGGCGGACGCCTACGGCCTCGGTGCCGACCGGGTCGCCCCCGCGCTCGCCCGGGCCGGCTGCCGCACGTTCTTCGTCGCCCAGGTCGAGGAAGGGGTCGCGCTCCGCGGCATCCTCGGACCGGACGTTGAGATCGCCATCCTCAACGGGACCACGCCCGGCAGCGAGGGTGCCTGCGTCGCGCACGGCCTGGTCCCCGTGCTGAACACCGATGTGCAGAGGCGCGCCTGGATCGCGCTCTCCGGCCGGCTGGATAGGCGGCTCCCGGCCATCCTGCAGGTCGACACCGGGATGGCCCGCTTCGGCTTCGCTTCGAACGAGTTCGACCGGTTGCTAGAGGATCCGTCATCCTTGGACGGCATCGAACTCCGCCTCGTGATGAGCCATCTCGCCTGCGCCGATGAGCCGGGCTCTCCTGCCAACAATGCCCAGAGACAGGCCTTCGACAGGGTTCGCCGCAGGCTGCCGGGCGTCCCCGCCAGCCTCGCCGCTTCCTCAGGGATCTTCCTGGGACCGGACTTCCACTACGACCTGGTCCGGCCGGGGGCCGCCCTCTACGGGATCGCCCCCCAGGCCGGCCGGCCCAATCCCATGAGGCCGGTCGTCACGCTTCGGGCTCGCGTGTTGCAGGTCCGGACGGTCCCGGCGGGGACGCGGGTCGGTTACGGGCACGCCGAGCTCGTGCGCCGCGAGAGCCGCCTGGCGACCGTCGCCATCGGTTACGCGGATGGCTTTTTCCGAAGCTCCTCCGGCGCGGGCGAGGCTTGGTCCGACGGATGCCGGCTGCCGCTGGTCGGCCGGGTCTCGATGGACAGCATCATCCTCGATGCGACGGACGCGCCCCCGGACGCCGTCCGGTCCGGCAGCCTCGTCGACCTCTTCGGGCCGGACCGGGACGTCGA
The DNA here is from genome assembly GCF_021398735.1 of Methylobacterium oryzae. Classification (NCBI taxonomy): domain Bacteria; kingdom Pseudomonadati; phylum Pseudomonadota; class Alphaproteobacteria; order Hyphomicrobiales; family Methylobacteriaceae; genus Methylobacterium; species Methylobacterium oryzae. Next base: position 2,201,638 of record NZ_CP090349.1, read on the forward strand.
CGCGGTCGCCTCGGCCGCCGGAACCATCGGCTACGAGGTCCTGACGGGCCTCGGTCGCCGCTTCCATCGCACTTTCCTCGACGCGTGAGGCCTTTCCCATGCATGTGATGATCCTCGGGGGCGGCGTCGTCGGCGTCGCCTCGGCCTATTACCTCGCCAAGGCCGGCCACCAGGTCACTGTGATCGAACGCCAGCCCGGCGTCGGCCTGGAGACCAGCTTCGCCAATGCCGGGCAGGTCTCACCCGGCTACTCGGCCCCGTGGGCGGCCCCGGGCATCCCGCTGAAGGCGATGAAGTGGCTGATGATGCGGCATCGGCCGCTCGTGCTCTGGCCATGCCTGGAGCCCCGCCTCTACGGCTGGCTCGCCCGGATGCTCGCGAACTGCACGGAGGACGCCTACCGGCGCAACAAGGGACGCATGGTGCGCCTCGCCGAGTACAGCCGCGACGCCCTGCGCGACCTTCGCTCGGAAACCGGCATTACCTACGACCACCGGGAGAAGGGCACGCTCCAACTCTTCCGCACGCAGAAGCAACTCGACCACGTCGGTGATGACACCCGCGTCCTCGACGCCTATGGCGTCCCCTACGAAGTCCTCGATTCCGCCGGCTGCATCGCGGCCGAACCGGCACTGCGGCACGTCGGCGGGATTATCGCCGGCGGTCTCCGCCTGCCCGGCGACGAGACCGGCGACGCCCACCTGTTCACGCAACGCCTCGCCGCGATCTGCGAGGGTCTCGGCGTGGCGTTCCGCTACCGCGTCCCGGTCGCGCAGCTCCTGTCGAGGGGCGATCGGATCGAAGGCGTCGAGACCGGCGACGGCGAGATCCTGCGGGCGGACGCCTACGTCGTCGCCCTCGGCAGCTACTCGCCGGCCCTGCTGCGCCCGCTCGGGATCGAGGCACCGGTCTACCCGGTGAAGGGTTACTCGCTGACGCTCCCGGTCACCGACGCGACCGCCGCGCCGGTCTCGACGGTCATGGACGAGACCTTCAAGGTGGGCATCACCCGGCTGGGGGACCGCATCCGCGTCGGCGGGACCGCCGAGCTCGCCGGGTTCAGCGACGTCCTGAGGGTGCCGCGGCGTCAGACCCTCGAACGCTCGGTCGGCGACCTCTTCCCGAGGGGAGGCGACCTGGGCCAAGCCAAGTTCTGGACCGGGCTCCGGCCGATGACGCCCGACGGCACCCCGCTCGTCGGCCCGACCCGCGTCGCGAACCTGTTCACGAACACGGGCCATGGCACGCTCGGCTGGACGATGGCCTGCGGGTCGGGCCGGCTCCTGGCCGACCTGGTCTCCGGACGCGCGCCCGAGATCGAGAGCGAGGATCTGGGGGTCCGGCGCTACGCCGTCCCGGCCTGAGGCACGGGGGCGGCCGCCGTTTCGCACAGGAGCCGAAGATCGCACGAAAGTTCTTCGGGCGAAGGCTCAAAGAGCATCAAGTTCCGTACGCCTCCGGCGATGCTCCCGGCCACCAGAGACCGGGAGTTCGGAATGTCGACGATCCTGCAGCGCCTCCACGCGATGGGGCTGACCTTGCCGAAACCGGCGGCGCCCGTGGCCAACTACGTCTCCTGCAGGCGTCACGGGGGCGTCGTCATCGTCTCCGGACAGATCTGCCTCGGTCCCGACGGCCGGCTCGGAGTCGAGCATACGGGCAAGCTCGGCCAAACCGTGTCGGTCGAGCGCGGCGTTGAGGCGGCCCGTCTCTGCGCCCTCAACGTGATCGCGCAAGTGGGCAGGATGGTCGGTGACCTCGACCGCCCGGACCTGACGTGCCTGCGCCTGGGCGGCTTCATCAATGCCGCCCCGGATTTCGCGGGCGTGGCCACGGTCATGAACGGGGCCTCCGACCTGATCGTGGAGCTCATGGGCGAGAAGGGGCGTCACGCGCGCTCGACCGTCGGGGTCGCGGTCCTTCCGCTCGACGCGGCGGTCGAGGTCGAGGCCACCTTCGGCATCGAATGACGACGGACACTGCGGAGGGAGGAACGGACATGTCACGCCATACGGTTGCGGTCATCGCGGGCGACGGCATCGGCAAGGAGGTCATGCCCGAAGGCATCCGCGTCATGGAGGCCGCAGGGCAAAAATTCGGGTTCGGGCTCTCCTGGGATGAGCTCCCGTGGAGTTGCGAGTATTACGCGCGCCACGGGCGCATGATGCCTGCCGACGGCCTGGACCGGATACGCGGACACGACGCCATATTCCTGGGCGCCGTGGGCTTCCCGGGCGTGCCGGACCACGTCTCGCTCTGGGGACTGCTCATTGCCATCCGCCGCGGCTTCCGGCAATACGCGAACGTCCGCCCCGTCCGCCTCCTGCCCGGCATCGAGTCCCCCTTGCGCGGCCGCTTTTCCGGCGACATCGACTTCATCGTCGTGCGCGAGAACAACGAAGGCGAATACTCGTCGTCCGGCGGCATCAGCTTCGAGGGGACCGACGACGAGGTCGTCATCCAGAACAGCGTCTTCACGCGCCGCGGGACCGACCGCATCCTGAGATACGCGTTTGAGGTCGCGAGCGCCCGTCCGCGCAGGCACGTCACGTCCGCCACGAAGTCGAACGGCGTGTTCGTCTCGATGCCGTACTGGGACGCCCGGTTCCGCGAGATGGCCGCCCGGTACCCAGACGTGCAGGCCGACCAGTACCACATCGACATCCTGGCCGCGCATTTCGTGCGCAACCCGGACCGGTTCGACGTGGTGGTCGGGAGCAACCTCTTCGGCGACATCCTGTCGGACCTCGGCCCGGCCTGCACCGGCACCATCGCAGTCGCACCCTCGGCCAACCTGAACCCCGAACGCGACTTCCCGTCGATGTTCGAGCCGGTCCACGGCTCGGCCCCGGACATCTACGGACGCAACATCGCCAACCCCATCGGGCAGATCTGGTCGGGGGCGATGATGCTGGAGCATCTGGGACACCCGGAAGCGGCCGCGGCCGTCGTGCGGGCCATCGAGGTCGTGTTGATCGAGGGGCCGCGCACCCCGGACATCGGCGGTACGGCCAGCACGCAGGAGGTCGGTCGGGCGATTGCGGAAGCCGTCTGAGCGCACCGATAGGTCCGGCGGCGAACGGGTGCCGCCGCCGGCCTTTAGCCTACCGGGGCGACCGCCCAAGGCGCCCATGCGGCGCCGACGGGGCACGGTGGTATGAGCCACGGTCCCGCGCATCAACCGCCTCGAACCCAGGCTTCCGGATGTCAGACCTGCCAGCCTCCGACCTGTCCCCCTTCCGCGATCTCCTCGGCGAGGGCGGGATCATCACCGATGCCGCCGGCCTGACGCGCTACACCCATGACCAGCGCGCCTTGATGCAGGGGGAAACCCCGGGCGTCCTGCGCCCGCGCACGGTCGAGGAGGTCCAGGAGATCGTCCGCATCGCGGCGCGCCTCGGCTTCGGCCTCGTGCCCCAAGGCGGCAACACCGGCTACGTCGGCGGCGCCACGCCCGAGCCCGGCCGCGGGCAGCTCGTGGTGAGCCTTGAGCGGATGAACCGGATACGCTCCGTCGACCCGACCGGCTTCACGCTCGCCTGCGACGCCGGCACGATCCTCGCGGACGCGCAGGCTGCCGCCGAGGCGGGCGGCTGCCTCCTGCCCCTCAGCCTGGGCGCCGAGGGCAGTTGCCGCCTCGGCGGCAACGTCGGGACCAATGCCGGCGGCCTGCAGGTTTTGCGCTACGGCATGACCCGCGACCTCGTGCTCGGCCTGGAGGTCGTACTGCCTGACGCCTCGCTGTTCTCCGACATGCGGACGCTGCGCAAGAACAACATCGGCTACGACCTGAAGCAGCTTTTCGTCGGGGCCGAGGGCACGCTCGGCATCGTCACCGGGGTGGTGCTCAAGCTCTGGCCCGCCCAGACGAAGCGCGCCACCGCATGGATGCAACTCGCGGCGGGCGCGCCCATCCCTGAGGTGGCGGCCCTGGTCCGGCGGGAAACCTCGGACCTCGCCTCGACCTTCGAGCTCATCTCGGCCTCGTCGCTGGCGCTCGTCGCCGACATGCGCGGCACCGAGCTCGGCCTCGCGGCCGGGCCCGGTGGCGCGGTGCTGCTCGAACTTTCCGCGTCCTCGGAAGGCATCCCCCTCGACGACATCCTCCTTGGCACGTTGGAGGCGCTGATGGAGGCCGGCCACGTCGAGGACGCGGTGTTGGCCCAGTCGGAGCGGCAGCGGCGCGAGATGTGGACCATCCGCGAGACCATCCCGGAGGCGGAGAAGCACGCCGGCGGGTCTGTGAAGCTCGACATCGCGGTGCCGACCTCCGCGGTCTCAGCCTTCCTGGCCTCGGCGGGCGCGGTGGTGGAGGCGCAGGCCCCCGGCACGCGCCTGTCGTTCTACGGCCATGTCGGCGACGGCAACATCCACTTCAACCTCATGGTGCCGTCCGGCCGCGACCGGCTCGCCTTCACGCGGGAAGTGGAGGCGGGCATCGCCCATGCGGTCTACGCGGTGGCCCTCGACCTCGGTGGAAGCTTCAGCGCCGAGTACGGCATCGGCCGGTTCAAGAGGGACCTGCTGGACCGGTACGGCGACCCGACCCGGCTGGCCCTCCTCGGCGCGATCAAGCGGGCGGTCGACCCGCGGGGATCGATGAACGCCGGGGCGATGTTGTGAAAACCGGCCCCGCGGCGGGAGGTTCGGCTCGACGGGACGGCCCGTGCCCTTCGGTGGATGATGCCGCCGCAGGCTCGGAAACCGGCGACAAATGCCGACCGAATCCGCCACCCTGGGCCATTCTAAAACCAACGAGGAGCATGAACGGTGGACACGACGCCGAAGCCCGAGACCGTCTACGACACGTTCGCGGCCGTCGACATGCGCGTGGGACGGGTCGTCGACGTGCAGCCGTTCCCGCGGGCGCGGAACCCGGCCTACAAGGTCGAGGTCGACCTCGGGCCGCTCGGACGGCGCTGGTCCAGCGCCCAGGTCACCAGGTACAAGCCGGAGGAGTTGCTAGGCTCCCTGGTGGTCGTGGTCCTCAACTTGCCGCCGCGGAACATCGCGGGCTTCCGGTCCGAGGTCCTGATCCTCGGGGCCAGGAACGAGGCGGGCGACGTCATCGTCCTCACGCCGCGGTCGGACGTGACTCCCGGCGAACAGGTGTTCTGATTTCGGCGATCCGTTCGCCAGGTCGTCCGAGCTGACCGGCTGACCGGCAACGTCGACGAACGAGATCTTGGACAGGGTTGACCGGGAGGCTGGCGCCCGCCGGTCCTCCCGGCCTTGCAGTCTCGGACCACCGCCTCGGCGGCGATATAGCCCGGGGAGTGGTTGCCGGCCCCAGCCACGATGCCGTCGACAGTCGCGCGGATGTTAGCCGGCGGACGACCGGGATCTTCGGCTGCCTTCAGCGCCCAGCGAAGAGCTACCGGGAATGTTGCGAGCCGTCGACGGACGTGACCGCCTCGTGGGGCTGCACGTGCCAGACATGGTCCTCGTCGCCTGCGAGCCCGCGAAGAGCTTCGTCGAGCACGTCGATCTCGGCCGCGCGATTGACCAGGATGATGACCGACGAGCTGTCGTAAGTGGCGCCGCCCCCGACCTTGTCCATGAGCACCGTTCGCACGGCCTGCCGACGTTGCCACCGGCCGGCCTGATCCTGCGGAGGCCGCAGGTCGAGCGGCGCCTGCACGTACTCGCAGGACAGGCCTGCGAGGAGGCGGGACGCCATCGACCGGTTCAGGCCCGGGAGGTCGAAGTAAGGATAGGCACGCGCGTCCAGCACGAGCCTGTACCGGGCCTGCGACACGGCGCGGGCGAACGTCGCGCCGTGGATGTCGGCCATGGGCAGGCACAGGACGTGGTGAGACGGTCGCAGATCGAAGAGGGAGAGTTGTCGAGGCGTAGGCCTCGTGAGCTGAAAAACTTCATCGGTGCAGGGGCTTGGCTCGACGAGGCGGAGCATCGTCCTGCTCATGCTTGAAGCTCCCCCAGGCCCGATTCCAGTTCCAGGTAATGTACCCGGAAGGATGGTGAGTGACCACCCCAAGCCGGTGTCTTGACCCCGAAGTCCCCCGTCGCCTTGTCCTTGTAGTCACGGTCCTTGAGGAAGACGCGGGCGTACATCCTTGGGGCCACTCCGACGAAGGGATGGAACAGGACCTTGGGCGCCTTGCGCGGTTGCTCCGCGGTCTCCCGCGCCGGGCCTGGCCTCTCTAAAGGCTGCGCCTGCGACGGAGGTTCCCAACCCTCCGAGTCCGTGGTTATCGCGTCGCAGTGCAGGGCGATGGCCTGGCTCTTCGGATAGGGCTCGATGTACTGGACCTCGTCGATGCCGGCCGCCACGATGTGCCGGGCGCAGTAGTGGCACGGGAAGGTGCTGACGTAGAGCCTGCAGCCTCTCGGCGAGGTGCCCGTCCTGGCGGCGGCGAGGATAGCGTCCATCTCCGCATGGACCGCGCGGCTGAACTCGATCAGGCCGCCGATCTTGGTGCGGCGGAGCTCGCCCAGGGCCTGCGGCCGGGTGCGCCCCTCCGACAGGGCGGGGTACTTGTCGATCAGCTCGCCGATGATGGCGTTCTGCTCCCGGTTGCTGCTGCAGAACTTGTCGGGCCGGTAGGCGCAACGATGGTCCGGCGCCTCGTCGTCGAAGTCGGCCCCGTAGAGGCCGCCACCCGCCTTGGGCACGTCGTTGGCGCCGGTGGAGACCACGTTCCCACCCGCATCCACGAGCGCCGCGCCGACCTGGCGGGAAAGGCAGGCGCTCCTGAGCTGGGCCGAGTGGGCCTGGTGCATCGCGGTCTCGCCGATCTTCGGCCGGATGACCTCGGAAGCCGTAAGCATCCGCACCAGCCGCCGCAGCGGTTCATTCATCGCCGTGTTCCGAGGGTCGTTTTGCGCGTCCTTGGAGTTGTCGACGAAGAAGTCGGCCTCGTGGAAGGTGTCGATGACATGCTGTCCATGGCTCGCGGGCGCGTCGGCGTCACGGGCCATGAAGGCGGAGACGCGGTCGAGGTTCTCCTGCTTGCCGCGGTCACCGAAGCCGAAAAGGTCCCGGATCAATCGCTTGCGACGCTCGTCCTCCTCGCAGACCACCCCCACCAGGGTGAAGGCGTCCTGGTAGACGCGGCGCAGGAGTTGGGCCTCGGACGGGTGGCGCAGGGACTCGATGAGGTACGCCCGCGGCTTCCCGTCGATCTCCCCCTCGGGCCTGCCGCTGGCCGTGGCCCGCACCGCCCGGATGCGCGCCATGATCGCGCGTGCGACGGCGGCGTTGTCCCTGAACGACAGCCGCATCTCGTCGCCGAGGTTCTGCATGTGCTCGACCCCGTCGAGCGACTTGTGCGCGGTCTCGACGAGGCTGAGGTCCTTGCCGTTCTTTCTCGCCCACGCCTTGATCTCGGTGCTCGCCTTGAGGATGTGGACCTCGTACGTGCGGTCCCCGACCGCCTGTGTCTCCAGGAACTCCTTGAGGATCATGGCCGCCTGGCCGGAGCCAGACCCTCCCGGTCCGACGAAACCGATGAAGAGCTCGTTCGCGAGGTTTTCCGTGAGGTGTTCCTGGCTCGTCGCCCTGGCAGCCGCCGCGGGTGGCCTCGGAACCTGGCGGAGCGACTTCAAGGCGGACATCCAGCTTCAATCCCGAAATCGCACGGTTCGCAAGGGAGCGCGACGGGGGTGGCATCTGCCACACCGCTCGGTCCAGCGAAAGCACCAAGCGTGTCGATCTCAGGTTAACGCCCGGGCTTAGAAACGCTGTCAGGCCAGGGCGCTCGTCCAAGCGCTCCGGCGGAACGGACCAGCGGTGGATCGGACCCGGCCGGCAGCGTCCCTCATGTCCCAGGGTGACGGGGGCGACCGTCTGCCCGGCAGCGTCGCGCGAGTCCCGCCCGGTCAGGGGCCGCCGAAGCAGGACATGCGGCTTTGACCGCGCGCAGCCGGCATTCCATGTCGCCGCCGGCCGTTCTTCGGCATCATGCTCCGCGAAGGACGGCTAGAATTCCCGGAGCGACGTCGACCGCCCCGTCCGGGGCCGGAGGTAACCCTGCGGTCGCGCTCGACGAAACCTCCCGCTCGAAAGGCCGCCCCATGCTCACGGAACGCTTGAAGGATCGGACGCTGCTGGTCGAGCGGGCGTACGTCGGGGGCGCGTGGACCGACGCGGATGGGGGCGAACGCATCCCGGTCGTCGATCCGGCGACGGGTGCCGAGATCGCGTCCGTTCCGGCGCTCGGCGCCGTCGAGACCGCGCGGGCGGTCGCCGCCGCCGATGGCGCCTTCGAGGCCTGGCGCTCCAAGGCCGCCGGGGAGCGCGCCGAGATCCTTGAGCGCTGGGCGGCGTCGATGGTCGCCAACGCGGACGATCTCGCGGCCATCATGACGGCCGAGCAGGGCAAGCCCCTCGACGAGGCGCGGGGCGAGATCCGTTACGGCGCCAGCTTCGCGAAGTGGTTCGGGGAGGAGGCGCGACGCGCCTATGGCGACACCATCCCCGGCCCGACCGCGGACAAGCGCATCCTCGTCCTGAAGCAGCCCGTCGGCGTCTCGGCGGCGGTCACGCCGTGGAACTTCCCGACGGCGATGATCACCCGCAAATGCGCGCCGGCGCTAGCGGCCGGCTGCCCGGTTGTGGTCAAGCCGTCCGAGCTGACGCCGCTGTCCGCCCTCGCGCTCGCGGTCCTCGGCGAGCGGGCCGGCATCCCTCCGGGCGTATTCAACGTCGTCACCGGCATGCCGCAAGGTATCGGTGGCGAACTGACGGGCAATCCCACGGTCCGCAAGCTGTCGTTCACCGGCTCGACCCGCGTCGGGCAGCTCCTGATGCGCCAGTGCGCCGACACGGTGAAGCGGGTCAGCTTCGAGCTCGGGGGCAACGCGCCGTTCATCGTGTTCGACGACGCGGACCTCGACCTCGCCGTCGCCGGCGTGATGGCGAGCAAGTTCCGCAACGCCGGCCAGACCTGCGTCTGCGCCAACCGCATCCTCGTACAGGACGGGATCTTCGACCGGTTCTCGGAGATGCTCGCCGCCGCCGTGGCGAGGCTGAGGGTCGGCAACGGCTTCCTCGACGGCGTGACCATCGGCCCGGTCATCAATCGCGCCTCGGTCGAGAAGATCCGCCACCACGTCGAGGACGCGCTCTCGCGCGGGGCCACGGCCCTGACCGGGGGCATCCCGACCGGCGACGACCAATTCGTCCAGCCGACCGTCCTGACAGGCGCGAGCGTCGACATGGTGCTCGCCCGGGAGGAAACCTTCGGCCCCGTCGCGCCGCTGTTCCGGTTCCACGAGGAGCGCGAGGCCATTGAGGTCGCCAACGCCACCCCTTTCGGGTTGGCGGCCTACTTCTACACGCGCGACCTCAACCGCTCGTGGCGGGTGGCCGAACGATTGGAATTCGGGATGGTCGGGCTGAACACCGGCACGCTCGCGACAGAGGTGGCCCCCTTCGGAGGCGTCAAGCAATCCGGGATCGGTCGCGAGGGCTCGAAGTACGGACTCGACGAGTACCTGGAAGCCAAGGCGTTCCATATCGGGGGCCTTTCGGCGTGATGCCGGCAGCCGCATGGAGCGGCCGTTCGCCGGTCCCCAATTCAGGATACCAAGCTGATGACGACGGCATCGCATGCCATGGACAGGCAGGCGGCGGTCCTGGGAGGCGGCGCCATCCTGTTCTCCCAGGCATCGCTGAACCTGGGGGCCGCCCTGGGAAAGCACCTGTTTCCCGTAGTCGGAGCCGAGGGCGTCGCGGCGTTGCGCGTCGGTCTCGCCGCGGTCCTACTGCTGGCCATCCTCCGCCCGTGGCGTTCGCCGGTAGGTCGGGGGCACGTCGGCAGCCTCCTGCTCTACGGCACGACGATGGGCATGATGAGCCTGTTCATCTACCAAGCCATCGCCCGCATCCCCATCGGCGTGGCGACGGCCATCGAGGTGACGGGCCCGTTGAGCATCGTGCTCCTCAATTCCCGGCGTCCCCTCGATTTCCTCTGGCTCGGGGCGGCGGTGTTGGGGTTGGCGCTGCTGCTGCCGCTCGATACGTCGAAGGCGCTTGACCCCCTCGGCGTGGCGTTCGCGTGCGGTGCGGCCACCTGCTGGGCGCTCTACGTCGTCTCCGCGCGCAAGGTCTCCGGGCCCCTGGGAAACCGCGCCGTCGCCTGGGGCATGCTCGTCGCCGCGCTGATCGCGCTGCCGTTCGGGGCCGCCAGGGCGGGCGCGAGCCTGTTCGAACCCAGAATCGTCGCGACCGGGCTCGTCGTCGCGGTCCTGTCCAGCGTGATGCCGTACCTGATTGAGATCGTCGCGATGAACCGCCTCACGGCGAGCGTCGTCGGGCTGAGCCTGGGCGCGGCGCCCGCCGCGGGGGCGCTGGTGGGGTTCCTCGTCCTTGGCGAGCGCCTCCTGCCTATCCAAGGGGTGGCGATCCTATGCATCATCGGGGCGTCGGTCGGCTGTGCCCTGGCATCGTCCTGGTCGAGACAGACCGACATCGACGCGAGGTAGGGCCGACCCCGACAAAGCTGCGCTCACCCTGGCCGAGCGGTCCACTTTTGCGGCAAGCGCAAGCCGTGCCACGCCGACGTTATGTGAGACATGCCCTGCGCCATCGCCGTATCCCCACTAAGGCGCAGGTGCGGGTTTCCGGCGGCACGGACAAATTGGGCGGACGCGCCGGACGAGGAGTTCAAGTCGCCCGGCCCAGGACCAGGCGGACATCAGGCTGCCCGCGGTAGATGCAGGGGCCGTGATCGGCGATGGGCGAGACCGCGCATGGTAAGAGCCGGGAACCGAACCGCATCCGATTAAAGCACGATCGATTCGCACCTGGGTCCGTCGCGCAAACCTCAATCCACTCCGCGGAGAATGCTGTTTCATGGGGTGGCCATGGGCCTCCGTCAGAATCTGAAGGCGTCCGCACAAAAATTCGACCGCCCGCGGACGGCACCTGGGCGCTCAACAAGGCCACCGGCGTGTGTCTCCCCAGAAATACAACGGGCGATGGACACTGGGCGATCCTGATGGGGGAAACCCCAACTCCCATGGGGCTCGAACCCATGTGGCTAGGGGCATGGGGTGGGCAGGGGGCTCGCCGGTTAAGGTTGCATCCCGACGGAGCTGGTAGCTAGCCAGCGAACCGCACAGGCTAGGGGCGCGCGGGGCTGAGTGGTGCCGGTCCGGGCGCATATCCGTCCTCCAGCCTGTGCGCGTTGATGAGCTTCCAGAGGCCGCCCCCGGAGGGGCACGATTTCCCGCTGGACTTCCACTGGAGGACCAAGCCGTCCTTCATCGCCCGCGCCGGCGTCAGCCTGGCCGGCCACCCCCGGGCCCAGGAGGCCCGGAACTCGATCATGACCTCGCTCGCCCGGGCCGCCCTCGCGGGCCGGGGCAGCTGGGTCTCCTACTCCCGGTCCAAAAGGTTCTACGCGCCGCTGGCCCGCTACGAGGGCACCGCGTACACCTACGACCGCGTCCTCGCTGCCGTCGACGAGCTCCTTGCCCTCGGCCTGATCGAGGAGGAGCGCGCGCTCCCCGGCCCCGCGTCGCACGGCTGGCAGTCCCGCATCCGGGCGACCGACCGGCTCCTCGCCGCGTTCCGCAACTGCCCCTTCCAGCACGTCTGGCCCAGGGACGTCATCGAGCTCCGCGACGCCAGCGGCGAGCGCATGGCCTACGTCGACACGGACCACACGCGGCGCCTGCGTAGGGTCATTGAGGCCCGCAATGAGGCCCTCGGCGCCATCTCCGTTAAGATGCCCGAGAAGAACGGCTGGATCCACACGCCCGGGCACGTCTCGGTCCGATCCGATAAGACCGGCAACTGGGTCAGCCTTCGCCCTCTGCCCATCCCCCAGGTCGTACGCATCTACGGCCGGGGCCGGTGGGACATGCACGGCCGCCTGTATGGCTGGTGGCAGCAGCTCCCGGCGTCCCGACGCCTGGAGCTCCTCATCAACGGGGAGGTGGCGTTCGAGGAGGACTGGAGGGCGTGCCATCCGACGCTCCTATACGCCATGGCCGGCAAGGTGCCGGTCGGCGAGATCTACGACGTGGCCGGTTACGACCCGCGGCACGTTAAGGCGGCGCTCCTCACCGTCATGAACACCAAGAGGACCTACGGCGGCGTCCTGTCCCTGATGAAGCGGGAGGAGGACGACCCGGGCGCGTGGCCGCACTCGCTGGACTACACGAAGGGCCTGATGAAGGCCGTCTTGGACCGCCACAAGCCCATCGCACACCTGCTCGGGGCGGACATGGGGATCCGCCTGATGCACGTCGAGAGCGAGATGTGCGTCGAGGTCCTCAAGCGCAGCGAGCGCCAGAACATCCCCGCCCTGCCGGTACATGACTCCTTCGTGACGCCGGCCTCGAAGGGCACCGCCTTGACCGCCATCATGACCGAAGTCATGGAGGCGAAGTGCGCCGAGATAAATCATTCCAGGCCCTCAATAAAAGCCGGAATCCCCCCACAGATGGGAGCGGCGCTGGTTTCCAGGGTGTCTGCGGCTGCCTCCGCCCCTGTCTCTCCCGCACGCGAGGCCGCTTCCAACCCTTCTTCTTTCGCATCCTCCATTACCGGCCCTGCCAAGGCCGTTTCTCGCCCCTTACAGACCGTCGAGAAGCAGCCGGCTCCCTCTGTCGCTCCTACCGCCTTCGAGGCTCCTGGGAGGGACTGGGACTTGGCCGAGCGGACCGAGGCCCTCACCGCCCACTTCGAGAGAAAGGGCAAGGCGGAGCTCGCCTACGCCCATCACATCCTTGGCCTGAAGGTGGACCTGCGCGAGACCCGCTCGTCCCGGGCGCGCGCCAGGGAGGAGGCCGAGGAGATGGCCCAGAGAGAGTGGACCGAGGGCCGCAGGCTCGTCGACAGGGTCCCGGACCGTCTCTCTGACAAAGAGAAGGCGCTGCGAGCCAAGGCGGCGGCTCCCAGGGCCCCCCGGCTCCGCAGGCCTATGCCGAGGCCCCGCCGCCCGTCGACCTGCTGGGGGCAGCCCGAGGCCGCCCCGACCCTGGTCAAAGCGAAGCCCCAGGAGGCCTCGCCCAGGATCAAGGCGAAGCCCGAGGCGACCGTTGCCCCGGTCAAGGCGAAGTCCGCCTCCCGGCCGGCCAGGAGCCTCGCGGCCCTGCTCCGCACCCGGGACCCGATGCTAGTGCCGGAGGAACAGGGGCCCGGCTGGACCGCCAACCCGCGTCGCCGCCCGGACGGGATCACCGCCAGGGCCCACGCCGGGGTGTGGCGCGCCCTGGGCCGTGTCCCGTCCGAGCCCGAGGGCGGGCACGAGCCTCCCGGCGGACCCGTCGCCACCCCGCGGGCGGCCACCGGCTGCGCCCCGTATCCGAGCCGGCCCCGCGCTTGGTGAAATGCCTCGGCGCCGCCCTTGTCCCAGTCTGGCGCCGAGGCTAGGCTCCGTACGTCCACGCACAGGACGCGGCGTTGCACCACAACCCGGCAGAACCCCCGACCCGGTGACCTGGGCGGGGGTTCTCTCGTTCCGGGCCCTGTGGTCCCTTGCCAAGCCTGGCGGCAGGATGGGCCATGATCCCGACCCCCACCTTCGCCATGATCTCTCCCGTCCCCCCTCCGTCCTCCAAGACGGCGCGCCGCGATGCCGACCGTGCCCGCAAAAGGGCCGAACGCCAGGCCTTACGGGATGCCGGCGCCCCTGATCTCAGGCAGCTAGACGCGGCCATCGTCGATGCCCTGCGGGATGCCTTGCGCCCCCCGGCAGACCAGGGAGCCGTCCGCCGGCATGTCGACCTCCACGACGTACTCAGGGGCGCCGCGCTGGCCCTGAGGGGCAGGACACACGGAGGAGTCTCCCTGCAGCGCGAGGCCATCCATTCGGCTCTGGCCAACCGTCTCGCGCCCCGGCAGGACTGACCGGGGGTGGGTACTTAATACCCACCCTTGCGCGGTCCCGGCGGCAGCTGCAGCCTGCCCGGCATGTCTGACCGCCCCCTCGTCGACCTGAAATTCCGCGTGGACACCGAGGGCTGGGCCCGCCAGCTCGGGGGGGCGCTTTGGACGTGACCCCGTTCGCCGCCTCCTACTCCCTCAACGGTGTCGTCTTCGCCGCCCGGGACGCCCTGCGGGACGAGGCAAAGCGTGTCTTCGACAGGCCCGTGGACTTCTCGGTTAGGAACGCCTTCGGCTACACCCGGGCCCGGTTCAACGGGGACATGACGGCCCGCATCTCAATCCGGGACCGGCAGTTGGCGTAATACGCCTACTAGATCCGGGGGGCACCCGCATGTTCGGGAACATTGGCCCCGGCCAGACTTGGCTCTTCCTCCCCGTCGCGCCCGAGCTTGTCGACCCGGCCTCCGGGGGGCTGCGTCGCAACGTCCTGCGCGGCCTGTCCCACCGTGCCGCCCCCAAGGGAAAGGGCACGGCCGTGCACCGCACGACCAAGGCCAGGGACGCCCAGCACCGCCTCGTCTTCTTCGCCTCCGTGTTCGGGACGCAGGCCATATGGGAGCACCCGGAGCGGACCAAGGCGACCGGCCCACCACGCCGCGGGGTCCGGCAGGTGCACAACCTCTTCGCCCCCCGCCTGCTCGTGGGTGCCTACCGGCAGGAGGAGTACCGGCGGCCGAGGTTCACTTTCAGGGCATCGTGCGGAAGGCTTACGAGCACCTGCCCGTCATGTTCGACCAAGCCGTGAAGCAGCGCCTCGGCCGCATCCTGTCCGACCGAGGGCTGAGCGGTCGCTGACCCCATCCAGGGCCCATTGATCCCCATGGTTTTCCATGGGACGTCCATGGCACGGCCGCCCTCGACTCGGACCGCCTAACCCCTTGATCCCAGGCCATGACCGGCCACGGCCCCATGGGCTTGTCATGGGTCTGTCATGGGGCCTGGCAGCCCCCTAGCCGGGGTCCACGCGCCCCCCATCCCGGCCCCATGGATCCCCATGCCTGCCCATGAAGGCGCATGGGCCGCGACCCGACGCCGGCCTGCCGTCCCGCCCCATCGGTCCCCCGCGCCCATGGCGGGGTCCGCCTGCCTATCGGATCGGGACACCGATGGGTCGAGGCCCCAGGATGCCCGCCAGGCCATGCCGGGGTGGTGACGGGCAGATGTATGCGCGCGTACGCGAGGGGCTGCACTGCCGCTCCAGGGCCTCGCCCGCCGGTTCGATATATCCCCATGGTGTCGGGTTGATTTGGCATCGCACGCGCGCCCGGTTCGAGGATCGCCCCGACCCCCGCCAGCATCAGCATCCCCCCGGGCCAGCCGGCGCCGGCGCCCCGGGGATCCCGCCGCCCTGCAGGCGCGCCCCCATCCCCGGCATTCCCGTCCCCGGGCAGGCGCCTCTACCATTAAGGGCGACCCCGCCCGCTCCCTGGGCGCGCCTGGTGGTGCTCGGCGCCCCGGGACGCGGCGCGGTCTATGAGAGCGGGGCGCCCCCGGGCCCCCGGCCGTAGTGCGGGGTTGTTTCGCCATCGCTTTTTCTTGCCGTTCGGGGATCGCCCCGATCCCCGCCAGCATCAGCATCTCCCGGGCCCGCCCGCGCCCTGAGGATCCCGCCGCCCTACACTCTAAGACGCGAGGGCTCCGTTGATCGCCTTGATGACTTTCTCGGCGTTGTTGAGCGTCGCCGCGACGCCCGGGCCGTCGCCGTCCAGGAAGCCGGGGTTCCGGATCAGCCAGTCGGCGGGGGAGAAGTGGTCAAACTCGGGCGTGGAGGGTGGCAGGACCCTGAACAGCGTCTCCATGCGCTTGACGAGCCGGTTCGGCCCTGGGGCTTCCCTATCGAGCTTGGCCAGCGTCAGGACCGAGCGCCCTTTCAATTCGAATGCACCATTGACGATCCCGACGTAGGTCTCTGGGTCGAAGATGTCCTCGACGTCCCCCTCGGGCAGGCCGAGCACGTCGGGGTAGTTCATGATGCGGCTCTCGGGGATCGCCCCCGCGGCCCGGAGCTGCTCCAGCTTGCGCTTGTCCCCCTGAGCTCTGTCGGACATCACCGCCAGATGCAGGTTTGCCCCCTTGAAGAGGGACACGAAGGACTGGATCTTGTCGAGGCCGCCGGCTGGGCAGATCGTCCAGCGCGGGTCGAGCTCAGTCCTGCGGCGGCGCCTCAACTGGGCGGACAGGGCCTTAAGAAAAAGGATGTCCCCCGGGCCCTCCACCAGCAGTGTGTGCTTGCCGATGAAAAGCGTCTGGGTGACGTCGTAGCCCAGGGCCGCCTGTAGTGGGAACAGCGTGTCCGGGTCGGTGGCGAGCACGTCGTCCCTGACCTTCGTGCCCTTCGTGGTCCAGACGCCGGGCCGTTTCATCTCGACCTGGTCCTCGACGATACGGGAAAGCGTCAGGTCGTCGGGCGGCACCATGAACGGGGAGTGCGTGGAGAATACCACTTGATGGTGGGGCACCAGCTTGTCGTCGAAGTACCGCAGCAGGTCCGCCTGGGCCTTGCCGTGCAGGGTCAGGCCCGGCTCGTCCAAAAGGAGCACGAGGTTGCCGCCCCGCTTGCTCACCTGCGCGAACTTCACCAGGAACGAGAAGAACCAGATGAAGCCGGCGCTACGTTCCGAGAACGGCACGGTCACGCGATGAAGGGTGTTCTTGACGCGCGCGCGCGCGATCACCCCGGCGTTGAACGGGGCCGGATCACCGGCCTCGGCCTTGGTGACCCTGACCTCAAGTTCCAGGAACGCGTTTTGCGTCCAGTATTCCTGCAACTGGTCAGTGATGGCGTTGGAGGCGGCCTCGCACTTGGCGTTCAACGACTCGTAGGTCGTCGATGCCTTGATCTCCTCCACCGACGTGCCCGCAAATTCGAGGAAGTCGAGGAAGACCTTTTCGCCCACCTCCAACTTCGTGTGCCCATGCGGATGGCCGGGCTGATGATAAGGGTCGTCACCGTTGCGAACGATGTCATCGACCCTGATCTGACCGACCATCCGGTCATAGTACGAGAAGTACATGTACTGCGGCGTCTTCGACCTCACGAAGCCAGCGACCAGGCCGCGGGCGTTCTTGCTGGGCATCGCGCCGATCTTGGCCAACAGCGAGGCTTGAGCCGTCGTGCGCTCGGATAGACCCTCAAGCGCTGTGCGGAGCGTGTCTGTGGTCTTGGCGCCCGCCAGCGGGGCCCGTTCTTCCGGCGTCAGGCCGTGGCTCGTCAGCAGATGCTCGATGACCGCAGGGTAATCGATGTCCGCCTCGACCTCGAACGTCGTGTCCTCGTAACGACGCTTCAGTGTGACCTGTGGCGAGTTCAGGCAGTTCGCCCCCAGTTCGGCACGGAGTGCCGCAAGCATCGACGGCGACAGCGTCCACTCCGACGAGATGACGACCGCTTCCCCCCCATCCTTGGGATGCCGGGTATCGTATTCGTTGAGGTACCGTCTCGGGTAATCACGCTCCTTGTCGAACACGAAGGGCGTCGCGGGGTGAGGGTTTAGACCCGCCAGGGCGTGGAGGAGGGCGGTCTTGCCTGCCTCGTTCTTCCCGACGAGGCAGACCATGTCCCCGAGGGTGACATCACCTGAATCCTCGACGCTGCGGAAGTTGGTAACCCGGAAACTGTCGAGCTTCATGCGATATCCCTTGATCCTTGAGAGGCTCGCGTGATCGGTCTGGCTGTTGCGAGCAGGCGGCGCGATATCAGGGCCGCGCGGATGACACTCCACCGAAGGGAGGCGTGGGGGGTGCGTAGGCTTCCTTGAAGTCCTTGTGCCCGGCGAGTGCCGCTGGCCGGTAGGGCCCCTGTCCCGCACACTGGGTGACCTCAGGCAAGGCGAACCGCTCGCGGACGCTAGGATGGACCAGCGCCTCCTTCGGGATGTCCCGGACCTTCACGGGCCATCCGAGCCAGCCGAGGTGACGGCTGAGACAGGCCGGGAAGATGCGGGCGATGGTGTCGTGCATGCCGGCGACCTCGCAGTGCTGCATCCCGTCCGAGGCAGGGTGCAGATGCAGCCGGCCTGTGCCGGGCTTCCCCGGCTCCATCCCATCGACGACCAGCGGGCCGGGGATCCTGGTGGCCTCGCCGACCATCCACCCCAGCGCGATGTCGGACAGTCGGCTTTCGGCTTCGGGGTAGCTCCCGCCGACGTCGGAATGGTTTCCAGCGAACCACATCTGGATGAGCGGGTCCGGTTCCCCGACGACTTTCTTACGGATCCCGTCACGGCTGCCCCACTCGACGCGGGGGAAGTCGGTGCGGGTCTCGTCGATGGAAAGCGCGTGCCGGGCGAAGCCAACGTGTCCGCTGAGGAGGCGGTCATAATTCCCGGACCGCCACTGCGCGATGTGTCGGCGCGTCTTCCCATTCACCGGCGAGTTCTTGATGGTCTTGATTGCCGTCGGGAGCCATTGCGAGAGGACGAACATCCCGATCAGCGCCAGGGCGGCGAAGAACGGCCACCAGTAGCCGGTCCCAAAGGCTAGGTCCGCCAACACGGCGGGCACCGCCGCCGCCATCGCGGCCAGCATGGTCAGGCCGGCCGCGATGCCCCACCTTTTGGGCCCGGTCGCGCCGAGGGAGGCGACGGTGTCGAACACGCCGATAAAGTGGGGTGCCACGTTCGAGGACACGTCGTCTCCCGATCCGTAGGTGCGCCGGAACCGCCTCGCGAGCTCGAACCGGTCCTTCTCGTAATCGCCGCCGCGGGGGGATCCGGCCCCGTATTCATAGACCTTCATCACCGCCTCGTCGGCGATGTCCCGGGTCGCCTTGCGGAAGCGCGGCAGGTAGCTCCCAGGGGCGGTCGTCGGCACCCCGCACAGGAACAGCACGTTGGCGACGCAGCGGGCCGTGTAGGCCCCTCGGCTGAAGCCGACAAGAAAGATCCGGTCGCCCGGCTCGTAATAATTGAGGATGAACTCGTAGCAGTCGGCGATGTCTCGGGTGATACCCAGGCCTGTCACGGAGGACAGGAGCTTCTGGATCCGGCGATATGCCCCGGTGAAGCCCGTCGCGCCCGCGTCGGTGCCCAGTCCGGCGTCGTAGAACGCTACCTGGTCGCGCGGGTCGACGCCGCTGTCCGGGCCGACCCGGCAGGCGCGGTAGAGCTTGTACACGTTGCTCAGGCGCTGCTCCTCGCGGAGACCGCCTTCCTGTCCCGTGCCGTCCGAGAAGACGACGATGTTCTTGGCCATGATGCACCCTGCGTCCGACCGCCAGGTAGGCGGGCCCTCCCGAAGGTGGGCCCGCCGGGGGCGCCTCAGCGCTCCTTGCGCACGCCCTTGAAGGGGGTGCCGTCCTTCTTGCCGTCCATGAAGCGGCCGGTGTCCGCGTCCCGCTTGGTCCAGGTCTCCGTCCTGGGGTTGAAGACCTGCGACCGGTCGCGGACCATGCCGTTGCGGTGGCCGTCACCGGATGGAGGGTTCGTAGCCATGATTTCACCTGTAGTCGGGGGCTCGCGCGGACGCGGCGCGGCCCGGGATGCCTCAGCGCTTTCCCGCGGTCCGGGGCCGTTGGCGCCGGGACGGCCGGGAAGCCCTGACGCTCAAGCCCCCGGTCCGAGGTCATGGGCTAGCATCCGGAGTCCGACTGCGAAGCAACCTCGTGATTTGCTCAGATAGCTTGCAATTTACAATTTTGCAAGATATCGCCGCGATGGAGGAACTTGATGACATCCGCACCGGCAGGCACACGGCTCAAGGCACTTCGCGAGCAGCGGAACATGTCTCAGGAGGAGTTGTCTCGCGTACTCGGCTTCGACCACCGCCAGACCCTCCAGCAGATCGAGTCGGGCCAGCGCAGGCTCACGGCCGGCGAGCTCGTCGCCGCCGTGGAGGCGTTCGGCTTGCCGCTCGACTACTTCACCAATCCGTACCTGATCGTGGGCGAGGCCCGTTTCTCGTGGCGAAGGGATGCGGACACGTCCGTCGCGAATCTCGACGCATTCGAACGAAAGGCTGGTGAATGGATCGGCGCTTACCGTGAGCTCCGTACCGCCATGGGCAGGCCCGTGTCGCCCATCGTCCACCGGCTGAACCTGACGCGCGCGAGCAGCTACGAGGACGCGACCGATGCCGGCGAGGCGGTAGCCCAATTCCTCGACCTGGGCCCCATCCCCTCGCGAACCCTGGCCCGGGCCATGTACGAGAGGATGTCGATCCTGGTGCTCATGGTCGACGCGACGGTCGGCATCTCGGGCGCTGCCTGCCTCGTCCGTAACCTTGGCGCCGTCCTCGTGAACCGCGGGGAGGCGCCGGGCCGCCGCAGCTACGACCTCGCACACGAGCTCTTCCACATCCTGACCTGGGACGCGATGCCGCCGGAGCGACTGGACGACGGGGAGGGGACCGGGAAGCTCCAGAAGCGGGTCGAGACGATGGCCGAGAAGTTCGCGTCCGCGGTCCTGATGCCGGCACAGATCCTGAATGGAATTCCGATGGACGCCGCCGATCCCGCTTGGCTGAACGCCACCGCCACTGAACTCGGAGTGTCGTCGAAGGCGCTTAAGTGGAGGCTTGTCGACCTGGGCCGGCTCGACCGCTCCGTCGCGCGCGCCTTCGACGACGACCTGCTCGTGAACAACGGCGGACTCCTCGCAAGGGGGATGGACGCACCGTTGCCGTTCGGTCGGCCGTTCATTGAGGTCATGGCGGATGGGATCGGCCAGGGCCGCGTCTCAGTGGGGCGGGTCGCGGCGATGCTCGAAGTCACGGTCGAAGGACTTGGCGAACTCTTCGATGCGCATGGGGTCGCACGCACGTTCGATATCTGAGCAGGCCTACCCGCCCCGGAAGACGCGAGCCGTCCTCACTGGTCCATCAAGTCAGCCAGAGTTCGCAGAGGCCTTCCTGAGTGAAGATCCGCCCATGGTTCGAGGCAGCCTAAAAAAGAGGCGGTCGATGTGCGTAGCACAGCTAGCGTAGCGCTATCAGCTACACGTTACGGACGCGAAACGCTTCCTTAAGCATGTCGGCCTCCCATCGAGATGGCATGCGAGGGGGCGATCATGGCGGGAGGAACCGCAGTCGGGCGTACACCGGACGACGAACGCCGTCGGCGCGCCGTCTTCCAGGCGGCTGACGACCTCCGTGCCGAGGGCGTGGAAAGCGTCAGCCTACGGACGGTCTGGGCCCGGGTGAAGCGCGATCACGGGGTCGCCGGCAGCAACCAGACCATCGGCCGGTACTATGCCGAGTGGACCGCCGACAGGTGCTACGACCCTGCCATCGAGCAGTCTGGGATGCCCAAATCCGTCTCGACACGGCTGGCGAAGGCTGGCGTCGACCTTTGGGCAGCGGCGCAGGCCGAGGCCGCCATGATCTACCAGCGCGACCGCCAGCGCATGGAGGCGGAAATCGCGGGCGAACGAAAGTTGCGGGAAGAGGCACTCGCGATGCTGGACGCCCGCGAGGCTGTCATCGACGCTCAGCGAAACGAGCTTGCCTGGTACGCGACCGAGCTCGACCGGGTGAGGGAGCACCTGTCGTTGGTGAGATCGCGCGCCTTCTGGCGGAGGGTGGCCCAGGAGATCTGGGAGATCCTCCCTGAACGGGAGGCGATGCACCTGGCCGACATCGTGCCCCGGATCGGACACGAGTTCGTGAGGGAGGCCGAGGACTACCCCGGGGAATGGGGCGTGGATCTTATCCGGGGCGTGATGGACCAGCGGATCAAATTCAAGAAGCTCTTTGCGAAGGAGGGGGCGGCTCGATACAGGCGGCGTCGACCCGAGGACGATGCCGCCTGAGCCGTCCAGCCGTTCCAAGGCCGCCCTTGGCTTGTCGCCCATAAAAAGGGTCGCCGCTTCGAGGCGGCGCCCCCACTCACTCAAGGTTGTTGCGATGCGGAACTTTGGTGTCCGAAGTCGCAACACAGGTTCGGCTATCATCACCCACCAACCACCATTACGGCGAGTAGAAGCGGGGCGATGATGTTGGTGATTTTTATCACCGGGTTCACAGCGAGGTCGGCATTGCCACAACGAAGGTAGCTCGACCGACCGGAGAGGTGCCGTTCGCCTGGTAGGCGGAGGCCTCCGCCGCGTCCCCTTGGATTTCCGTTCCTCTTCATAGAAGTACTGGGGGGGCTGTGTGTCCAGGTCCGTCAAAGCACTCGGACGTGTCCCTCAGCATTCAGCGCCCAGGAATCCAGTAACCCTGCCGACGCTCGCAGCTGGACGGCAGCCCGGCGAGCTGAATCTATAGGCCTCCTGAGACGAGGAGGCGGCGATGCGGGACCACGGCCAGATCCTTCACGACGGCATCAGCGCAGGCCTGGGAGGCGCCCTCCTGGCGATGGACGCCGGCATCCGTGCCGCTCGCGAGCAGGCCGCTTGGGACCGGGCCGAGGCTCGCTCCGAAGCTGCCGTCCACCGTCTCGGTCAGGCCCTGCTCGCAAGCCGCGCCCGCGAGGCCGAGCTCGCCCGCCAGCTTGCCGCCGCCCGCGCCGAGATCGCCGGCTTGAGGATCCGCGCGACCAAGGCGGAGGCCCGGATCGCCCCCGCCCGGCGCGCCTGAAATCTTTCGCGGCGCCTGTCGATTTCGCTTGCGGCTTGCCCCGTGCGCCCGCGCGGGGCCGCAGAGAGACGCACGGGGGCCGCACGTAGGCCGACATGAAAAAGCCCGCCGGGGCGACCGCGGCGGGCTTCGTCGTTCCAGGAGGTGGGGCGGCTCAGGCGACCCGGATCTGGCGGACCCGCATGGCCTCCACGTGGGCAAGGAGGTCGGCCATCGCGCCGTCCCCGGGCGCCCCGCGGTAGGGCCATGAGAAGGCGGGCTCGGACACGTCCGCCTTTTCCTGGGGATGCGTCCCCAAGGCCTCGGACACATCCACCTCGTGGGGGCCAGCGAGCCCCGGGACGCGGCCGGTCCCGGCGGCCAGGGCCTCGGCCTGGTGGGGCATCGTCTTGGCGAGGATCGAGAGCTCGTCGGGCGAGAGGCTGTGCAGCCACGTGGCGACGTCGGCCGGCAGGCCTGCGAGGTCGACGGGATCCCCGCCATCGGTCACGTGCCGGGCGTGAAGGACGAGCGCCATTCCGACCGGATGGCACGCCCTGATGCCCTCGGGCACCGGCGCGGTCGGGGCGGCCGCCGCGGCGTCGAGGTAGTTCTCGGCCGCCGCAGCGGTGGGGAGGACGGGATCCGGGCGGGCGACGAGCTTTCGGATCCACTTGCCCCCCTCCCAGACCAGGGCGATGGGCGCGAGGGTGACGGCGGCGAGGACGGCGGCGAGGCGGGCGAGGAGGCGCATCATGGGGCTCCGTGGTGTGTGGAGCTCCATGATCGCCCCGCCCGGGCAAGCCACAATCACGCGGCGGCCGCGTCCGCGCTGGCCGCGATCCACGCCTCGGCGTCGAGGCCGAACAGCCTGACATCGAGCTCGCGCGGAAGCTGCCGCCGGTGCGTGCGCAGCGCCCGGAGCGCGTGGCTCGTGAGCACCGTGTCGAGCGTCTCGTGCGACGAGAGGACATGCCCCTTGACGGTCGTCGTCCTGCCCCATCCCGACTTGTTGTGGATGCTGGCGCGATCAGCATCGCGGGCCGAGAGGAGCCGGCATCCCTCCAGCGCGGCGATCTGCACGTCGGGGATGGAAGCGCGTTCGGCTTCGGGCTCGTAGACGACGGTCATCGCGGCCATCGCCCTGTCGACATTCGCCTGCGCGCGTTCGACGTACATCTCCAGCGACCAGATCAGCCGGCGCTCCAGCTGCTCGGGCGGGATAGCGATCAGGCGCCGGGCGCGGGCGACATCGTCCTGAAGGGCCCACGCCCACTCGTGGACGCGCAGGGACTCCTTCGCGGCGGCGATGGCACGGGTCGCGAGGTCGAGGTCCTCGGCCGCCTGGCGCTCCCTGTTCGCCGCCTCGAACGCCTCACGCTCAGCCGCTTCCTGGCGCTGCCGGGCGACCTTATCGCGGTGCGCCTGCAGGCCGTTGCAGGCCGTGTTGACGAGGACCTGGGCGGCCGGCCGGTCCAGATGAGCGCTCTCCCAGAAAACGGGCAGGTCATCCCGCCGGTCGCGGCTGAAGCCCACGGTCCTGAGATGCCACCCCTCGGGCCCGGCGAGGGCGTCGTCATAGTCCTGCGTCGTCGCCTCCGCGGTCCACAGCGCCTTGAGCTCGCCGCTCACGTGGAGCTCCCGCGGCACCGGCCGCCACGTCAGCCCCAGCCCCTGCGGCGGCCCCTGCCACTGCCGCGTGACCCTGTTCTCGTACGGCATCGCATACCTCTTCATGAGCCGTGCCGCCATTCGGCACACGACGAATGCTAGCACCGACGCGGGCTCCGGCAAGGATATTCTCTGTCGTGGTGTCAATTTTTAAAAGCAATCGTCCCGCACGAGTACGTGTTCATACGTACATTCCCTCTGCGGCGACAGGTTTTTGAACGCTGTTCAACTTTGATGCCGTTAACTTTGTGGTCCGCGACCCCTTTCGTCAAAAGACGAACGTGCTCAAATACCCCTGCGCGGCATCGCGCGGGGATTCGGAGGACGGCAATGCAGTTGTATCGGCAGGTGGGATTGGGGGTGACGGTGCCTGACGTCCGGCGCGTCGTTGCGGCGACCGTCGGCGTCGGCGTCGGCGCCGTGGCCCGCTGGCTCGGCGTCAGTGAGTTCACCGCGCACAAGTGGGCCCGGCTCGCCGGCGTCGAGATCCGTGCGGTGCCACCGACGGCGCGGCTGCCGGAGCGCCAGCGCATGACGGATGCCGCCGTCGCCGCGGCGATCCAGGGGCCGCTCTCGCTGCGGGCTGCGGCCGCCGCGCTGGGCGTCACGCCCCCCGCGCTGCAGAACCGGGCCCGCTACCTGGGCCTGCCGACGTCGCCCGCCGGCCGGGCCGCTCTCCGGGGGGCGGGCGCGTGAGCTGGCACCCCGACGATTCGTACGACGCGGCCGCCCTCAGCCGCGAGGAAGCGGCGCAGGTCGTGCCGCCCGAGGCCGTGCTCGACGAGCTGCGCGCCGCCATCCAGCGTCAGGGCTCGGCCGCCGCCTGGGGCCGCCGCCATGGCGTGGGCCCGGGCTATCTCGCCGACGTGCTCTCCGGACGTCGGCCGCCCGGAGCAAAAATCCTGCAGGGCCTCGGCATTGGCAGGGCATTCGTCAGGGGGTGCCTATGAGCGCCGCCTCCCAAGCCCGCGACGCTGCCGTCCTCGTCGCCCTCATGGCCGGGCCGTCGAGCACGCTCCCGATGCACCTCGCCCCGGCGCTTGGGCTCAGCATCGCCGAGGTCTCCCGCTCGCTGCAGCGGCTCCGCAAGGCCGGTCGCGTCCGGTGCGAGGGCCCCCGATGGATCGTGAACGAGGAGACCGGCGCGTGAAGAATCATCCCCTGCTCGAAGGGCTCGACACGCTGACTGGTCCCGCCCTGCGCCAGCGCCTTGTGGACGCTCGGGCGGCCGCCCTGGCGTCCGCCGCCGGCGACGAGAGCCATCCCATCGTCGGCCTGGTCCAGTGCGTGGAGCGCAACGTCGTCCGCGTGATGCGCGAAAGCGTCAACACCCTCGTCCAGGGCATGCACCGGCCGCCGCGCGAGCAGCCCGTCCCCGCGCCGGCACCGGCTCCCATCACCCCTCCGACGCCCATTCCCGCGCCGCGTCAGCCGATGACGCGTGCCCCGGCGCCCGCCGCGGCGGCGGTTCCCGCGCCGGTTCCGCCGCCGCGCCCCCCTGCGCCCGGCAGGCTGGCCAGACTGCGGCTGGCGACGCCGGCGGATGAGGGCCCTCCCGAGGCTCCCGAGCCGTCGGCGCGACCGGCCCCGGCGCGGCCGCCGCTCCCCCGCGTGCAGCCCCTGCCCGGGTACCGGCCGCCCCCGCCACCGCCGCCCATCGATCCCGCAGACGACGCCATCCCCTGGTGAGGAGACCGACAATGAGACTGACTGAGCGCCAGGCCCGCATCCGCCTCGCGGCCGCCGTTACCGCCGCGGGCGGCCAGATCCCCTTCGCCCAGGGACTGCAGGGCGTCCTGCCCCGGGCGGCGCCGAATCTCGTGTCGAGGTCGCTCCTCGGCCGCAACAGGATCTCCCCGCCGATCCTCGCGGCGCTCGGCCTGCGCCGGGACGAGTGCGGGGAGATCCACACCGTGGAGCCGCCCGCCCGCATCGAGGTCTTCGCCGTCCGGGCAGAGGGCGATGCCGGCGTCCGGGCCGCGGCCGCGCTCGTCGCCGGCATCCTCGGCCCCAGGCCCTGGCACATCCCCCACGGCGCCGGGGGGAGTGGCGCCGCATCCCGCAGCAGCCCGAAACGAAGGTTCGTCCGATGAGCATCCAGGTCGCCACCCCCGCACATGTCGCCATCGCGACTGCTCCCTCGCAGTGCCTCGGCAACATTCACGGGAGCGCCAACAAGGCCGCGTTCGTGATCGAGAGCTTGACGAAAGCCGGGTTCGAAATCGTCCGAAAGGACGCGCTCCCGGAGGGCGTCGTCCGCATCCACAAGAGCGACGCGGGCCGGGTCGAGACCCGGACACCGGCACCCTGGGTGCTCGCCAGCGTGACGCCCGGAGTGGTCGAAATCCGCCCCAGCTCTACCGTGTACGACCACGTCATCGAGGCCACCGCCACCGCGCTGCTTACCCGCGGCGACTTCTCCGAGAGGCGGGAGATCAAGGTGCAGACGGCCTGGTTCTGTAACGAAGGGGGTATCGAGGAATCGACCAGGGAGGCCGTCTCTCTCGCGCTTTGGCAGGCTCGCAAGGGGGCGGCCGCCTTCATCGCCGCTACGGCGTCGGACCCCGCGTCCACCGACGGGGAGGCCGCCTGAATGCGCGCCCTCCTCGCGATCACGTGCGGGACCGTCGGCGCGACTTTCGTCACGGCGGCTGCCATCACGACGCTCCTGTTCGCGTTCGCCGGCCACGCCGGCGAGCTCGCCTTGGCCGCCTTCGTCGTGGCCGAGTGGTCCCTCGCGTTCGGGTTCGTGTTCCTCGTCATCGCATTCCTCGCCCACGCCGGCGGCGTGCTGGAGCCCATCAACCCCGGCACGGAGGATCCCCTCGATGTCTGAGCGACCCCCGCTGCCGCCCGGGTCCGTCGTTGTCGACGGCGTCACCCGGCACGAGGCGAAGCTGCGCAAACCTGAGGCCCGGGCGGTCGTGCGCGGCGCCTGCAAGGCAGTGTCGGCCTCCCCGCTCGCACGGCCGGTCGAGCCCGTGGGCAGCCACCTCCGCGAGCTCGCCCGCGCCATCGACGGCATGGATCAGGAGGACGGCGATGGGCGCTGAGTTCCAGGCCGTCTCCCCCGAGCTCCTGCCCGACCTCACGGGCCTCGCCGGCACCGATGCCGGCGTTGAGATCGAGGTCCTGCGGCGCGGGGAGCCTTGGCTCGACACCTCCATCGCGGGCTTGCAGTTCTACGACTACGGCCTGACGGACGTGCTGACGGGGGAGCCACTGATCCCCGCCGCGGGCGACCGGCTCTCCCTCGTGCGTGAGCCCGAGAACCCGCATGACCCGTGCGCGATCGAGGTCTGGTGGCGGAACGGGGCCCGCCTCGGGCACCTGCCGCGGCTCGTCGCAGCCGAGGTCGCCGGGCCGCTCGATGCCGGCGTCGCGCTGCGGGCGTACGTGGCGCACGGCGGGGACGGCGAGGCCTGGTCCGCCCGGGCCCTCCTCGTCGGCCCGGCGGCCGAGGCGCTCCACGGCAAGCGCATCCGGCGCCTGCAGGAGTCCGCGTTCTCGGCGTGGGAGTGGGAACAGCAGTCCCGCGCGATCGGCGAGGACCGGCCGTCCAGGGAGCGGGGGCAGGCCTTCGCCCGCGAGCAATCCGGGCGGCGCGAGAGACGGTTGCTGCAGGCGGTCAACACGTTCGCGCAGGTCCCGTTCGAGATCGAGCCGCCGCCGGTCGGCGCGGTCCGCGAGGTCTACTCAATCCAGGACGCGCTGGGCTGCTCGCGGTCGACGGCGTTCAAGATCGCTCGCAACGCCGGCGTCGAGCCCCGGCTGCACTATCGAGGCTGGTACTGCGACGGCGCCACGGTCACCGTCACGCCCGAGCTCGTTGAGGCGATGCAAGCGTGGGCGGCCGCGCCCCGGACGCGGCTGACGTGGTACTCCCTGCGGTGATCCACGACCCTGGGCGCGGCCAAAACCCCGCGCCCAGGTCCGCTTAACGAATGATTCAAGGGATCAGGGTATAACAGGATCAGTCTCCGAGGCGACGGCTCTACAAGTATTCACCAAGTAGAACCTCAACACTCACTCCAAGCTATGTGCCAATCCCGGCGCCGGTTGGAGACCGTAAGATGGAGCCCTGTACTCGTACCCCCGACTTGTTCCACGGCCGCACTCGTGAACAGACGGCCGCCCTGCACCCGCCGCCCTTGCGCTACACGGCCGTGAGGCACGTGCGAGCGATCGTGCCGCCCGAATACAAGGAGCACGGCGAGGGGACGGGCGGCCCGTACACGATCCGGCGGATCGCGTACGCCGATAACCCGCTGTCGCTGGACGTCACGCCTCGGGATCCCCAAAAGATCCTGGATGTGTGGGAGATCCTGCAACCTGGCGATCCCGACTACTGCTGCGGCGTCCTCCTGAGGCGTCGGCACCCTGTCAGTGGCAGGGTGCAGTGGTGCTACTGGGACGGCACGTGCGAGCAGCAAGAGGAGCGCCTCGGCTACGCGGTCTGGGACTGCGCGTTCTACAGCCAACAGGGTGGGCTCTCGTCCACGGGCTGGCGCAGGCAGCGCTACCCTAACCCCCCGCCGGAGTTCTGAGTTCGGCAGGGACCGTATCGCTCGCCGCCATCCGCACGCGGATCTCGGCGAGCGACGTCGGCCGGTAGCCCCAGCAATCGACCCCCACGTCCAGCGACCGGCCGTCCCCAGGCAGGGTGCCATGGCTATGCCCGTAGAGGTGCAGGTCGCCCCGGTGCAGGCGAGGCCAGGTGCGGTGCGAGTAGTGCGAGAGCCAGATCCCGACGCCGTCGACGACGACCTGTCCGACGTCGCGGACGGTCGCCCACGGCAGGTCCACGGCGCTCTTGTCGTGGTTGCCCCGCACCAGATGCTTGACCCCGGCGAGACGGTCGAACAGCGCCCGCTCGCGGCGCGGGTGGCAGCGGTACGAGAAGTCCCCCAGGTGCCAGACCGTGTCGTCGGGCCCGACCGTCGCGTTCCAGTTCGCGACCAGCGCCTCGTCGTGCTCCTCGATGCTGGCGAACGCCAGGCGGGGCGTGTTGAACGTGGGGTTGACGATCCGGGTGTGCCCGAAATGCGTGTCCGCGGTGAACCAGTGGGCCATGATGCCTCCAATTTTTTGGAGGCCGGCGCGCGCGCTCAGGTCCTCCTAGACGACGGAAAGGGCGGCGGCGGTCGCGCGTTTCATGGCTGGATCTCCGGGACGAATCTGAAGGCTATCACGGACCCGTTAAGGGATCCCTGGCCGGGCGTCCCTTCTGCTCGGCGCGCCGCTTGAGGAACTCGACCCGGACCTCGTCGAGGTCGAAGGCGGCCGCGCCGGCGTGCTGCTCCACCAGGTCCCACCACGCCCTCATGACCGGGAGCTTGAGGTCGAGGCGGTCGTCGAGCGTGTAATGGCGCTCCGACACAGACCCGGGGGCGACGCCCTCGGCATGGTCGATGATCAGGTCGAGCACGCCGTCCGGCAACCGGAGCGTCCGGGCTCCGTGAGAACGCAGCGCGCGACGGAGGTCGTGGGGGCTGGCGTCCACCGGCAGGGCGGCCAGCAGGTGCGTTATTGCGTCCGCCGACAGGTGCCCGACGGGCTCCCCCCATCGGCGCGGCCGCATCCCCGGGAATAGCCACGCGCTCCCGGCGGCGGCCCCGATCTGCTCCCGCACGGCGTCCCATACCGGTGGGGGCAGGGGGATCGAATGGTGGGCCTGGGCGCTCTCTTGCTCGCCCGTCTTTCGCCGCACCGGCGGCAGGCGCCACACACCCCAGCCGGCCTCGCCGGGCACGTCCGTGAACTCGTCGCACTTTGCGGTCGCGATGGCGTAGCGGCGCTGGACGGTCGCGACGAGCAGCAGCACCGCGGCCGGAAACGGCGGCCGCAGCAGGTCGGTCCGGGCGAGGGCGACGATCAGGCCCACGCGCTCCATCGTCGGCCAGCGGACGCGCTGGCGCCGCACCGGGGAGACCAGCGTCCCGTCCCGGGCCTCCTTCGCCTTGGGGCGCTTCGGACGCGACAGGTCGTCGAGGTGGCCCTTGCCGACGCCGCTGTCGACGCGCGGGCCCGGCGTGGCGAGCCACTTGAAGAAATGACGGAGCCGGACGTACAGCGCGACCGCCTGCCTGTGGTGCGTCCGATTCTTGCCGGCGAGGAGCTTCGCCAGCTCGTCTGGGGTCACGTCCGCAACCGGCTTCCGGGACAGTCCGGTGAGCAGCGGGTGCTTCAGATTCTTCCTCGCGTCCGGGAGGGTCTTCGCTTTCCACTCATCCTCGTGCGCGGCGAGGTAGGCCTCGACCGCCCGCTCATAGGTCCACGTCCGCGGCCGGGGCGGCGGGGCAGGAGGCGCATCGTGGCGAGCGACCTCCGGGAACACGTCCTCCCTGCGGACCAGCCCGAGCTCAGCGAGCCGGCGGTTCAGCCATAGGACGCTAGGCCAGCCGTTGCCGGAGCGAAGCAGGTCCGATGCCTCCCCGGCGATGGACCGCACCTGGGCGACCGTCAGCCGCTCCACCGGGCCCAGGTCGAGGCGGATCGTGCGACCGAGCCTCTCAGCCTTGAACCCCCACGAGATCGTCCGGGGCGAGACCCTGAGAAGGAGGCCCGGCGCGCGCTGGTCGCGAACGTCCACCGCCGGCACGCCCGGGCGCTGCTCGGAGCGGGCGCGCTCGACGAAGGTTGCGGTCAGGTCGACAGCGCTCCGGGGCGGCCAGTCGATCCGGGCCTTGGGCGGTGAGGGCGTCTTCGTGGATGCCTTGGACCGGGCCATTCTGAACTGCGATCCTTGGGCGGGTTTGGGCGGGGTCTGGAAAATCACCCGGCCGGAGCCCGCCGTCGAGGGGGAACCGCCTTATAAGGTTAAGTGGCTGTGGAAGCTCGCGGAAGTTAACTGCAGATAGCTACGCGTTCCTGACGCCATATGCCGCCCAAAATGGGCCGGGAGGCTGACTCTTAATCAGCGGGTCCTAGGTTCGAACCCTAGTGCGCCCACCAAGACTTAGCCTACTTCCTGCGAGCCGGACCTCAATCCCGGTGAGCGAAGGGTAAGAAGGCGAAGCGATCAACAATCTTCATTGCAGCGATGAGCCGCTCTCCGTTCGCCGAACTGCGACGGGCGAGCCAAGTCCGCGGAAGCCTCGCTTCATGGCCGAGGGCTACGATTCGGTTCGCCAAGCCATCGCAGCGCTTCGAGATTGAGTTCTGACGTAAGCGCTTTCTGGGCGGCACCTTCCGGCAGGCGGTGTGAAGGCGACATACGGAGCGGAATGGGAGCTCCGTCACATGTCGATATCAGGGCGTATGGCTATGTCGGAGCCGATCCGGCGCCTGGAGCTTTTCACCGGGGCCGGCCGACGGCGGACGTGGTCGGATGAGGACAAGGCCGCCATCGTCGCCGAGAGTGATGGGCCGGGCACCTCGATCAGCGCGGTGGCACGCCGACATGGGTTGAGCGCCTCGCAGCTGTTCACGTGGCGGCGCCTGATGCGTCAGGCTGAGAGGCACGAAGATCAGCGCCCATTGCAGTTCGTGCCGGCCGTTCTGAGTGTGGGCCCGCAGGAGCCGACGTCTGCCGAGCTGAGCCCAGAGCTGGGGAAGCGATGCGGCTGGCACAGCATTGAAGTCGAGATCGCAGGCGCCACGGTCCGCATCGCTCAGGGCGCGAGCGCGGCTCAGATCGCGGTGGTGATCCAGGCGCTGAAGGCTTGCCCATGATCGGGCCGTCCGGTGCGGTGCGCGTGATGCTGGCCACCCGGCCGGTGGACTTCCGCAAGGGCATGGACGGGCTGGCCGCTCTGGTCCGGGACGCGATGGGCGCGGATCCGTTCTCCGGCACGGTCTACGTGTTCCGGTCAAAACGCGCCGACCGGGTGAAGCTCCTGGTCTGGGATGGAAGCGGGCTGGTCCTCGCGACCAAGCGTCTGGAGGCGGGTCAGTTCTGTTGGCCGAAGATTGAGGACGGCGTGGTCCGGCTGAGCGCGGCGCAGCTCGCGGCGCTCGTCGAAGGCTTGGACTGGAAGCGCGTCCATGCGGCCCGTGCCGTGGGCGTGCCGGTGGTGGCCAGCTAAGCAAAAAGGCTGGCCAGCGGGCTTCATCGCTGTGGTAAGTCACTGGCGGATCTGTTCTAATCCGCTTCGTGGCCGCGCCTGCTTCGCCCTCGTCCGACGATCCCGAGACGCTCAAAGCGCTGCTCGCCGAGGAGCGCGCCGAGAACGAGCGGCTGCGCCAGATCATCCTGGCCATGCAGCGCCACCGCTTCGGCCGCCGCGCCGAGAGCCTGCCTGAGGATCAACTCCTGCTCGGGCTGGAGGAGGCCGAGCAGGTCGAGGCCGCGGGCTTTGCCGCCGAGGAAACGGAGCCCGCCAAGGAGGTCCAGAGGGCCAAGCGGCGCACGAACCGTGGGGCGCTGCCCGCCCACCTGCCGCGGGTCGAGTGCCTCGTCGATATCGACAGCACCGCCTGTCCGTGCTGCTCGGGTGCCTTGCACCGGATCGGTGAGGACGTCTCCGAGCGCCTCGACGTGGTGCCGGTGCAGTTCCGCGTTCTGGTGATCCGCCGCCCACGCTACGCTTGCCGCGCCTGCGGGGACGCGGTCGTGCAGGCTCCGGCACCGGCGCGGCTGATCGAGGGCGGCCTACCGACCGACGCTCTCGTCGCGCAGGTCCTCGTCTCCAAATACGCCGACCACCTGCCGCTCTACCGGCAGGCGCAGATCTTCGCCCGCCAGGGCGTCAGCCTCGACCGCTCGACGCTGGCCGACTGGGTCGGGCGCGCCGCCTTCCTCCTCCGGCCCGTGCACGAGCGGCTCCTGGAGACGCTCAAACGCTCGGGCAAGCTGTTTGCCGACGAGACCACGGCACCGGTGCTCGACCCGGGCCGCGGCCGCACCAAGATCGGCCAGCTTTGGGCGTATGCCCGCGACGACCGGCCCTGGGGCGGGACCGATCCGCCCGGCGTCGCCTACGTCTACGCGCCCGACCGCACGGCTGGACGACCGATCGCGCATCTCTCCGGATTTGCAGGCGTGCTCCAGGTCGACGGCTACGCGGCCTACGAGAGCCTGGCCAAGGGCGGCGCGGTGCGGCTGGCCTACTGCTGGAGCCATGTGCGTCGGCAATTCTATGACCTCGCCGCCGCCTCGCCGATCGCCACAGAGACGCTGTCGCGCATCGCCGCGCTCTACCGGATCGAGGCCGAGATCCGCGGCCGCCCGGCTGAGGAGCGACGGGCGGCCCGTCAGGAACGAAGCCGGCCCGTCGTCGATGCACTGGAGGCGTGGTTGCGGGAGAAGCTCGGCCTCTTGAGCCGCAAGAGCAACCTGGCGGAGGCGATCCGTTACGCCCTGAGCCGCTGGGCGGGGCTGAGCCTGTTCCTCGACGACGGGCGCATCGAGATCGACTCCAACGCCGTCGAGCGCGCGATCCGGCCTCTGACCTTGAATCGGAAGAATGCCCTATTTGCTGGTTCGGACGGCGGGGGCGAGCACTGGGCGGTGATCGCCTCGTTGGTCGAGACCTGCAAGCTCGTCGGCGTCGAGCCGCAGGCTTACCTGGCCGACGTCATCACCCGCATCGTCGACGGCCATCCGCAGCGGCGCCTCGACGAGCTTCTGCCCTGGGCCTACCCGAGCACACCCCCTCTCCAAGCCGTGGCCTGAGAACGCTGCAGCCCTGGCGGGTCAGTCAGGGCGTGTGAACAGGGTCCGAAACAGCGCCTCGGATTGGCGCAATCCCTCGTCGGTGAGCACCACCGACTTGGCGCGTCCGACCGGATCGGCGATGAGCCCCTTGGCGTGGAGCCGGCCCAGCGCAGCCCAGTCGAAGCCCTTCCAGGCCCGACGCCCGTCGTGGAGCGTCAGCCACAAAAGGGCGAGGACGGCCTCGTCGATGCGCTCTTCGTCGACCAACATCCGAGCAGATTAGCACGTCGCGCTCAGACCGGGCGTGGTGCCAGCCGATCGGTTACGTTCTGACGGTCGGCTTCGAAAATACGCGTCGATGGAGGGGACTGGCTCACGATTGTTACCGTCGCACGATTGCGCCTCGCCCGCATTCCCCTCTGTCCGCGCAAGCCGCCGAAAAAGCCCCACGCGGCGGTGCCGGCGGGGCTGAGGGTCGGCGCCGGATGCCCCGATCGACGCTACGCTGCCAACAGCGCGATCCAAGACCCTGCCGCATCCATCCGCTTGGCGCACATCAGGAGGCCATCGGCCGACCGACGCACTTCGACACGATGATGCACGTGTGGAGCGAGGCGTACATGCACACCGAGGTCGAAGCCGCATCGCCCGTCGCCGAAGCCGGCCGCAGCAAGGTCCGACCGGAACTCGGCCGCCACCGCGAACGCGACGACGGCACCGTCTACCAACACGTCCAGGCACAGCGGGGTGTCGGGATGCGCCTCGTCGCGCGCCCAGCCCCCGACGTGCAGCAGGCCATCGCCCGTCACGACGCATCGGTCCAGCCACGCTCGCACCGAGCCCGGCTCTGCCGCACCGTCCAACGAGACAGCGCGGAGGGCTAAGCGCCCGCGCAGCGCGGCCAAGTCGGGGCCGAGTTCGGCGCGCGGAGCGTAGGGCATGCGCCCGGTGCCGACGTCGAGGGCCTGCACGCCATCGAAGCCGCCGCGCACGCCGGGCGCCGCCAGGAAGCTCTCCGCCGGAGCATTCTCCGCGAGCAGCAGGTCGTGGGTGTCCAACTCGACGTGCCAGTATGTGAGATCCGCCACCGCCTCGCCACGCGTGATGCTCGAGCCGTTGACCAGATGTCCCGCGGCCGCGAGCAGCCCGTCCAGCCACAGGCAGTGATCTGGAGAGACAAGCAGGTCGCGGGCGGGCACGCCCTCGCTCAGTGCGTCGGCCCGGATGCGGACGGGGCGCTCGGCCGGGGGAACCATCGATCCCCGGTACGCGCGGGTGCCGATCCAACGGATCGGGCGCGGCGTACCGGCAACCGTGATGGCGAGATCGCCCACCGCGAGCTGCTCCACCGGCACGTCCGAGATGACCCGATCGCGCAGGACACGGATCCGCGTCCCGGTCACGTAGCAGGGTGCAGGGTTGGCCGGCTGAGATGGGTTCGTGGGATTCGTGGGGTTCGGGGCCGTAGCGGCGCGCACGATCGTGCCGCCCTGGCCGTCCGACACCGCCGCGAAGCTGGTCGTGCGGGGGGCCGACAGCACGAAGTTCTCGCTCACCTGGCCGCCACCGGAGCGGGTGCCGGTGATGGTGATCGAGCTGTTCGCACTGTTGTAGCTGACGCTGGAGTTGGTCAGCCCGGCGAGCGCGATCTCGTTGCCCGAACCGAAATTGGAGATGGTGTTGGCGAAGGTGCCACCATTGGTCGGCTGAGCGGCCACGTTGAGCCCGAGGCGCGCTGTCGCCGTCCCCGACATCGTGCCGAAGGTGATCGTCCCCGTGCCGGCCGAGGTCGGACCGCCGAGCTGAAGGGTGCTCGACACAGCGCCGCCGTTCGAACCGATCGCGGTGCCGCCGGAGTAGGTGCTGACCCCTGTCAGCGTCTGCGTGCCACCGGTGACCGCCACGCCGCCAGTACCGGAGATCGCGCCGCTGTAGCTGGTCGAACCGTTGGTGATGGTCAGGGCCTGCGCACCGAGCGTCGTCCCGCCGGTGCCCGAGAGCGTGGTGATCGAGGCACCGGCCGTCGTCCCCGAGATGTCGAACGTGCCGGCGTTGGCTACGGGTCCGAGATTGTTGGGAGCGTTGCCGAGGACGCGCAATGTCGTGGCGCCGCCGGCGATCCCGAGGCCGCCGTTCAGCGTTCCCGTGCTGGGGGTCAGGCTGTTGGTGCCGCCCGTGACGTTGATAGCGACGGCCCGGACGGTTGTGCTGCCGCCGGTGAAGCCGCCCGAGATCGTGCCGGTGTTGGTGATGGCGATGTTCGCGCCGGACAGACCGGCTCCCCCCTGGCCCGCGATGCCCGCCGTGCCACCATTCGCGGCCCCGCCCAGACCACCGTTTCCGCCCGTGATCTGGCCGGTGTTGGTGCCCGTGCTCCCGTAGAGGAAAAGTCCGATGCCGCCCTCACCGCCGGAACCGCCGAAAGCGCCGGGACCGCCGGCGGCACCGCCGGCACCGCCGTTCCCGCCGGTGATCTGAGCGCTGGCGATGAAGGATCCGGGGCCGGGCTCAACGAAGCCGTAACCACCGCTGCCGCCGCCGCCACCTCCGCCCGTCCCGTTGCCGGCACCGCCCGTTCCACCGGTGCCGCCGGTCCGGGAAAAGGTGAAGCCTACGCCATTCCCCGTGTTGGAGAGGTACTGGCCGTGGCTGCCGCCGCCGCCGCCGCCGCCGCCGTCGCCGGGATTCGGACCGGCAAGGCCAGCCCCGCCAGCCCCCCCGAAAAAGCTGGAGCCCGTGTTGGTCGAGTAGGCGCCACCCGTTCCCGACGTGTTGGTGACAGTTCCACCAGCCGCCGCGCCCCCGTTGCCGCCGGCGCCTCCGACCGAGCCTGCGGAACCGCCCGCACCTCCGCCGCTCCCCTGGGCAGAAGCGCCGCCGTTTCCACCGGCCGCGCCGGTGCCGTTCGCCACCTCGTCCGCCCCGGGCTGACCGCCGGTGCCGTTGACCGGATCTGCGCCGCTCCCGCCCTGACCGCCCGACATCGCCGCGTTCCCAACCATCCGCATCTACCCGTCATCCGCAATCTTGCGCGGGCGGGTGCTTGCCGTCAGCGTGGCGCCTGTAGGCCCTCGGAGTCGAGGATGCAGCGTCGCCTAATCGGTGATCGCCGGGCTCGAGACAGCGCTTTTTGATCCGTTGTGCTCTCTCCGCGACAGGAGGTCAGACTGATCTGGCACGGAAACTGATTTGATGGCCTTTCATGCTCCTCTGCTGGGAAGAATAGTTATCAACAAGTCGACGGGTTGGTTCGCACGCCACTCATGCGCCCCAGCGCAGGGGTCGATCCGGATGTGGTCCGTCCGCAGTGTGACATATCTCAGAACGGATTCGGCGAAGTCCCGCGCGACGAATGCCGGCGGGGCTGAGGTCGGCTCAGGGATGAGAGCATAGTCTGCGCGCGGGCGGCGCGGCTCCTGTCAGCCGGGGGGGGCGGGCGGATCCTTCGGCGCGGTGCGATTGCCGATGATAATCCTGACCATCGGCGTCAAGAGCGCCTGTGCCGGGAGTCAGGCTTGAGCGCGGCCGGATCGGCCGGGCAGGCAATGCGCCACCGCCGCGACAGCTCAGTGTGCGCTGGTCCGGCATCCGCCGCGGCAACCTTGACGCCTGGATTGCGACGTCGAAGACCCATGCACAGCCGATATCGACAGGACGCTCGAAGGCCGAAACCTTAGCTCAGTTTCACTCATGGAGAGCCTTGCGCCCCGGCCTGATGATGGCGCCACGGGCGTAACTGAGGATAGATTTTGCGGTTCTGGCGAGCAGTGTTCTACCATTCAACCTGACACGAAGTATCAGTTTTGATACACGATTAGGTAAGAAGATCATGGAGATCGCCGCGCTCAAGGTCATCAATCTCCTCGCCGAACCGTACCATTTCGGAAAATATTCCGCCAGCTCGACTACCTGTTTCAACGTGAGCTTTTCCCCAGAGACAATATTGATGTATATCTGGTCTCTCAAGTATATATAATTTCTGCGACTCCCAATAATGTCATGGTCAATTTTTCTGGCGGAAAGTATGTGCTTCAAATGTTCCAAACGATTGGAAAATCGTTCTTGACTGTATTGAAGCCGCTCGACTGAAGGCAAGCGCCCGGTCGAGGACATATTTTTATCGTGAACCCTATAGTAGCCCAGCGCCTCATTGAACGTGTAGATTTCGCCCATGAACGGAGCCGCGATAAGGATTACACCGTCCACCGTATCATAGGATGCCTCCCGAAGAAGATCGCACACATCTCTTCGAAAAATATTCCCCGAGGTCGGAGGCGAAACATATGCTCCTGTTTCAGATATGTCCTGAATGTAGGAATTTTTGGTTTTTTGAGCGCTCAGATCAGGGAAAATTCTACCTTGTTCGTCCCCTTTTTCATCGATTATTGACAAGGGAAACTGAAGCTTAGAGTATTTTTCATCTAATGCACCGACAATTTTCCGTAAAGACCCTGAAGAAAGCTTATCGTCAGCATCCAAGAACAGAACGTGCCTCGCTGTCGTATTATCTAAGCCGAGTACGCAGGCGCTTACAGGACCACCGTTTTCCTTACGTAGACATTTTACCCCAGTGCCCTGAATCAAAGTCCACGAATTATCTGTCGATCCATCGTCCACGACCACCAGTTCACAGCCATCAAGGAGCTGTAAACTCACACTTTCGATCGCTTCGACTATATATTTCTCGTAATTATAACAGTTGACAATGATCGCGAGCTTCTTGCCACCCATCTGTCGGCTCCCAGTTCAGCCACTGAAACCCCGGGGGCCCAGCCGCGAATCATCCGCATCTGAATCTATCTTCGACTGCAAATACGGCAAATATCACCCATACGGATACGGGGAATTTCACTGAAGATTTGCTGGCGGCCAATTCAGATCAAGAAAAGTAATTTTTGGTCTCAGCTATCCATTTTCGGCTCAATCCCACATCATCGCGTAGGAAAATTATTTCATTATTTTTCAATTGCCATCGAATGTTCGGCCCTACGTGACAAAGATTCTAAATCTAGCCGTAATAGCCCCCAGTTTCGGAAACAGTGCTGTGCTCATTTGCCAATGGAGCTTCGAAATAACCGACTGAGCGGTCCGCAACGATTGTGTGGCCGAGAGAAATTCGACTCCTGATCGAGCGCCACCCTCCTTTCAACATTATAGAGGGTGTGGTTGTAGACATCGACCACATCTCGGGATCCCGAGATGTGGTCGAGCAAAGCATCGACACCGTGAGGCAGCACGCCCCGCTCGTTCATGCCGGTGGACACCGTCCGCCGCAGATCGTTCAACCGCCACTCCGTGACGCCAGACCGCTTGTTTGTCGCGGCCTTCGCGTTCAAGAATCCCGAGAACCTGGCGGCGCCCCCACCGAACAGGAGCGGCCAGCCAGCACTGGGCTGGACCTTTGCGAGCAGGTCGAGGCGCGGGACAGTGGCACGTCGAGCAGCAGACTATTCTTGGTCCGCTGGCCCGGTAGTCGCCAGATGCCGCTCGCCAAATCAAGCTCGGCCCGCGTCATGCCCGCCACCTCCTCGCGGCGCTGACCGGTCCGCGTTCGCGAGCGGACGATGCGGCCGAAGTCGTCATCCCGACAAGCCTTCAACGCAACCTTGATCTCGTCGGGCGCGAGCAACCCGGCAGCGCTTCTCCTCCTGGGCCGTCTCGATCGTGCCGACTACTGGGTTGGGCTCGGCCCTGCCGTTCCCGATCAGCCACCCAAAGATGGCTGAGAGCGTGGCCCGCGCCCTTTTCGCCGCGTCCGGCTCGTTCTCCTTCAAGATCACCCCGAGGCGCTCGGCGACTGTCGCCCGGCTCACAGCGTGAAGCGACTCGCGCAGCTTCCCGGTGGCTGCTCGGTCTTCGATCCGAACGTCACGGTGGCCCGCGCCTCGGCGAAATGCTCCTCGTCAGGCGAATCCGACCCGAGCTTGGCCAGCGCCGGCCGCTCGCTCGCCGCTCGCCAGGCATCGGTCGAGCAGCACGACCCGGCCGAGGGTGTCCCGCTTGGTCTGACCGATCGCGTTGCGGTATTGGACGATCCGCTGCCGCGAGCCGCCCGCGCCGACGCGCAGGCCGAAGCCAGGGAAATCGAACACGATCAAGCGTTCTATTCCGACCGAGAGTTCGCGGCGGCAGCGGTCTGATCGGCGAGGCGCATTCCGGCACACAGGCGGAGCGATTTCAACAGTGCCCAGCGTTGGACAATCGGCGGGTCCATTGATTTCGAGAGCGCGCTCGAGCTGTCGGCGACGCCGGCAAGCAGAACATGCGTGTCTCGGCGCCCGGAGCGTCGTCCTCTTACGCAGCGGGTCCGAAGTTCGAACCCCAGCGCGCCCACCGAGCCTTCGAGGACCATGGCCGAACCGCTCGGCAGCGTACTCCGCCAACCTTTCTTGCCTTCGGCGCGTCCTACGAAGGTGCGGCGCGTTTTCCGATCTCGACGTGGGGGCGCCGTCCCGGTTAGCTGGTGTGACACGGATCGGAGGGTCAGGAGGGAGCTGTGACAGGAGTTCGGCTGCGCGTGTCCGCCCCAAGGTGTCGTGCCCGCGCCGGTCGCGTCGGCGTAACGCCCTGCATGTCCGGCGGAGAGCGGGATCGGGAGGGGACATGACGTCCACCGCTCTCGCCGTGATGATGGCCGGCGTGCTGGGGGCCTTCTGCACGATCGTGTTCGCGGTCGACTGGGTACCGGGCTCCGTCGTTGGATTGCCGAACCTGCCGAGCCGGCGGGTGATCGGCCTGTGGGTCTACAACGGCGTTCTCTGCCTCGCCCTGGCCGCTTGGTTGGTGTGCACGTATTTCTGCACCGTCGACGGCTACGACGACATTCCCGCGGTGCGCGACAGCTACTGCAGGCCGCACGCGACCGTGGGCGCGTGACCGGCGCTTCTCCGGGCTCGGCGGGGTGCCGTGGCCCGCACGGGGGCCACGCTGAAAGTCGGGTCCGCGGCAGCGCGGTACGGGTCGGGGCATGATCATCCACTCGCCGCGCGGCATGCCGACGGTGCTGGATCGGCCGGTGACGTCCGGCCGGAATGCCCGGCGCGGATCTGTTAGCTGAGCTTGTCGTCGGGCTCCGTGGGCTCCACGCTCGTGCCCAGCGCACCGCCCGCGGGCGGATCGGTCCGACCGCGCTGGTCCCGGCCCGAGACTCCGTCCGTCTCGCCCGCCCGCTGCCCATGCGGGTGCAGCGCGTGACGGTTGGCGCGGGCCATCTCCTTGTGGGTCGGGATGGACCGCCACGGCGCGGAAGCGGTCCCCAGGCGAAGCGTTGAAGGGGACCGCGTGAGGAACACCGCGAGCAGGACCCACGGAATGACGAACACGGCGAACGCGGTGAGGCCCATGGCGATCCTCCGGAGAATTCAGCAGTAACGGTGGAAACTCCGGCGACTCAGTACTGATCCCGCAAACCTCACTTTAATCGATACTGCACCGCAGCGCGTTCTCCGGCGCGCAAGACGCGGAACACGATCGACCGGCCAGACCGTCGGACCACTGCCGGCAACCCGGCGCGTGACGCGTGCGCGCGGCACGCCTTCGTCCTCCGAGCCCTGTGCCGGCCGCGGTGGGTGACCTCAGCCCGGCGGCCGCGTTCGGACCGTCGCGAATTCCTCGCGCAGATAGGGCGCCGTGCGGCCGGCCGCGGCCGCGGCGACGATCTCGGGCCGGCCGGCGGCCACGACGGTGCCGCCCTGGTCGCCGCCGCCGGGGCCCATGTCGATCACGTGGTCGGCCCGGGCGACGACGCGCATGTCGTGCTCGGCCATGACGACGGTGTTGCCCGCGTCGACCAGACCGTTGAGCTGGACCATGAGGCGGTCGACGTCGGTCGGGTGCAGGCCGGTCGTCGGCTCGTCGAGGACGTAGAGCGTGCCGCCGCGCTGCCCGCGCTGCAGCTCGGTGGCGAGCTTGATGCGCTGGGCCTCTCCACCGGAGAGTTCGGTCGCCGGCTGGCCGAGCCGCAGGTAGCCGAGGCCGAGATCGCGCAGCACGGTGAGCGGCCGCAGCACGGACGGCTCGTCCGCGAAGGCCGCGCAGGCCCGGTCGACGGTCAGCGCGAGCACGTCCGCGATGCTCAGCCCGTTCCACGTCACCGCCAGCGTCTCCGGCGCGTAGCGCATGCCGTGGCAGGTCGGGCAGGGGGCGTAGACGCTCGGCATGAAGAGCAACTCGACGCTGACGAAGCCCTCGCCCTCGCAGGCCGGGCAGCGCCCCTTGGCCACATTGAAGGAGAAGCGGCCCGCATCGTAGCGGCGCCGCCGAGCCTCCGGGGTCGCGGCGAACAGCTTGCGGACGGCGTCGAACAGGCCCGTGTAGGTGGCGAGGTTCGAGCGCGGCGTGCGCCCGATGGGCTTCTGGTCGACCTGCACCAGGCGCCCGATCCCGTCCATGCCGCCGGCGATGCGGCCCTCCGACGGGCCCGGCACCTCGTCCAGGGGATCGTCCGGCTCGTCCTCGGTCTTCACCGGCCGGCCGAGACGCTCGCCGACCAGCTCGAGCAGGGCCTGACTGACCAAGCTCGACTTCCCGGAGCCCGAGACGCCGGTCACGGTGGTGAGACACCCGATCGGGAAGGGGACCGAGACGCCCTTCAGGTTGTTGCGAACGATGCCTTCGAGGCGCAGCCACCCCGCGGGCTCCCGCGACGGCCGCGGGGGCGCCTCCACCAGCCCGAACAGGTAGAGCCGCGTCCGGGACGCCGCGACGTCACGCAGGCCCTCCGGCGGCCCGCTATAGAGGATCGTGCCGCCGTTCTCGCCCGCTTCCGGCCCGACGTCGACCAGCCAGTCGGCGCGGCGCATGGTGCCGATGTCGTGCTCGACGACGAAGAGCGAATTGCCCGCGGCGAGCAGCCCGGCCAGCGCGTCGTGCATGGCATCCCCGTCGGCGGGGTGCAGACCGGCCGTGGGCTCGTCGAGCACGTAGACGACGCCGAACAGCTGCGAGCGCAGCTGGGTCGCGATGCGGAGGCGCTGCAGCTCACCCGACGACAGGGTCGTGGTGACACGGTCCAGCGAGAGGTAGCCCAGGCCCAGATCCGCGAGCGTCCCGATGCGCGCGATGAGGTCCGAGGCCAGGCGCTGGGCGGCGAGGCGCTTCTCGATCGACAGGTTCGGCGTGACGCGCACGTCCGGCGCGCCCGCATGGGCCGAGCCACCGGACGCGGCACGCTCGGCGCGGTCCTTCCGGCCCACCGCGCGGTCGAGGGTGGCGGGTGCGGCGTCGGCCTCGGGCTGCCGGTCCTCGGCCGCCGGCCTCAGGGCCTCGGCGAGCGCCGAGAGCGGCATGCGCGAGAGCGCGCCGATATCCAGCCCGGCGAACGTGACCGAAAGCGCCTCGGGCTTCAGCCGCTTGCCGTGGCAGGCCGGGCAATCCTCGCTCACGAGGTAGCGCGCGGCGCGGCGGCGCATCAGCGCGCTCTGCGAGTTGGTGAAGGTGCCGAGCACGTGGCGGCGGACGCTGGTGAAGGTGCCCATGTAACTCGGCTCCAGGCCGCGGCGGCGGGCGAGCTGCGTCTGCTCCGGGGTGAGGCCGGCATAGACCGGCTCCTGCGGCTGCTCGTCCGTGAAAAGGATCCAGTCCCGGAGCCTCCGGGGCAGCGCTTTCCAGGGCGTGTCGACGTCGACGCCCCGGCTGACAAGGATGTCCCGCAGGTTCTGGCCGCCCCAGGCCTGCGGCCAGGCCGCGACGGCCCGCTCGCGGATCGTAAGGGACGGGTCCGGCACCATCGAGGCTTCCGTCGCCTGGTAGACCCGCCCGAGGCCGCCGCAGGACGGGCAGGCGCCCTGCGGCGTGTTGGGCGAGAAATCCTCGGCGTAGAGCATCGGCTGGCCGGGCGGGTAGGTGCCGGCGCGCGAGTACATCAGGCGCACGAGGCTCGACAGGGTCGTGACGCTGCCGACCGACGAGCGCGCGCTCGGCGTGCCGCGCTGCTGCTGGAGCGCGACAGCGGGCGGGAGGCCCTCGATCGCGTCGACGTCGGGGACGCCGACCTGGTCGATCATCCGCCGCGCGTAGGGCGCGACCGATTCGAAGTAGCGGCGCTGCGCCTCCGCGTAGAGGGTGCCGAAGGCCAGCGAGGACTTGCCGGATCCGGAGACGCCCGTGAACACAACGAGCGCGTCGCGCGGCATCTCCACGTCGATGTCGCGCAGGTTGTGCTCCCGCGCGCCCCGGACCGTGACGTAGCCCGTCCGCCCCGCACCCGCCCGCGCGATCGTCGTGTCGCGCCGGGGTTTCGCTTGGTCCATGAGCAGCCTTCTCGGAGGAGGCCGGCGCCCCCGGCGGATCGTGAAATCGGGAGACCGGAGACCGGCGCGGGCGACGGGGCCGTCACCGCGCGGGCCGCCGTGGCGACCCGTATACCGTCCGGCCCACAAACCGAAACCGGACCGCGCCGGGAACGCGTCAGACCGCTGGCTTCGCGGCGGAGCGACCGGGATAGCTCGGTCGCAGGCGAGGACCGTCGCCGCAGCACCACCGGACCGGATCAGGTCACGGGCCTTCTCCTCGCTCATGGCGACCGGCGGCCCGAGACGTGGGGTGCGGTCGACGGCCTGGCGATTTTCCGAAGGCGGGCGCAGAACGTGTGGGCGCCCCGTCGAGGAACCGAGCATGGTCAACGAGCACGTCGCGATCCGGACCGAGGACGGCGTATGCGGGACGCACGTCGTCGCGCCGGACGGCGCGGGGCCCTGGCCGGCCGTGATCCTGTACATGGATGCCGGCGGTATCCGACCGGCCCTCGTCGACATGGCGCGGCGGCTCGCGACCGGCGGCTATCTCGTTCTGTTACCGGACCTCTTCTACCGCTACGGGCCCTATGGCCCCTTCGTCCCCGCGGACGTGTTCAAAGGCGATTTCCGAGCGATCCTCGGC
Organism: Methylobacterium oryzae; assembly: GCF_021398735.1. NCBI lineage: Bacteria > Pseudomonadati > Pseudomonadota > Alphaproteobacteria > Hyphomicrobiales > Methylobacteriaceae > Methylobacterium > Methylobacterium oryzae. The sequence goes on from NZ_CP090349.1 coordinate 2,246,142, forward strand.
CCGCTGATGGCGACGACGGACAATCTCAAGGCCGCGACCGATACAGCGGCGCTCCTCGCCTATCTCGACACGCGCGACGACGTCGCGGGGCGCGCGGTCGGGGCGGTGGGCTTCTGCATGGGCGGCCGCATGGCCATCACGGCGGCCGGCACGTATCCGGACCGGTTCGCCGCCGTCGCCAGCTTCCACGGCGGCAATCTCGCGACCGAGGAACCCGCGAGCCCGCATCGTCTGGCACCCGCGCTGAGGGCCGAGGTGTATATCGCGGCAGCCGAGAACGACGGAAGCTACCCGTCCGCGATGGCCGAGCGGCTGGAGACGGCGCTGTCGCGAGCCGGTGTCCGGTATGCAGCGGAGACCTATCCCGCCGCGCACGGCTGGATGATGCCGGATTTCCCCGTCCACGATCGCGTAGGCGCGGAGCGCGGCTGGGCGGCGATGAGCGCCCTGTTCGACCGCACCCTGCGCAGCACGGGCTGAGCGCGGCTGCGTCGCTAAGCGGCCACCGGCAGCCGCAGCACGTCGTCCATCGTGATCGGCCGGCCGGCCTCGCGGCAGAGGTGGAGCAGGGTGGACTGGCGGAACCGCAGGTCGCCGGTCACCTCCTCGCCGAGCCAAGCGGGCTTGCTGAAGGACTGATCGGCCCGCGCGAGCTCGACCTCGGCCAGGACCATCCCGGCCAGCGAACCCTGGAAGACGTCGACCTCCCAGGTCAGCCCGTCGTGCGGCACGCAGTAGCGGATCTTTTCGATCACGTTGCCGGTGCACACCTGATCGACCATGGCGGCGCCGTCGGCATGCGGGATCTCGTACTCGAACTCCGCGCGGGCGATGCCTTCGCGGGCGCCCTTGACCGTTAGCCAGGCACGCTCGCCGTCGAGCCGCACCCGGACCTTCCCGCGCGCGAAATGACCGACCAAGCCGTCCTTCAGGTGCCGAATGGATGTGGCCGCGTCGCGCCAGCCCGCGCCTGCCACGAGGAACTTCCGCTCGATCTCTAACCGCATCCACGCGTCCATTGCTTCGGCCGGACGCCTCGTAGCCCATCGGGGCCGCCGAGTCAGGCGTACTGGATCATCCGGTGCGGACGCACGGGAACGGGACTCGGCCTCGACGCAGATGTGCCGCTCACCGTTGCGGCAGAACGATCGTCAGCCTCTCGGATCGCCGTCGATCCGGCGACGTCGTGCCCGGGCGCGAACCGTGCCGTCGGCGTGACCGAGTCGATGATCGTGGGAGCGTGAAGAACAAGCGGCGGCGCCGCGAACGATGCGCCTGCAAAGGAACGCGAGCGTTCCTGCACAATATGTTCTCATCGCTGTCTAAATCGGTACCAATGCTGCAGTGCATTGTGAATTCATGACGGTAAAATTCCGGACGCGTCGTCTTCCCGCCGGAAAGCGTCGCAGGAAGGCAAGCCCGTGAGGGGCCCGCCGGTAGCTTTTCATTGTCATTGATAAAAGGCTCTCTCGGCTCAGGGCAACAAATGACGACTGGAAAGTGCAATAGATCGCAGAGTTCGTAACCACATGGCTCGTATTACCTTAGCGGGCGCGAGCTAGATCTTCGGCTGGAGCTGCGCGAGGGCCTCAGGACCCAGTGTCAGAACCACTGGCCGTTCCAGCGCTACGATGTCGGCGCGGTGAACGACCTGCTCTTGCCAGTCTTCGTCGCGGGGTTATACTACAAGACCTTCATGTGGCCCCGGAAATTCTGGGACGAGGTCTACGAGCCGTTCATCCGCGGCGCGGCCGGTCTCGGCAAGGCGCCGACCGAGGCCGATCCGGAGCGCTACGCCAACCGCCACTCCCACTGCGACGTCCTGATCGTCGGCGCCGGGCCGGCCGGCCTCGCGGCCGCGCTGGCGGCGGCGAGGACCGGCAAGCGGGTCATCCTCGCCGATGAGGGCGCGGAGCCCGGCGGCAGCCTTCTGCACGACGTGACCTCCGAGATCGACGGCCGCCCGGCCGCGGAGTGGCTGAAGACCGCCCTCGCCGACCTCGACGGGCGGGAGAACGTCATCCTGCTGCCGCGCACGACGAACTTCGGCTACTGCAACCACAACCACCTCGCGCTGGCCGAGCGGATCACCGACCACCTGCCCGCCGGGTCCGCGCAGACGCCGCGCGAGCGGCTCTGGCAGGTGCACTCCGGCGAGGTCGCGCTCGCCGGCGGCTCGCACGAGCGGCCGCTGGTCTTCGCCGACAACGACCGTCCGGGCATCCTGCTCGCCGAGAGCGTGCGGGTCTTCATCAACCGCTACGGCGTCCTGCCGGGACGGCGCGTCGTGTTCGCGACCGCCGGCGCCTCGGCCTACGTGGCGGCCCTCGACGCCAAGCGGGCCGGGGCCGACGTGACCGTGGTCGACCTGCGTCTCGAGGCCGATTGCGGGACCGAGCCGGCGCGGTCCCCGCTCGTCGGCGGCCAGTTTTCCCCCTCGACCGCCCGATCAACACCCTGTCGGGCGACGAGACTCGGTGGATCGCCCGCCTCGGTCCCGACGAGTGGCTGATCGACGCGCCCGAGACCGATGCCGACATCCTGGCCGCCGCCGTGAGCACCGACCTCGCCGGCCGGACGCACGCCCTCGTGGACGTGTCGCACCGCAATGTCGGGATCGACGTCCGCGGGGACGCGGCCGCGATCGCCCTCAACGCCGGCTGCCCCCTCGACCTCGGCGACGCCGCCTTCCCGGCGGGCAGCGCCACCCGCACGCTCCTCGGCAAGGCCGAGATCGTGCTGATCCGTCGCCCCGGCCCGGTCCCGACATACCGGGTTGAGTGCTGGCGGTCCTTCGCGACCTGCGTGTATGGCTTGCTGCAGGAAGCCGCCTTCGGGGCCGGCCCGCTGGAGAGAGCCGCCGCGCGATGATCAGCGCCTTCGATCTGTTCAAGATCGGGATCGGCCCGTCGAGTTCCCACACGATCGGGCCCATGGTGGCCGCGCGCCGCTTCCGCGACCGCGTCTCCGGCCGGGCCGGCGTCGCGCGGGTGTCCGCGGAGATCTTCGGCTCCCTCGCCTGGACCGGGCGCGGCCACGGCACCGACCTGGCGATCTTCCTCGGCCTGCTCGGCCACGAGCCCGCGACCGTCGATCCGGACGCCGTGACGGGCTACACGCGAACCCTGGCCGAGACCGGCGCCATCGGCCTGCCGGGCGTCGCCTTCGACACGACGAAGGACCTTGTCTTCAACTTCGCCGAGGTCCTGCCCCGCCACACCAACGGCATGCGCTTCCGCGCCCTGAACGCCGACGGCGCCGTGCTGGACGAGGTGGTCTGCTACTCGGTCGGCGGCGGCTTCGTCGAGGAGGAGGGGGCGGGGGAGACCGGCGGCCTCGGCGCCGTCGCGGTGCCCCACCCGTTCGAGAGCGGTGCCGACCTGCTGCGGATCTGCGCCGAGACCGGCCTCACCATCCCGCAGGTCCAGATGGCCAACGAGCGCGCCCTGCGCACCGAGGCGGAGATCGAGGCCGGGCTCGACGCCGTCCGCGACGCCATGCTGGCCTGCATCAGTCGTGGCCTGCGCATGGACGGCGAGCTGCCCGGCGGCCTCAGGGTCCGGCGGCGCGCGAAGCGCCTGCACGAGACCCTCGAGGCGAACCGCCTCACGAACAGCCGGCCGGCCCACGAGATCATGGACTGGATCAGCCTGTTCGCCCTGGCGGTGAACGAGGAGAACGCGTCCGGCGGCCGGATCGTCACGGCGCCGACCAACGGCGCGGCCGGGATCGTGCCGGCGGTGCTGCGCTACATCGTCGACTTCTATCCCGGCTGGAGCGAGGCGCGCGGCCGCGACTACCTCCTCGCCGCCGCGGCGATCGGCGGCCTGATCAAGCGCCGGGCCTCGATCTCGGGCGCCGAGGTCGGCTGCCAGGGCGAGGTCGGCTCCGCGGCCGCCATGGCGGCGGCCGGGCTCGCGTCCGTCCTCGGGGGCGACGCGCGGCAGGTCGCCAACGCCGCCGAGATCGCCATGGAGCACCATCTGGGCATGACCTGCGACCCGATCGGGGGGCTCGTCCAGATCCCCTGCATCGAGCGCAACGCCTTCGGTGCCAACAAGGCGGTGGCGGCCGCATCCCTCGCCCTCCACGGCGACGGGGTGCATTTCGTCAGCCTCGATCAGGTCATCGAGACGATGCGCCAGACCGGCCACGATATGCAGGCCAAGTACAAGGAAACCTCCCTCGGCGGCCTCGCGGTCAACGTGGCCGCCTGCTGAGCGCGACGTCCCGCGCGGCCTCGCAGGGGACCGTGTCAGGCCGCCTGCGACGCCCCCGGCAGCGCGAACGGCTCCGGCGCGTGACCCTCCGCGCGGAGCGCGGCCAGCAGGTCGTCGGGCGCGAGGTTGAGGGTGCGCGTGCTCACCAGGGGATGGACGTTGATCCGCGCCTCCGCGAGCAGGCTGTCCTGGACGAAGATCCGCACGCTGCCCGGCGCGGCGTTGAGGGCGGCGAGCGGCGACACCGCGCCGCTCGCGACGCCGAGCTGCGCGCCGAGCGCCTCGGCACTGGCGAAGGACAGGCCGCCCCGCGCGCCGAGGACGGCCCGGAACGCCTTCAGGTCCACCTGGGCGTCGTGACGGAGCGTGACGAGGAAGTGCGTCTTCTTGCCGTCGCGCAGGAACAGGTTCTTGGTGTGCGCGCCGACGATGTCGCCGCAGGCCGCCATCATCGCCTCGACGGTCAGGACCGGCGCGTGCTCGTAGAGCTTGTAGGCGACCCCGAGCGCGCGCAGCCGGGCCAGGAGATCGTCGGAGTTCAAAGGCATCGGGTTCCTCATCGCGGTTCGGAGGCCGGCGGCGCGAGGACGCCGATCCGGCGCAGGTGAGCCAGGATCTCGCGCGCGGCCGCGTCGGGCTCGGGCCGCACGAGCAGGCGCCCGCCGACGGACGCCGCCTCGCCGGTCGCAGCCCTCAGCCGCTCCGCCGCCGAGCCGCCGGACGGCGCACCTTTCACGAGTTTCGGCCGGCGGCGATAGGGGCGTTCCTCGAAGACCGGGACGGGGGCGGCGGCCGCGGCCGGGTCGCCCGCGACGGTCTCGATCACGCCGCGCCGCGCCTGCCCGTAGGCGAAGGGGAGCGGCGCGGGCGCGTCGGGATGGATCGTGGCCAGGACCGGGCCGCGCAGGGTCACGCGGCGGCGCGCGCCGCGGCCGAGGGTCTGGTCGAGGGACAATGCGCCCGCGTCGCCGGCCGCGAGGGCGACGACGTCGGGGATCAGGAGGCCGTCGAGGGCCTCCGCGACCGCGTAGGGAACCATCCCGGTCTCGTCGCCCCCCTGGCCGCGCCGGCCCGCGAGGATCAGGCCGGGCGCCATCCCCGCGAGGCGGGCGGAGAGGGCCGGCACCGGATCTGCCCCCGCCGGCACGCGGACGTGGACGATCCGGGACAGGCCGTGGCCCAGCGCGTCCGCGACGGCGGCCGCGGCCGGCCCGGCATGGAGGCCCACGGCCTCGCCGAGGCCCGTCGCGAGACGGATCGCCTGGGCCTCCAGCCGCGGCAGGGCCGTCGCGCCCGAGACCGGATGCCGTCCCGCGGAGAGGAGCACGACGCTGGTCAGGGGCTGCCCACCGGGCACGCGGCTTCCTCGGCCAGGAGCCGCAGCAGGGCGGGCATGACCGGCTGCGCGTCCTGCACGATGGCGAGGCCCGCCCGCTCGATCATCGCCGCGTGCAGGTCGGTGTTGACTGCCACGACGTGCTCGCAGCCCGCGACACCCTGCAGGTGCTGCGGCGCGCCCGAGATACCGAGGGCGAGGTAGCAGGTCGCCGCCAGGATGGTGCTGGAGGCGCCGACCTGGGTTCGGCGCGGCATCTGCCCGAAATCGCACAGGACCCGGCTCGCGCCCGGGGTTGCGCGGAGCGCCGCGACGAGCTGCCGGAACGCGTCGAGGTCGGTCACCCCGTTCCCCGCGGCGGTGACGAACGCGGCGAGCGCGAGCGGCACCGTGGCCGGATCGGCCGGGACGTGCCGCACCGAGAGGACCGCCGTCCGGGCGGGCGCGAGCCCCGCCATCGCGACCGCCAGCGGCCGCGCTTCCCGGGGCGGGCCGGCATACTCGGCCACCGCGTCGGAGGCGACGGTGGCGAGGAGACCCGGCGCGGCCCTCTGCTCAACGCTGCGGCCGCGCGCCGGGCGGATCAGCCCGGAGGCGGAGACAACCTCGGCCTGGGTGAACAGCGGCGCGCCGAGCCGGACCGCGACCCTTCGGGCCAGGTCGCCGCCGTCGATGGATTCTGGGAACAGGACGTGCCGCGGATCGAGCGCCGTCAGGGCCGCGGCGATCTGGGCGGCCCGGCCGGCGGGATCGTAGGCGCTATCGTGGAAGGCCCGCACGGCGCCGTCGTCGTCCCGGACGATCGCCACCGAGGTCTTGCCGATGTCGACGACCATGACGTCGCCGGCCTCCGGCACGTCGGGCTCGACGCCGACGTAGATCCAGTGGCGGCCGAAGATGACCGCCATGTCGGCCTTGAAGACTTCGGGGCTCAGGTAGAACTCGGCCGGCAGGCTGTAGCCGCGACGGCGCTCGCACCAGAGACGCTGCAGAGGGGTCGGCGTCACGTCGAGCATGGGACCTCCGGAGCCATTCAGGCCCCGAAACTATCGTCGCCGGACCGGCCGCCCGCTGCCACGCCAGCGACACTCGCTTGGTCAACGGCGACGTGGCGTGGACCGGCCCGCGCCGGGGGCCGGGGCGCCGCTACTCGGCGGCCGACCGCGTGACGGTCTCCGCCCCGTCGTCCACGCCGAAGCGCGCGATGCTGTCCTCCAGCCGCAGCGCGGCGTTGATCAGGGCCATGTGGGAGAAGCCCTGCGGCGTGTTCCCGCGCTGTGCCCCGGTGGCCGGGTCGATCTCCTCGGCGAGCAGCCCGACATCGTTGCACCGGGCGATCAGGCGCTCGAATGCGGCCCTGGCCTCGCTGGTCCGCCCGTCGAGGGCGAGGCAGCCGACCCGCCAGAACGCGCAAGCCGTGAACGTGCCCTCGTCGCCCTCCAGCCCGTCCTCCATGCGGTAGCGGTAGATCAGGTCGCCGACGCCCAGTTCGCGCTCGACCGCCGCCAGGGTCTCGCGCATGCGCGGCTCCCGAGGGTCGAGAGCCCCGAACAGGGCGACGCGCAGGACCGCGGCGTCGAGGTGGTGCGAATCGTAGGCGCCGACATAGGCCCGCTTCTCGGCGTTCCAGCCCTTCTCCAGGTATTCCGACCGGATCTCGGCGGCGATCCGCTCCCACTCGGCGATCCTCGCCTCGGGCACGCCCGCGATGTTGCGGGCGATCCGGGCCGCGTCCCGCAGCGCGACCCAGATCATCGCCTTGGTGTGGACCTGCTGGCGCGGCCCGCTGCGCAGCTCCCAGATGCCGTTATCCGCGTCGTGGCGGTGGCGGATGGCCCGGGCGGTGAGGTTGTCCAGCACCTCCGGCAGCCGATCGTTGACCTTCTCGGGCGGGTCGTAATCGACCGCCTCGAGGAAGACGCACAGCGCCCGGATCAGCTCGCCGTAGATGTCGTGCTGGTCCTGGCACTCGGCGATGTTGCCGATCATCACCGGCCCCACGCCGTTCCAGCCGGCGAGGTGGCTCAAGGCCTCCTCCGGCGGCATGTCGCCGGCGATGCCGTACATGAGCCGCGTCTCCCGCCCGAAGGTGCCGTCGCGCTCGCGCAGGAAGCGCAGGAACTCGGACGCCTCGCGGACGTAGCCCAGCATCACGAAGGCGGTGACCGTGAAGGCGGCGTCCCGCATCCAGGTGAAGCGGTAATCGTAGTTGCGGTTGCCCGGGACCGCCTCGGGCAGGCCGGCCGTGGCCGCCGCGACGATCCCGCCCGAGGGTGAGTAGGTCAGCAGCTTCAGGCACAGGGCGGACCGCATCACCGCGTCCCGGTAGGCGCCGCGATAGGTGCTCCGGGCGCACCAGCGGCGCCAGTAATCGGCGGTCGACTCCAGCCGCCTTTGGGCGCCGGCGAAATCCTCGATGCAGGCCTCGTCCTGATCCTCGCCGTGGGTCAGGACGAGGTAGGCGGTCTCGCCCTCCGCGAGGTCGAAGCGGACCTCGGCCGCGTCGCCCGCGAGGGTCGGGCACGCGTGCGCGTTGACCCGCACGCGCCAGTCACCGGCCTCGAACAGGACCGACCCGCCCTCGACCAGCGGGGTGCAGGGGCGGCGGGCGTAGTCGAAGGTCGGGCGGATCCGGAACACGCCCGAGACCCGGCCCTGCTCGCAGGTCAGCAGCCGGATCAGGCGGCTCTCGCTCTCGCCGTCCGGCCCCTCGTCGGGCTCCGGGCTCGGCGGGTTGACGGGCATCAGGTCGACGAGGCGCGCCCGGCCGGTCTCCGTGGTGAAGGTCGTCTCCAGGATGTTGGTGTCGGGCAGGTAGCGGCGCGCGCTCCCGGTCGGGCCGTCGAGGGCGAGGCTGCACGATCCGCCCTTCTCGTCGTCGAGGAGCTTCACGAACAGCGCCGGCGAATCGTGGCGCGGCCAGCACAGCCAGTCGATGGAGCCGTCCCGGGCGATCAGCGCGCAGGAATGGGTGTCACCGATGAGGGCGTAATCGCTGATGGGCTTCGACACGGGGCTTCCGGATGGCGGCACCCGGTCCGCCGGGCAGGACAGAGTCCTGAGGTAGCCGGGCGGCGCCGGGCGGGGAGTCCCGATCGACGATTCGCCGCACGGCCGCGCGCGATCGCTCCCGGTCGGTCAGGCCCCGGGCCGCGGCAGCATGCGGTCGCTGATGATCCGCCGCTGGATCTCGCTCGTGCCCTCGAAGATCGTCGTCAGCCGCGCGTCGCGCCAGTAGCGCTCGACCCGGCGCTCGGTGGTGTAGCCGTTGCCGCCGTGGAGCTGCATCGCTTGGTTGGTGACCCGAACCGCCATCTCGGTGGCCAAGAGCTTCACCATCGCCGACTCGCTCTCGGCGGCCTCGCCCTGGTCGAGGAGGTGGGCGACCTGATGCCAGAAGGCCCGCGCCTGCGCGACCTCGGCGGCCATGTCGGCCAGCGCGAAGCGCAGCGCCTGGAAGTCGCCGATCGGGTGTCCGAACTGGACGCGCTCCTGCAGGTAGCTCTGGCAATCCTCGACCGCCGCGCGTGCGACGCCGACGGCCCGGGCCGCCGTGTGCACCCGGGCGATGTTGAGGCCGCGCTGGACGGCGGCGAACCCTCCGGAATCCGCGTCCGCCCCCTGGTCGCCGTAGAGCCCGGTGAGCCGGTCGCTCTCGGGCACGCACACGTCCTCCAGGCTCAGCTCGAAGGTCTGGAAGCCGTGATAGCCGATCTTGTCGATCACCCGGCCGGTCACGCCGGGCGGGAAGCTGTCGCGCTCCTTGAGCACGAGGAACGGCTCGAGGCCGGCCGAGCGCGACTCGCCCGGCTCCGGGTCGCGGGTCCGGGCCAGAACCTCGATGAAGTCGGCGCCCTTGGCGAATCCCGCCCAGCGCTTGGTCCCGGTGATCCGCCACCGGTCGCCGTCGCGCACCGCGCGGGTCTGCACGCCGGCGAGGTCGGACCCGGCATCGGGTTCCGACAGCGAGATCGAGCCGATCCACTGCCCCCGGGCCGAGCGCCGGATCAGCTCCGCCCGGCGCTCCGCGTCGAGGGTCTGGGTGCCGAGGCCCTGACCGCGGGCCAGGATGCTGCCCACCGAGAGCCAGGCCCGGGCCAACTCCTCCGAGACGAGGCAGTACTCGAACACGCCGAGCCCGAGGCCGCCGTGCTCCGCCGGGATCGTGATCCCGAACCAGCCCTTCTCGGCCATGGCGTCGATGAGCGACCGCGGCATCTCGGCCTTGTGACGGTCGAGCTCGTCGGCGAGCGGCAGGACGGTGTCGCGGGCGAAGGCCCGGGCCTCGTCCTGCAACGCCGCCCGCGCCTCGGTGCGCCAGGGCGAGGCGAGTTCCGGCGGCTTCGGCGCGATCAGGTCCTTCCGATCCTCGGTTCCGGTCATCGTTCCCCCCTGTGATGTGACGCCGTGTGGCAACTCAGTTCAGGTCCGTGCGGGAAACACGCGCTTACAAAATGGTTCCGTGCCCCATCTTCGATTAATCGGCGGACGGGGTCATAATAGCTTGATGATGCAGGCCGAACCGCAGACCGACTCCTTCGCGATGAGCGCACCCGCAACACCCCACATCCTCGTCGTCGAGGACGATCGGGAGATCTCGGCGCTGATCGCGCGCTACCTGCGCGGCAACGATTGCCGCGTCACGCTGGCTGGCGACGGCGCCGACATGGACCGGGTCCTGGCGGAAGCGCGGATCGACCTCATCGTGCTCGACCTGATGCTTCCCGGCGAGGACGGGTTGAGCCTGTGCAGGCGCCTGCGCGGCACCTCGCAGATCCCGATCCTGATCCTGACCGCGAAATCCGAGGACGTGGACCGGATCCTCGGCCTCGAACTCGGCGCCGACGACTACCTCGCCAAGCCGTTCAACCCGCGGGAGCTGCTCGCCCGCATCCGCGCCATCCTGCGCCGGGTCGCCGCCGAGGCGCCGGACGCCGACGAGCGGCGGCGGCTGCACTTCTCAGGCTGGACCCTCGACGTCTCCCTGCGGCAGGTCCTGTCGCCAGAGGGTGCGCGGATCTCGATCACCGGCGCGGAGTTCGACCTCCTCCACGCCCTGTGCCTCCGGCCGGGGCGGGTGCTGTCGCGGGACCAGCTCCTCGACCTCACCCAGGGCCGGGCCGCGGGCCCGTTCGAGCGGAGCATCGACGTGCTGATCTCCCGGATCCGCCAGAAGATCGAGCGCGACACCCGCAACCCGGAATTCATCCGCACGATCCGCTCCGGGGGCTACCTGTTCACGCCGGAGGTCACGCGGTCATGAGCGGGCTGGAGCGGCTCCGCGCGCGGCTGCGTCCGAAGACCATCGCGGGCCAGATCGCGCTCCTCGTGGTCGCCGGCATCGCCGTGGCGCACGTGGTCGCCACCGCGGCGTTCCTGATGCTGCACGAGTCGCAGAATCCCGACACGCTGCCGGGCGTGGCCGCGAGCCGCCTCGGCGTTCTGGTGAGACTCATGGACGCCGCCGACCCGGCGGCGCGACCGGCGCTGCTGGCGAGCGGCCGCAGCCTGCCGCTGATCCAAGTCGAGCCCTGGGACGGGACGGTGCCGCCGGGGGCGAAGCCGGCCCCCGACCTGCCGGTGATCCGCAAGCTGCGCTACGGCGCCGGCCGGCCGGTGACGATCACCGATCTCGCCGCGGCCGACCCGGCGCGCGACAAGTCGGACGGCCGCCTCCATATCGGCATCGTCACGCCGGCGGGTGTGCGGGTCCAGGCGACGCTGCCGAACGATCCTCTGCGGGGACCCCGCCAGGGGGCGCTGATCTTCACCGTGGTGTTCCTGGCGCTGACGCTGGCGCTGCTCTGCGTCTGGGCCACGCGCGCCCTCACGGCGCCGCTGAAGCGGCTCGCCGGCGCGGCGGAAGCCTTCGGCGCCCGCGACGACCACGTGGCGCTGCCGGAGGCGGGGCCGCGCGAGGTGCTCGCCGTGTCCCGGGCGCTGGACCGGATGCGGTCGCGCGTCCGTCGCCTGATCGACGACCGGACGCAGATGCTGGCGGCGATCAGCCACGACCTGCGCACGCCGATCACCCGGCTGCGCCTGCGCGCCGAGTTCATCGAGGACGAGAACGCCCGGGCCTCGACCCTGCGCGACCTCGACCAGATGAACGGCCTCGTCGAGGCGGCGCTCTCCTTCGTGCGCGACGGCCAGATCCGCGACGCGAACAGCCACAGCCTCGTGGATCTCGCCTCGGTGGTGCAGACGGTCTGCGACGACTTCTCGGATTTCGGCGCCCCGGTCAGCGTCAGCCGCAGCCGGCACGTCCTGGTCCAGGGCCGGCCCGAGGAACTCCAGCGGGCGGTGACGAACCTCGTGGACAACGCCGTGAAGTACGGCGGCCGGGCCGACGTGCAGATGGAGGCCTCCGAGCGCGGCGTCCGGGTCTGCATCCTGGACAACGGCCCGGGGATCCCGGAGGCGGAGCGCGAGGCGATGCTCCAGCCCTTCGTGCGCGGCGACCGGGCGCGCAATCTCAACGAGGCCAGCGGCTTCGGCCTCGGCCTCTCGATCGTGCAGGCCATCGTCGAGGCCCATAACGGGCGCCTGCGGCTGGAGAACCGCCCCGAGGGCGGGCTCTGCGCGGCGATCGAGCTGCCCCTGGCCGCCCAGGCCTTCGCGGGGCGCGCGGCGCAGAAGCCCGCGCCGCTCCCGGCCGAGGCGGCCTGAGGCCGCCTCGAGTCCCGTCCGCTTCTACGCCGCCCGCACGTTGCGGAGGAACTGCGCCACCTCGGCGCGGAGCTGCTCCGAGCGCGTCGCCAGCGAGTCGGACGCCTGCGCGACCGAGTCCGCGGCCTCGCCGGCATCGCCAGCGACCCGCGCGACCTCGGCGATCTCCAGGGTCATCGTGCCGGTGCCGGCCGACGCCTGCCCCATGCTGCGCACGATGTCCTGCGTGGTGACGCCCTGCTGGTCCACCGCGGCGGCGATGCTGGTCGACACCTGGTTCATCGCCTCGATCTGGGCGGTGATGCCCTGGATCGCCCCGGCCGCGTCGCCCGTGACCGTCTGGATCGAGGCGACCTGACGGCTGATCTCCTCGGTGGCGCGGGTGGTCTGCGCGGCGAGTTCCTTGACCTCGGCGGCGACCACCGCGAAGCCGCGGCCCGCCTCGCCGGCGCGGGCGGCCTCGATCGTGGCGTTGAGCGCCAGCAGGTTCGTCTGCCCGGCGATGGTCGAGACCATGCCGACCACGTCGCCGATGCGCGTCGCGGCGGCGGCGAGGTCGGTCATGGTCTGCTCGGCCCGGCGGGCCTCGCCGACGGCGGTGGCGGACATGCCGGCGGCCTGCTCGACCTGCCGGCCGATCTCCTGGACGGTCGCGCCGAGTTCCTCGGCCGCGGCCGCCACGGTGTTGACGTTGTCGGAGGTCTGCTGCGCAGCCCCGGCGACGCTGGTCGAGCGCTCGGAGGTGCTGGAGACCGCGGCGCGCATCGTGTCCGAGGCGCCCTGAAGCTCCGTGACGGCGCCGGTCAGGCCCTCGACGATGCCGCCGACCGAGTGCTCGAAGCCGTCGGCCAGCTGCTTGAGCATGGCGCGCCGGCTCTGCTCCTCGCGCAGGCGCGCGGCCTCGGTGGTCTGGAGCTGCTGGGCGGCCTCCTCCAGCGACATGTCGCGGATCGTGACCACGGCGCGGGCGATGTCGCCGATCTCGTCCCGCCGCGCGCTGCCCGGCACGTCGGTCAGCGCCTGGCGATCGGCGAGGGCCTTGAGGGCGCGGGTGAGGGCACCGAGCGGCGCCACGATCGACCGGGCGAGCAGCAGGCCGAGCAGCGCCGTTCCGGCGAGCACGAACAGGCCGGTCAGGATCAGCGTGCGCGACAGGGCCTGGACCGCGTCGATCGCCTCGGCCTGGGTCTGCTCCGCCACCACCGTCCAGGGCGCGCCCAGGACGGTCACCGGCGAGGCGGCCGCCATGTGGGTGCCGTTCTCCGCCGCGAAGTCGACGGGACCGCCGGCCTTGACCCGGTCGGCGGCGAGGCCGATCCCGGCGAGGCCCGCGCCGGCACGCACGCCGGGGTTCAACGGCGGGTTGCTGCGCAGCAGGCCGTCCGCGCCGACCGCCAGGATCTGGCCCGTGTCGCCGAGACCGGTCCGCTTCGACAGCGTCTGGTCGAACAGGGCCGGCGTGACCCGCATGACGATGAAGCCGATCCGCTCGGCGGCCTGCGCGGTGCCCATGGCGACGTTGGCACGCTTGGTCATGGCGCGGCCGAGGAAGGCGGCCGGGACCCCGTCCACCGGGTAGGCGGCGAAATCCTCGTACAGGACCGCGCCCGGGTCGGCGGATTTCAGGCGTTCGACGAGGCGCGTGAGCGCCGTCCCCGCCAAGCCGTCCTCCGTGACCGCTTTGCCGAAATCGGCGCCCTTCGTCGTGGTGTAGTCGATCCGGCCGTTGTCATCGATGAACATCAGGTCGGCGTAGCCCGGCTGGGCGACGAGCTTGCGCGCCACCTCCTGAACCTTGACGTGCCGGCGGGCATACATCGACGACATGCCGCTGCCGTCGAGGGCGACCCGCGCCTCGGCGGTCTGCGGCGCGCGGAACGCCGCGATGACGCTCTCGGTGTCGGGCTTCGCCGGGTCGAGGTTCTCGAGCAGGTCGGGGAAGTTCGAGACGATCTGCGGGTGGGCCGCCACCGCCAGGAAGTCGGCCTGCGCCCGATCCGCCACCAGCTCGATCGCGTCCCGGCGCGCCGCCGCGGCGAGTTCGAGGCGCTCGTGGGCGGCGGTCATCAGACCCGCCCGCGCCGAGTACCAGCTGAATCCGCCCATGGCGGTGGCGCTCAGGAGCGCCAGGCCGACGGTCGTCGCGGGAAGGCGCGTGCTCAGCCGCGATAGCGAGATCATGATGCCCCTGTACTCTTTGGAAGATTGGTTTGACGTGAACCAATCGCCCAATCCTTATAAAAATCTCGTAAACACCGATACACCGCTCAAAACTTGAGCACACGCGGAACATACAACTTAAAGAACAGTCTAGGCACCATGATTCCAAGTTGTGAATGGTCGAGAGCCCGTTCCGGCAAGATTTCGCCGCGCGGGTCGTCACGGACGCCCGCGCGGCGTTGAGGGATGCGCGGCATCCGGCGAAGTTTCGGCCAGCCCGTTTCGGGCAGCCCGTCCTCCCGCGGCCGCCCCGGACACACCGTCACGGATCTTGCTGACCGATCCCGTCTCGCGGTCGGCGTCATCGGCCGGTTATGAGTCCGGGTGGTAGAGCGGCCGCGGAGAACGGTCGCTTCGTGACGGCGATGGAGGTGGGATGAGCGGCGAAGACCAGCCGGACCGGGCGCGCAGCATCGCGCTGATCGGGGCCCCGATCGAGGTCGGGACCAGCGAGGCCGGCGCCCTCATGGGCCCGGCGGCCCTGCGCACGGCCGGGCTGGTGCGGGCGCTCGCCGAACTCGGCCACGCGATCGCGGATCGCGGCGACGTCGCCCCGGACGGACCCGCCGGGACGCGCGGGCTGGACGGTGTCGCCGCCTGGACGCGGGCCCTGTCCCGCGCCGTGGAGGACGCCCTCGACGCGGGGGCGCTGCCGCTGACCGCCGGCGGCGATCACAGCCTGTCCCTGGGCTCCGTCGACGGGGTGATGCGGCACTGCGCGCGGCGCGGCCAGCCCGTCTTCGTCCTCTGGCTCGACGCCCACGCCGACTTCAACACGCCGGCGACCTCGCCCTCCGGCAACGTCCACGGCATGCCGCTCGCCGCCCTGTGCGGCGAGCCGGGCTTCCCGCCGCTCTTCGCCGAGCCGGCGCCGGCGCCCCTGCCGCCCGCCGACGTCCACCTGTTCGGCCTCCGGTCGATCGATGCCGGCGAGCGCGCCCTCGTGACGGCGCGCCGGGTCGGCGTCACCGACATGCGCACGATCGACGAGTTCGGCGTCGTGGCGCCCCTGCGGCAGGTGCTCGACCGCGTCGCCGCGCGGGGCGCGCATCTCCATGTCAGCCTCGACATCGACTTCCTCGATCCGTCGATCGCCCCGGCCGTGGGCACCACCGTTCCGGGCGGCGCCACCTTCCGGGAGGCCCATCTGATCATGGAGATGCTCCACGATTCCGGTCTGGTCCGCTCCCTCGACGTGGTGGAGCTCAACCCCTTCCTCGACGAGCGCGGCCGCAGCGCCCGGGTGCTGGTCGAGCTGGTGGCCAGCCTGTTCGGCCGGCGCATCCTCGACCGGCCGACCCTGCCGATCGAGGCCGTTCCGGCAGAGCCGGCCGGGCGCGCCTGATGCACGGCACTCTCGCGCCCTCATCCGCGCCCGAGATGACCGCGCCCGCGCGCCAGCGCTCGGACGGGCGCGTCCAGCTGCGTGTCGGACTGGCCCGTCCGGGCGGCGGGACGCGCATCCTGGATCTGGCAGAAGCCGGGCCGTCGCGGCTGCGCTTCCCCCGGGGCACCGGCGCGCCGGAGGCGGTCCTCGTCAACACGGCGGGCGGCGTCGCCTGCGGCGACACCTTCGCCATCGACCTCACGCTCGAACCGGGGGCCGAGCTGGTTCTGACCACGACGGCGGCCGAGAAGATCTATCGCTCTGACGGCCCCGTGAGCCGCATCGTCAACACGCTGAATCTGGGGGAGGGGGCCGGCCTCGCCTGGTTGCCGCAGGAGACGATCCTGTTCGATCGGGCCCGGGTGCGGCGGCGCTTCGTGGCCGATCTCGCCGAGGGGGCCGCGCTGCTCGCCGTGGAGGTCGTGGCGTTCGGCCGCGCCGCCCGGGGCGAGCGGATCGGCGACGGGCTGTTCGCGGATTCCTGGCGGATCCGCCGGGGCGGGCGCCTCGCCTACGCCGACGACCTCCTGCTGGAGGGGCCGATCAGCGACCACCTCGCTCGCCCGGCCATCGGCGGCGGCGCCCGCGCCTGCGCGACGATCCTCGACCTCTCCGCCGGGGCGGAGGCGCGCCTCGAGGAGGCGCGGACCCGGCTGGCCGAGGCCGCGTCGCCCGGGACGACGGCGGCGGCGAGCGCCTGGAACGGCCATCTGGCGGTCCGCGCGCTGGGCGACGCGGTCGGGCCCCTGCGCGGGCTCGTCGCCCGCTTCCTCGCGGGCTACCGCGGCCTGCCGATGCCGCGGGTCTGGCAGAGCTGACGCGGTCCGCGCGATCCGGGCCTCGGGGCCGTTGCCTGCGACCGCCGACCTCTGCTAGAGACGCGCACCCGGAGCTGTCCGCCAAGCTCCGGACGGGACGGCAGCGCCGTTCGGGAAGGCCTCGTGGCGGAGTGGTTACGCAGAGGACTGCAAATCCTTGCACCCCGGTTCGATTCCGGGCGAGGCCTCCATCCTTCCCAGACAGATTGTGCCGGCCGTGACGGGCCGGTGCGCGCCCGTCAGGCGCCGTGGACCTCCACCATGAAGGTCTCGATCGCCCGCTGCAGGCTGTGGGTCCCGGCATTGACCCGGGCGGCGCTGCCGCGCACCTGCCCGGCCTGCGCCTCGTTGGACGCGGCCGCGGCCTGAACGCCCGCTACGCTCTCGGAGACCTGTCGGGCCTCCGCGGCCGCGCCGAAGATCGCCCGCGCGATCTCCTGGCTGGCCTGCCCCTGCTGGTCGGTGGCGTCCGCGACCTCGGAGGCGATCAGGCTCATCCGGGCGATGGTCTCGCCGATCGTGCCGATGGCGCCGACCGTGCGCCCGGCGGCCCCCTGGATCGCCCCGACCTGCCCGGTGATGCGGTCGGTGGCGAGCGCCGTCTGGCCGGCCAGCGCCTTCACCTCCGCGGCGACCACCGCGAATCCCCGCCCCGCGGCGCCCGCGCGGGCCGCCTCGATCGTGGCGTTGAGCGCGAGGAGGTTCGTCTGCTCGGCCACCTCGCGGATCAGAGTGACCACGGCGCCGATCTCCTCGGCCGCCTGCGAGAGGCTCATCACCGTCTCCTTGAGCCCCTGCGTGTCGGAGAGGGCCGAGGTGGCGATCGCGCTGGTGTGACGGACCCGCGCCTCGATCTCCCGCGCCGAGGCCGAGAGCTCCTCGGCCGCGCTGGCGATGCTGTCGACGAGGCCCGCGCTCTGCTGCGACGCTCCGGCGACGACGGCCGACTCGGCCGCCATCGCGCCCGCGTTGCCCGAGAGCGTGTCGGCCGCCGCCTGCATCGCCTCGGCCGAGTCGGCGAGATCGGTGACGGCGCGGTGCGTCTCGGCCTCGAAGGTGCGCGTGGCCGCGGCCAGGGCCTCCGCCCGGCTGCGGTCGCGGTCGCGCCGCGCCTGCGCCTCGGCGTCGAGGTCGCGCTTCTCGATCATCGCCGTCTGGAACGCCGCGATGGCGGCGGCCATCTCGCCGATCTCGTCGCGGCGGTGCGTGAACGGGATCGCGCGGCCGAGATTGTTGGCGGCGAGCGCCGTCATCCCCTCTTTGAGCCGATGCAGCGGCCGCCGCACTTGGCTCACGATGATCCAGATCGCCGCGAGGAGGCCGAACGCCAGCGCCGCGGCCGGCACGGCCACCAGGGTGATCCGCGCCCGACGGCGGTCGGCCGCGTCCGCGGCGCGACGGGCGTTCAGGCGGTTCAGCACCTCCCGTCCGAGAATGCCGATCTCGGCCACCATGCGCTCGCGGTTCTTCACGGTCGCCTCGTCGGTCGCCTGGATCAGCGCGGCCCTGGGCGAGACCGTGAGGCCGAGTTCGGCCGTATCGGTCTGGTAGGCGACGAATTCCTTGACGAAGAGGTCGAACCGCCGCCGACGGTCGGCGGGGAGTTGATCCTCCATGGCCTCGAGGAAGGGCACCCGCACCTGCTCCACGGTGGCGAGGGCGTCGTGGAGCGCCGACAACCGTGTGCGCGCCTCCGTCGTGTCTTCCGCGGTGTAGAGGGCCGTGGCCTGCACGACCGCGTGCTCGATCGCCTGCCCCAGGGCGCCCGCCTGAAGGCCGGCGTTCCAGATCCGGTCGGTGGCGGCCGCCCGCTCCTGCTCCCAGTTCGATTGTCGAACCGCGAAGGCAGCGATGCCGATCGCCACCAGGGCCAGCAGCCCGATAACCGCGGAGAGCTTCAGGCCGAGTGAGATGCGCATGGCGACGAGCCGCTTCTGGCCGGAGATTCGTGTGACCGCAGCTATATCGAAGCAAATCTTTTTGAACAGGTAAATATAGCCGGCAAAAACATTTATCTTATACTCCGAAGCTCCGAGATTTTTGCCATCGCGCAGCCCGGCTCAACCTCAGCATCCAGGGGCTCATCGGAGGAAGAATTCGTGGATCTCGGCCGGTGCCGGATTGTCAGTTCAGTCTCGCGAGCGCTGTCGGCAGATGCGCCGGCAGGCAGGAGGACTGTTTCGCCCGGACGAAGCTGGATCGCCGCGCGCCCGACCGCGCGGGACACGGGTCGGCGATCACGGCAGGCGGATCTCGGTCCGACCTGGGATGCACGGCTCCGGAAGCGGTAGGGCGGCCACGATCTCGCGACGGAGATCGTCGCGCTGGGCCTCCACGAGGTCGGGGAGGATATCGGCCTCGTGCTCGTCCAGGGCCGCGATCAGGCGGAGATGGTCGGCGCTCCACTCGAAGGCGACGCGCACCTCGCGTTCGGCGTAGGGGTCCTGTGGGTCGAGGCAGCGATGGGTCGGCATAGCGGCAGGGTCGTCACACCGGCGCGCCGGCAGGCGGTCCCCGTAGGAGCGGGAGACGACAGACGGATGACTTCCACCGGCCGCGGACCGGCAGAGCCGGCGACGGGCCTCGGCGACGATGTTGCCGATCAGTCACATTCCGGGCCTCCCGACCTCCGCGGGAGTCGCCACGCGCTGTGTCGGGGGGTGCAGCGCGTCGGTTTGGACGCGGATCGTGCATCGAGGCCCTTGCGTCCCGCCATCCCGGTGTGTAGAGACCCCCTCGTGATCCCCGATAGCTCAGTTGGTAGAGCAGGCGACTGTTAATCGCCTTGTCGCAGGTTCGAGTCCTGCTCGGGGAGCCATCCACTTACCAACATCTTGATCGAACTGAGTTTTCGGATCTCTCACCCGTCCCGGGTTCTGAGGTTCGGGAACAGCGTTGCCGTTCCGGCATCCGTCAATACGTGCGACGTGCCGTGTTCGACTGGCGCGATGCGGGCGTGCCGGCGCCTCTGCCGACCGGTGCCGTCGCAGATCGATCCTCCACACCCCCCGCGGGATCCGGCGCGCGGTGGCGCCGACGGATGGCGGGATGTTTCGCGCGCCCTCGAACGTCTACGTCGTGCGCCCGTGCCGCCCGCCCCGTTGTGGCGCGGCGCGCTGAGCCACGACGACAGGCACGGCGGTGATCCCGATGTCGGGCGGCATGCTCGGTTCCCTGGCCCTGGCGGCCGTCTTCACGCTGGGGTGCTTCGGCATCCACAGCGCGCGCCGGCATCCGGACGCGGTGACCATCGGTCTGTTCCTCCTGCTCGGCCTGCTCGCGTCCCTGTATGTCGGCCAGCACGTCGGACCGGACGCGCACCATCCCACGTGGCAGCACGAGGCCCTGTATCGCGAGAGCGCGCCGACGTCGCATCCGACGATGTGACGGATGCGGCATGGCGCTGTCGGAGCGCGCGGCGACATCGACTGTGATCGATCGCGACGACTGTCGCGTGTGGCCGATGGCCTCGCGGTGACCTAGTTCCCGGAGCCCTCCTGCGAGAGACCGGCCATGGCTTTCCCCGATGCGAACGAACCCAGCGCCCCGTCGATCAGCGCCCTCGAGCTGGTCAATACCCTGATCGAGCGCAAGGAGAGCGGCGAGCCGGTCGACGCCGACATCCTGTCCTTCCTGACCGACATGGAACGGCTCGGGCTCACCGACACCGATGCCTACGCGACGCTCGACGCGTATCGGCCTGGGCCCGCACGGGGTGCGACCGGCGGGGATGACGCGAGCGAGGCGGACGCCTAGCGCCGGCGATCCGCCGCGCCGTCCTGGCCGGTCGTGACGATGGCACCTTCATCCCCGCCGACGCCGCGGCGGGGATGGTCCGAGCCGGATGCGGCCGTCGTCAGGACGGTCGCGGCTCACCGGCAGCGGTGGCGACGTCCATCCCGGCCGAGATAGGTTCCGCTCTGCGGGTCGTAGGATCGGAACCGGCGCGCGCAGTAGCGGTCGTCGTCCGCGACGCGGTAGGTTTCGGTGTCGGCGTAGCCGTACGTGACGGGCGCGTAACCGCCGTAGTACCCGGTGTCGTAGCCGTATCCCGGATAACCGTA
The DNA here is from genome assembly GCF_021398735.1 of Methylobacterium oryzae. NCBI lineage: Bacteria > Pseudomonadati > Pseudomonadota > Alphaproteobacteria > Hyphomicrobiales > Methylobacteriaceae > Methylobacterium > Methylobacterium oryzae. The sequence goes on from NZ_CP090349.1 coordinate 2,266,856, forward strand.
GCCGCCGTACAGACCGCCCACGGCGACGCCGAGGCCGAGCCCGTATCCGCCCCGTCCGTATCCGTATCCATAGGGGCGGCCGTAGTAGCCGCGGTTGTAGCCGTAATGGCGATGATGACCGTAGCCCCGGTGGGCGCCGAGCCCGTGCCCGAACCCGGGATTGGCGAATCCGCCGCCGACAGCCGGTCGGCCGAAATTGTGGTTGCCGAAGCCGTTATTGGCGAAGCTACCCCCTCCGGCACCGGCAGCCGGCCCGAAGGCGTGATTGCCGAAGCCCCGGTTGGCGAAGCCGCCGCCCGCGGCGCCAGCCCCGACACCGGGACTGCTGAAGCCGCCGCCGCCGACGGCCGCGGCTCCGAAATTGTGGTTGCCGAAGCCGTGGTTGGCGAAGCTGCCCGCCTGCGCCTGGGCTCCGGTCGGCGCCCCGAGAAGAGCGCCGGCAAGGATTGCCGACGCGATCGCTGTGACTGTCGTGTTCATGGTCGCCACTCAGGCTGTGTTGCGTCTACTCTGATCAACGTCGCGCCCGAGACGGCCAATCCCGCTTCCTTTTGTCCCGCCACAGATCGGAGAGCGGCGCGCCGCCCTGCTCGTGAGCCGGAGACCTACGAGTGTTGCTGGGCCTTGAGGCTGCTCTGCGCCCCGGACTCGTCCGTCTTCGGGTTCGCGAGGCCGCTCGTGTTGCCGTCGGTGTCGGCGTCCGTCTCGGCAACCACCTGCCGGTTGCCGGCGTGGTCCTGGTACTGCTCGGTCTGGACGTTCTTGCTGTCCAGCCCGCGCTCGTCGCTGTGCCGCGACTTGTCGCGGTTGCTGAGCACCATGTTCTCCGGCAGCACGCCTTCGGGCAAGTCCGACATGGCCCCGGATCCGGTTCCCTTGCCCTGAGCGCCGGGACCGACTTTGTGCCGACTGGCATTCGCCATGATCTCTCTCCGATGCGGATCAACACGTCTCGGGCACGGCGGCTCGCGGTGCCCGCGCGGATCGGGCGGTCAGCGATCCTGCTGGTAGCCCTGGTTGGTGGTGTTCACCTTGGAGTTTCCGGCCTGGCCCACCTTGTCCGGATCCTTGGTCTGGGATCCGGCGCGCCCTTGCGTGAGCGGCGCTTCGGTGGCGCTGCCGGGGCCCTTGTCGGACCGGTTGGCCGGCGGAACGGGCGGTGGCTTGGTCGTCATGTGCACCTCGTGGTGACCAGTAAGGAGCCAACCCGACAGGGTACTCATCGTTCCGGGCGCAGTTGTTCCGGCCACGCTCGAGAGCTGAGCCGTGGCGCGCGAATAGAACGACACAGGCACCTCCGCTCATCGCGACTGCGATAGAGCGATCGATCGACTGTTCTACTTCGGACAATCGCGCGACGACGGCGGCACGTCGCGGCTGTTCGAGATTCCGCGCGAGACGATGCGAACGGGCTCGGATCTCCGTGGCGGCGACCGCGGCACCGCCCGAGAAGCTGCGCCGTCGCGACGACCGGCGCGCGCGACCCGACCGAATCCGTGCCGATGCGGTATCCGTCGGTCGGCGCGGCCGGCAGATTCTGCCGCTCGGCCGATCCTGCCGGCCGAGAGCCCGGACCCGCCGCTGAGATCATTGGGAAAATTCTGGAACGACCCGTGCCTGACCACCGTGAGGGCGGTCGCGGAGGCGTACCATGTCGGTCAACACGGTTTCGGGCAGTTCACTCCAGCGGGATCTCGTCAGCGCCCTCAGGCAGGCGCGGGCGGCGAACGTTGCCCGCCTCGATGTCGGCACCGCCGCGACGGCGAACCAGGAGACCGGCAAGCAGGCGGCCGCGGACGACACCGCCCCGTCGACCGGGACGGCCTCGACGCCGACCCTGTCGAACGACCTGATGGCGTCGCTCCTCCAGCTGCAGTCGGACTTCAGCCAGATGGGGCTGCAGAACGGCGTCACGGCGCCCGCGGAAGCCGCGGCCATCGCCGACGACACGTCGACGACCGGCACCGCCACCGGTACGGCGCCCGGTCAGGCCGCGGGCGGTGCGTCCGCCGTCCATCACCATCGCGGCCATCACGGCCACCGGCCGGCGTCGGATGCCGAGCAGAGCGAGGGTGCGGCCCAGGCCGGCACCGCGACCGACGCGTCCGCGGCCTCATCCGCGGCCTCGTCCGCGAGCACGTCCACCAGCACGTCCACCAGCACGTCCACCAGCACGTCCGCCACCGCGACCGCCGATCCCGCGACGGCGACCGGCAGCGGCAGCGACCTGCAATCCTTCCTGCAGCAGGTGACCAAGGCGGTGACCGCCTACGCGGCCGGCGGACCGCTCGGCATCGCGGCCGCGCTGACCAGCACCACCAAGGCCTGACGATCCCGGGCCCGGCCCGCGGCTGGAGCGGCGCGGCCGCCTCTGGCATGATCGGGGCAACCGGAGAGCGCCATGGCCCTGACCGTCCCCGTGATCCTCGGCAGCGTTCGGAGCGACCGCATCGGCATCCGCGCCGCGCGCTTCCTGATCGCGCAGCTGGAGTCCCGCGGCCACGCCGCCCCCCTGGTCGATCCGGCCGAGCTGGCGCTCCCGCTCCTCGACCGGATGTACAAGGAATACCCGGCCGGGACGGCGCCGGAGCCCCTGCAGCGCTGCGCCGACCTCTTCCGCCGCGCCGACGCCTTCCTGGTCGTCACGGCGGAGTACAACCACGGTGTGCCGCCGGCACTGTCGAACACGCTCGATCACTTCCTCGAGGAGTATTTCTGGCGGCCCTCGGCCATCTGCTGCTACTCGGCCGGCCAGTTCGGCGGCGTCCGGGCCGCGATGCCGCTGCGGGCCATGCTCGCCGAGATGGGCATGTCCAGCATCCCCTCCCTTCTGCCGATCCCGCGACTCCACAAGGTCATCGACGCGCAGGGCGTCCCCGCCGAGCCCTGGCTCGCGGCGGCGGCCGGCCGCTTCCTCGATGAGCTGGAGTGGCACGCCGAGGCCCTGCGGGACCGGCGCCGGGGCGGCACGCCGTACTGACCCGCGGAGCGCCCTCCGGACGCCGCGGGCCCGGGTCGGACGGTGGCTCGAGCGGTGCGGCCCCCAGCATCGCCCCTGCCGGAGCGGAGGTATTCGGACGGCGAACCGGGCCTCCACGCGGGCGTTTCTGTGCGCTGAATCTGTCGAGACGGCGCATTCGATTCTGGAAATGCCCAAATACTCGGCACACGATTGTAGAACAACTGTGCCGGATCGGGCCCGCGAGACGTTGAACCCGCGGAGCGCTCATGTCGCGAGACAGTATTGCGCTGTTGCAAAAAGGTGGCTGCACACAGCCCCGAAGTATGAGAGCTTGGCCGTGTTCCCGAACCCGGACCGATTCCGATGAAGATCGACGAGAGGGCGCTCCTGCAGGAGCGCGTGCGGACGCTTGTCCTGCGCCACGCCCTGGAAGCCGTACTGGACCGCCTCGCGTCGGTGGCGCGCGAGGCCGGGAAAGATGCCGAGACGGAATTCCTGAGCCTGGAGCAGTCGCTCGTCTCGGCCGCGCGCGGTCTCGCCGATCGGGCCACCGCCCAGAAGCTGGCGGTGCTGGTCGCCGTCGAGGACGCGGGCACGACGATCCGGGCCGCGTTCGACAACGCCCATGACCGCCTCGAGGCGCTGCGGCCGGCCCATCTCACCCTCGTCGCACCGACGGCGGCCGTCGCCGCCTAGCTGCGCGCGGTCTCGGGCTGAGCCCGGAGCGCCCGGCGCGGGCGCGATGTCGGTGCGGCCGCGCCTCGGGCTGGGACGCACCGCCGCGGGATCGTCGAGGACAGCGGGGATCTGGAACGCAGGGACCGGAATCCGGGACCGAACGTCCCGCCGCGCAACCGATACAGGCGGCGTCTCCTGCCGCACCGCTCGAAGATCCGGTCCCCGACTCGCCGTGGCTCACCGGAGACGTCCGCGAGGCTCCGCTCCGGCGCGGCCGGGGCTGGCGGAAGCCCGGATCGGGCGGGCGCGTCCGCGACGCGCCCGCCAGCTCACTGCCAGCTCACTGCTTGGCGCGATTGATGATCGCCCAGAGCGCGTGAGCGACGGGCTCGGTGACGGTGCGGCGGTACTTGCGGTGAACCAGTTGCCCGTTGTGGTAGACGTCCTGCTCCACGTAGAGCCGCTCGCCGTCCCAGCGGACGATGTTGTCGGACTCGGTGGTCTCCTCGACGCCGAGATCGCCTCGGAGAATCGAGTTGCCTGTCTGGGTCAGCATACGCGCGTCCTCGTTCACGCAGTCGGTTCTACCCGGGAAGCGCCGCCGCGGCCCGTGCAGCGCGATCCCAGGCAGCCCCCGATGTGGGCAGCATAGGAGGGCATCGGCGGACTTGCCAGCGAGGTGATGGACGCAAGCGCCCGACCGTCACGTCGTCCCCGCCGGCCCCGCGATCCGGGCACGACCTTAACGTTACCCATGTGCGCTTCGGCACGTCCAGCTCGGCCGTAAGGTGCGATCCTTCACAGGCGCACCCAGTCTGTCCGCACGACGCGGGCGGGATCGGCGGCGCGACGGAGGCGTCCATGCTCGCTCGCCCGTTCCGCCTGCTCGCCCCGGCGCTCGCAGCCCTCGGACTCGTGGCCCTGCGCCTCGCGAGCCCGTTCATCGGGCCGGTGTCGCCCGCGCAACCGGCCGCGACCGACGACGCGGGCGTCGTCTTCCGGCACTATCTCTGACGCTCAACCCCGGCGGCTCAGCACGGGAGCAGCGGCCGGCAGCGGGCAAGACGCGCCGGCCGCGGGCCCGAGGATGATGTCGCCTTGGCGCGGGTTGTTGACGGTGAACGGGGCCGTCTCCTGGAGACCGATGAAGCCGCGCCCGATCTGCGGCACGAACAGGTCGCCCCCGAACCGGACGAAGCAGCGGTCGAGCACCGCCTCGTAATCGAAGGTCCGCTGGGTGACCGGGGTCCCGCCCGCGCCCGGCGCACCGCAATAGGCCGTGATGTCGATCTGGCCCGGCCGCGCCAGCCGCACCGGGAGCGACTGGCCGGGCAGCAGCGTGGCGGGCGGGCCGCCGTCCTGACGGGCGACCAGAACGAGGTTCGACCGGTTGTAGACCCGGCGCAGGCAATCCGCCGACGCGCCGGAGACGACCGAGACCGACCCGACGATGCCGAGCACGAGGCCGGCCCATGCGCACGCTACACGCTTCGTCACCGCAATTCCTCCGCCGGCCGGGCGCTCGACCGGCCGAGGCCGTCGATGGTGCCGTCCCTGACTTGAACAGCGGCCAGCTTGGCCGCGCAAGACGAACGCGGCAAGACCCGCCGCGTTCACGCGCGCATCGTAAATTCCCGCGCGCGCCTCGGGATCAGCGGCGCTCGTAGAGGAGGCGGGCCCGGATCGTGCCCGGGATGGCGCGGATCTCGGTGAGCAGCGCCTCGGCATCCGCGTCGGTGGCGTCGGTCTCCAGCACCACGTAACCGACCTCGCCGTCGGTCTGGTAGAACTGCGCGGCGATGTTGACGTGGCCGCGGGAGAACACGTCGTTGAGCCGCCCGAGCATGCCGGGCAGGTTGCGCTGGACGTGGATGAACCGCGTCCCGGTCGGACGGGCCGGGAGCTGCACCTGCGGGAAGTTCACCGCGCCGACCGTCGAGCCGATATCGGAATAGTCCACGAGCTTGCGCGCCACCTCGGAGCCGATCCGCTCCTGCGCCTCCTCGGTGGAGCCGCCGATATGCGGGGTGAGGATCACGTTCTCGAGGCGCTGGAGCGGGCTCACGAACGTTTCGGCGTTCGAGCCGGGCTCCACCGGGAAGACGTCGACGGCCGCGCCCTTGAGATGGCCGTCGCGCAGGGCCGCGGCCAGCGCTTCGAGATCGACCACGGTGCCCCGGGCGTTGTTGATCAGGAAGGCGCCGGGCTTCATCGCCCGGATCTCGGCGGCGCCGATCATGTTGGCGGTGGCGTCGGTCTCCGGCACGTGCAGCGAGACGACGTCGCTCTGCGCCAGCAGGGCGTGCAGCGTCTCGACCGGCTCGGTGTTGCCGTGGCGCAGCTTGTCGGTGTGGTCGTAGAACAGCACCCGCATGCCCATGGCCTCGGCCAGGGTCGAGAGCTGCGTGCCGATATTGCCGTAGCCGACGATGCCCAGCGTCTTGCCGCGCACCTCCAGCGAGCCCACCGCCGACTTGTCCCAGCGGCCCGCGTGGGCGCCCACCGAGCGCGGAACGATCCGGCGCAGCAGCATCACGATCTCGCCGATCGTCAGCTCCGCCACCGAGCGGGTGTTGGAGAAGGGCGCGTTGAAGACCGGGATGCCCCGGTGGCGCGCCGCGTCTAGGTCGACCTGGTTGGTGCCGACCGAGAAGCAGCCCACGGCCAGGAGCCGGTCCGCCGCCTCGAAGGCGGCCGCGTCGAGCTGCGTGCGCGAGCGGATGCCCACCATGTGCACGCCCTGGAGCGCCTCGTGCAGGGCCTCCCGGTCCAGCGCCTTCGGCAGGCGGGTCAGGTTGGTGTAGCCGGCCGCCCGCATCAGCGCCACGGCGCTGTCGTTGATGCCCTCGAGCAGCAGGACGCGGATCTTGTCCTTCGGCAGGGAAAGCTTGTCGGGCGTCATGGGCGTCGATCGTCTGGCAGCAGGCCGGGCCGGGCGGTGCCGGCAGGCCCTGGAGTCGAGCGGCCTGGGATAAGAGGGCGCCGTGTGCGTTGCAACATGGCGCGGTGACGGACCGCCCCGCTTGACCGCAGCCCCGCCCCCGGCCTGCCGCATGGCTCACCGGATGCTGGCCGGCCCAGACGCGGCACGATTGCCGCAGGCGTCACCCTGCCAAATATTCGGGCAGCCCCAACCGTCCTGAACTGACCTCGCCGACGGAACTCGGCCTCCTCTCGCGGCTTATTGGGCCCTGTACTGTAACGACCCGCCTGCCGCTCCGTCGGCCGGCGTCCTTCCTCACGGTCCCCGACGATGCATATCCGCACCGGCTTCTCGATCGCCTTCGACACATTCGGCCCCACGCCGATGAACCTGCTCCTCAACGTGCGCCCGGAGCGGCGGGGCGACCTCCTGACGCCGGAGGTGATCGCCTTCGATCCGCCGGTCGCGGCGTCGCAGCACGTCGACGCCTTCGGCAATGTCTGCACGCGCATCGTCGCGCCGGGCGGCCGGATCACCATGGCGGCCGATTTCACGATCGCCGACAGCGGGCTGCCGGACGATCAGGCCCCCGGCGCCCGGCAGATCGCCGTCCAGGACCTGCCGGACGACGTCGTGCCGTACCTGCTCGGCTCCCGCTACTGCGACACCGACAAGCTGTCGAGCATCGCGTGGTCCCTGTTCGGCGGCACGCCGGAGGGCTGGGCCCGCGTCCAGGCGATCGTCGACTTCGCCCACACCCGCCTGCGCTTCGACTACCAGCAGGCCGACGCGACCCGCACCGCCTTCGACGGCTACACGCAGGGCGTCGGCGTGTGCCGGGACTTCGCGCACCTGGCGATCACCCTGTGCCGGTGCATGAACATCCCGGCGCGCTACGCCACCGGATACCTCGGCGATATCGGCGTGCCGAAGGACCCGGCGCCGATGGACTTCTCCGCGTGGTTCGAGGTCTTCCTCGAAGGGCCCGAGGGGCCGCGCTGGTACACGTTCGACGCCCGCCACAACCGGCCCCGCATCGGCCGCATCGTCATGGCCCGCGGCCGCGACGCCACCGACTGCGCCCTGACGACGAGCTTCGGTGCCGCCCATCTGGTCCGGTTCGACGTCCACACCGACGCGGTGGTCGAGCCGCCGGAGACCTTGGCCCGGGCCGCCTGAGGCGCGCGCCCGCCGCGTCACCCGGCCCCACCCGCTAGATCGCCTCGGCGGTCTCTCGGGCCGGCGCCGGGTTGTTCGCCAGGTGCAGGAACGTCTGGTCGAACTCCGCAACCTCCGTCAGCGCGTCCCAATCCTCGATGGTCAGGATGCCGCCGCTCAGCGTGACGAGCCCGCGTCCACGCAGGGTGCGCAGGACTCGGTTGAGGTGGACGCTGGTCAGGCCGAGCGCGTCGGCGAGTTCGGACTGCTTGGGCACCAGGGGGCAGCTCAGGCCGCGCGCGAGCCCGACCGCCTTCTGCCGCAGGTACAGCTCGCAGAACAGGTGGGCCACGCGGCCCAGCGCCTGCCGCCGCCCGAGGCTGGTGATCCGCTCGCGGTAATGGGCGGCGTCGATGAGGCTGTCGCGCCAAAGCGTGCCGGCGAGCCCCGGATTGCGCAGGAGGACCGCGCGCAGGTCGTCGTGCGCGATCAGTGCCACGACGCAGGACGTCAGGGTGGCGAGGTTGTGATCCATCCGGTGCAGATGGAGGCTCTGCAGATCCGGCAGGTCGCCAGCGATGTAGAACGACAGGATCTGCCGCCCGCCCTCGGCGAGGGCGGCGTAGCGGTAGACCCATCCCTGCAGGACGAGGCAGCTGTGGGTCGGCCGGTCACCGAACCGGACGATGTCGTGGCGGGCCGGCAGGTTCCGGACCGTGTGCGGCAGATCGAGAAGCGCCGCGCGGTCGGACTCGGCGAGCCGCGCGATGCTGTCGAGCTTGCGCGCCAGCATCTCCATCGGGGCGTTGTACCCGTTCGGCATCGGGGGCTCAGGCCCCGGAGCGCGCGGTGCCGCTGCGCCGACGGGGGGCAGACCGAGAGTCGAGATCAGGACAACCCACGCTTCACCCCCCCTTACGCCCCGGATCGCCGACCGGCGCGGACCTCGGTCGAGCGGGGTTACCCCCTCAGCCGGCGGAAGCGCGACCGCAAACGTTCGACGGCGGACAAGTTTGCCGGATCTGCGGCCGGCGGCAAGACCACCGATATCGCCCGGACCCCGCGGACCGTCCTCCGCCCCGCGAGCCTAAAACCCTAATCGGTTGAAGTCGCAAGGCCGATGTTGTAAGGGACGCGCGTCCTCCCGGATCCGCCCTCGCGCGCTCGTCTTCTGGCGCGCCCGCCGGGCCGCCGGACGGACCGCCCTCGTCATCCGTATCGACGCGTCGGCAAACCGGGTCCCGCGGGACCGGTCGCCTCTCCCGAAAGACTCCGGGAAGGCCGCGGCGAACGGGGGCGCCTGCAACGCGAGCCGCCGACGCAACGGGCCTCCGCCGGGGGCCGTTCAGGAGACAGAATGACCGCAGGTACCGCTCTGGGGCGTGGCCCGAGCCGCGAGGATTTCGCAGCCCTCCTCGAGGAGAGCTTCCTCGAACACGAGATCACCGAAGGCTCCGTCGTCAAGGGTCGCGTCGTCGCGATCGAGAAGGACGTGGCCGTCATCGACATCGGCGCCAAGACGGAAGGCCGTGTCGCGCTCAAGGAATTCACCGGTCCCGGCCGCGAGGGCGAGCTGAAGGTCGGCGACGAGGTCGAGGTCTACGTCGACCGGATCGAGAACGCGCTCGGCGAGGCCGTCATCTCGCGCGACAAGGCGCGCCGCGAGGAGAGCTGGGTCAAGCTTGAGAAGTCGTTCGAGAACAACGACCGCGTCACCGGCACGATCTTCAACCAGGTCAAGGGCGGCTACACGGTCGACCTCGACGGCGCCGTGGCGTTCCTGCCGCGCTCGCAGGTCGACATCCGCCCGGTCCGCGACGTCACCCCGCTGCTGGGCACCCCGCAGCCGTTCCAGATCCTCAAGATGGATCGCCGCCGCGGCAACATCGTCGTGTCGCGCCGGACCGTCCTCGAGGAGAGCCGCGCCGAGCAGCGCTCCGAGCTGGTGGCCAACCTCGAGGAAGGTCAGGTCATCGACGGCGTCGTCAAGAACATCACCGAGTACGGCGCGTTCGTCGACCTCGGCGGGATCGACGGCCTGCTGCACGTCACCGACATGGCGTGGCGCCGCGTGAACCACCCGTCCGAGGTGGTCACGATCGGCCAGACCGTGAAGGTCAAGATCATCAAGATCAACCACGAGACGCACCGCATCTCGCTCGGCATCAAGCAGCTGCTCGCCGATCCGTGGGAGGGCATCGCCGCCCGCTACCCGGAGGGCGCCAAGCTCAAGGGCCGCGTGACCAACATCACCGATTACGGCGCCTTCGTGGAGCTGGAGCCGGGGATCGAGGGCCTGATCCACGTCTCCGAGATGAGCTGGACCAAGAAGAACGTCCATCCGGGCAAGATCGTCTCCACCTCCCAGGAGGTCGAGGTTCAGATCCTGGAGGTCGATCCGGTCAAGCGCCGGATCTCGCTGGGCCTCAAGCAGACCCTGCAGAACCCCTGGGAGGCCTTCGCCGAGAAGCACCCGGTCGGTTCCGAGGTCGAGGGCGAGGTCAAGAACAAGACCGAGTTCGGCCTGTTCATCGGCCTCGAGGGCGACGTCGACGGCATGGTCCACCTGTCAGATCTCGACTGGAACCGTCCCGGCGAGCAGGTCATCGAGGAGTTCAAGAAGGGCGACATGGTCCGCGCCCAGGTTCTCGACGTCGACGTCGAGAAGGAGCGGATCTCGCTGGGCGTGAAGCAGCTCGGCGGTGACCCCTTCGCCGAGGCCGGCGAGATCAAGAAGGGTCAGATCGTCACCTGTGAGGTGGTCGAGGTGAAGGATGCCGGCGTCGAGGTGAAGATCGTCGACACCGACATGCAGACCTTCATCCGCCGGGCCGAACTCGCCCGCGACCGCGGCGACCAGCGCCCCGAGCGCTTCGCCACCGGCGAGAAGTTCGACGCCCGCGTCGTCCAGTTCGACCGGAAGGCCCGCCGCGTGCAGGTCTCGATCAAGGCCCTCGAGGTCGCCGAGGAGAAGGAGGCCATGGCCCAGTTCGGCTCTGCCGATTCGGGTGCCTCCCTCGGCGACATCCTCGGCGCCGCCTTCAACAAGAAGCGCTCCGACGACGAGTGAGATACTGGCTCCGCCGCCCGGCCTGTCCGGGCGGCGGAGCCGACGGTTGAGACCCGCGCGGGACCCCGGTCCCGGGCGGGTTTTTCTTTGGGCGCCGGCAATCCAAGGTTGCCAGGAGCGCGCGGCCGGTCCGGTCGTGCCGCCCGACGCGACAGCGACGGGCGGCCCCGTCATTTTCTTCGCGCGCCCCGTATCCAGGCCCGCGGAAAATGCTCTAGAACACCGGCCTCGCTCGGCTCGGGCCGGGCGAGCCGAAGGAAACCAAGGACTTGCCCGGCGCGGGGGTACGCCTCCCGCACCCCGTCGAGGGGCCGGTCGGGGTGCTTTAGGGGAAGCGACAGCATGGCAGCCGATGCCGAACTGCTGATTGACCGGCGGCGCCTGCGCCGCAGGTTGTCCCTCTGGCGCGTGCTCGGCGTCGGCGGCCTCATCGTGGCGGTCGGGGCCCTCGGGTACCGGGTGCGGACGGGCGCGGACGGCGCCTTCGCGGTGCAGCCCCAGATCGCCCGCATCTCCGTCTCGGGCTTCATCGCCGGGAGCGAGGCCACCGCCAAGCTGATGAAGCGGGTCGGCGATTCGGACGCCGTGAAGGGCGTGATCGTCTCGATCAACTCGCCGGGCGGCACGACTACGGGCTCGGAGGAGATCTTCCGCAACCTCCGGGCGCTCGCCGCCAAGAAGCCGATCGTGGCCTTCGTGGACGGCACCGCCGCGTCCGGCGCCTACATCACCGCGATCGCGGCCGATCACATCGTCGCGCGCGAGACCAGCCTGGTCGGCTCGATCGGCGTGCTGTTCCAGTACCCCGACTTCTCGGGTCTGCTGGACAAGGTCGGCGTCAAGGTCGAGTCGGTGAAGTCGTCGCCGCTCAAGGCCGAGCCCTCGGGCTTCACCCCGACCTCGCCGGAGGCGCGCGCCGCGCTGGCCTCCGTGGTGGGCGACACCTACGCGTGGTTCAAGGGCCTCGTCGCGGAGCGCCGCGGCATGGATCCGGCCCAGCTCAGCACCGTCTCGGACGGACGGGTGTTCAGCGGGCGCCAGAGCGTGCCGCTGAAGCTCGTCGACGAGCTCGGCGGCGAGCGGCAGGCGGTGGCGTGGCTGGAGAGCGCCCGCGGCGTCCAGACGAACCTGCCGATCAAGGACTGGAAGCCTGCCTCGGAGAGCCGGTTCTCCCTGTGGTCGGCCGCCGGGATCGGCGCCGACCTCCTCGGCCTGGAAGGCCTGGCGGCGCGGCTGCGATCCGTCGGCGCCGAGGCCGAGGCCGCCCGAGGCGGGATGCTCGCCCTCTGGCGCCCGGAACCCTGAACGACCGCCGCCGCGCAGCCCGCCCCGATCCCGCGAGAAGATCCCACGCCATGATCAAGTCGGAGCTCGTCCTCAAGATCGCCGAGCAGAACCCGCATCTCTACCAGCGCGACGTGGAGATCCTGGTCAACGCGATCCTCGACACCATTTCCGACGCGCTGGCCCGCGGCGACCGGGTCGAGCTGCGCGGCTTCGGCGCTTTCTCGGTCAAGCGCCGGGAGGCGCGCCGGGGACGCAACCCGCGCACGGGTGCCGCCGTTGCCGTGTCCGAGAAGGCGATCCCCGTGTTCAAGACCGGCAAGGAGATGCGCCAGCGCCTGAACGCCGCCGGGATCGGCGAGAATGCCTCGGCCGCCGAGTAGGAAGGACCTGTGAGCGCGATGATCCGTTTCCTGAAGAGCCTCGTGCTGCTGCCGATCGCCGCCCTGGTGATCCTCCTGGCGGTGGCCAATCGCGCGCCGGTGCGGCTCTCCTTCGATCCGTTCAACGTGGACGCGCCGGTCTTCAGCGTCGATCTCCCGCTCTACGCGATCCTGTTCGGCGCGGTGGCCCTGGGCATCGTGGTGGGCGGCATCTTCACGTGGCTCGGCCAGGGCAAGACCCGCGCGCGGGCGCGCTATCACCGCCGCGAGGCCGTCCGGCACGAGCGCGAGGCGACCCGCCTGCGGGCCTACGCGCCGGAGACCGAGACCTCGGGCGTCTACACGGTCCCGAATACCGGCCGGACGGCCCTGCCGGCCCCGCGCTGAGGCGGCCCCCTCAGCGCCGGCCGCGCGCGGCCGCCACGAAGGCCGCGATCTTCGCCGGATCCTTCACCCCGGGCGCCGTCTCGACACCCGACGAGACGTCGACGGCGCCGATCCCCGTGCGGGCGAGGGCGTCGGCCACGTTTCCGGCATCCAGTCCGCCCGACAGCATGGTCCCGGGCGGGAGCGCGGCGCCGCGCAGGATCTCCCAATCGAAGCGCCGGCCGTTGCCGCCCGGCAGGGCGGCGTCCGGCGGCGCCTTGGCGTCCAGCAGGATCCGGTCGGCGACCGCCGCGTAGGCCGGCAGGGCCGCGAGATCCGCCGACGTCGCGATGCCGAGCGCCTTCATCACCGGCCGCCCGGTCCGGGCACGGATCGCCGCGACGCGCTCCGGGCTCTCCCGGCCGTGGAGCTGGACGAGATCCGGATCCACCGCCTCGACGGACGCGGCGAGAAGCGCGTCGTCCGGATCGACGAGCAGGATGACCCGCTCGGCCCGGCCGCGGGCCAGAGCGGACAGCGCGGCGGCCCCCGCCAGCGCCACGTGCCGGGGACTGCGGGGGAAGTGCACGAGGCCGATCCAGTCCGCCCCGGCCTCCAGAGCGGCGGTCAGGGTCGCTTCGGTGCTGAGCCCGCAGATCTTCACGCGGGTCGGGGGCGGGGAGGAGGCCATCGGCCTCCTATAGCCGATCCCGCACCGACGAGCAGGCCCGCGGCGCGCCGAGCGGTCATACCGGTCGCGCCCGCACCGCCCACCCGGCAGTGCCGGCCGGCAGGGCCGCTCGCCTAGTACAGGGCCGGCACGTAGACGTTCGGGATCGGGAAGCCGCTGAAGACGAGCTTGCCGTCGACGAGCCGCAGCGGCGGGAGCGCCTTCAGCGGCGTCCCGTCGGCCGGCGCGTCGGGGCCGGGGCGCTGGGCCAGCCCCAGGAGCCCGCCGACCAGCTGGCCCACCAGCGCGCCCCGGTCCGAGCCGAAGCGCTGGCCGACGATGCTGCCGACCAGCGCGTCGACGCCGGCCGCCCGCAGGTCGATCTGCCCGGCGGGCCGGTGGGCGGCGTCGAGGGCGAGGCTGCCCTTCGCCTGGACGCGCTGCGGGCCCTTGGCGAGCGACAGGGCCGTCAGGTCCAGGGCACCGCCGGCCTGACGCCAGCGCTCCAGCTCGCGCGCCACCGTCCCGGTGCGCAGCACGGTCGCCTGCGTCAGGGTCGCGTCCAGGGCGAGGTCGGCCGGATCCTGCGTTCCGGTTACCGCGTCGAGCTGCGGAACCGCCGCCTGGTTCAGGCGCAGGCTGACATCCACGGCGCCGTCGGAGTCGAAGCGGCCCGGGCTCGGCCGGGCATGCAGCTCGAGGTGCCGCCCCGAGACCGCGATCGGGCCGGGCTCGGCGCCCGTCACGGTGATGTCGGGCTTGTCGACGACCAGGGACGCGCGGCTGAAGCCCCCCGCGGCGCCGTGGAAGCTGCCCTGGAGCGCGGTCCAGGACGCGTCGCCGGTCAGCGGGCCCTGCTCGACGTGGAAGGGGCCCGCGCTCTCGAAGACGACCAGGCGGGGCTGGTAGATCTGCGCCACCGCTGTGCTCGGGCCGAGCCGGAAGCGCCCGTCGGCGCGCTCGAGGGTCACGGCGCTGCAGCGCAGTTCCAGGCGGAACGGGTAGCCGCCGAGGGATCGGTCCGCGCAGGTCCAGGTGCGTCCGGCGGTCGCCTCGCGGGCGATCCAGCCGTCGATCTCGCTGGCCGCGCGCTCCCGCATCCACAGCCAGCCGGCCGACCAGCCCACGACCACGAGTGCGAGCAGGATGTAGGGCAGGAACAGCCCCCGCCGGGATCGCCGCGCGCCCCGTACCGGAGCTGTCTCAGCGGCACCCTCCGGCCGCGTCCGATCCTGCACCATGCGTTCCGCTCCCCGACCCGTCCCCGCGGGGACATCGTGACCCCGGCTTGTGGCCACGCAAGGGGCGAAACTGGGGCAGCACCGCCACGGGTCGACCGCCGCGGACGCGATCCGTCCGCGCGCGGCGCGTTCCCGGTCAGACCTGCGCCGGCTCGACGGTGTCGACCTGCAGATCCTCGACGATCGCCGTCCGCTCGGCCTCGTTCTCGGCGAGGCGGTGGACGTGCATCTCGGTGGCGCCCCGGCGGCGGACACGGTCGAGCCAGGTCCGGCGCAGGTGGTCGCGCGGGCTCTCGCTGGAACTCGCCACCGAGACCATCTCGGCGATGCCGGCGTTGTCCCGGCGGACGGCGATCACCACGGCCTGCGCCATCTCGTCGAGGTCGAAGCCGCCGGCCGGGTGGACACCGACCACGTAGCGCCGGCCGGAGCGGCCGCGCCAGGCCGAGAGCGGGAGCGCGGGGGAGCCGCGCAGACCCGCGGTCGTCTTGAGGCGTTCTTCACGCACATCCTGCCTCCGGGTGCGATCGTCCTTCAGGTCGCGGAGCGCGGCCGACCAGGACAGGGCTCTTCTGTTCGCCATTTGTTCTAACCTAACGCGCGATATCCACAGGCGTCAAGGGCGACGTTCCTAGAGCGAGATGTGGCGACGATGCCCGTTATCCACAAGCCGCCGGGCGCCGGTCCGACGCGGAAAACCGCGCTCGCGAACGGCTCAGCGTCGGGCGTCTGCGGCGGCCGGCGCCTCGTCGGCCGGCACGGCGTGCCCCTCGGCTGCGAGGCCCTGGAGGCCGCCCTCGACGAGGGCGTTCGAGGCCGTCTCGAGCCGCTCCTGGGCCAGCGCCTGGAACTCCTGGCGGGGCAGGCCCGGCGGGATGGGCGGCAGGAACTCGATCACCGCCCGGCCCGGCCGGCGCACGAGGCTGTTGCGCGACCAGAACAGGCCGGTGTTCAGCGCCACGGGCAGGCAAGGCACGTTCAGGGCGGTGTAGAGGTGCGAGAGCCCCTGCTTGTAGGCGGGCGGCGCCCCGACCGGACGCCGGGTGCCCTCGGGGAAGATGATGAGCTGGCGGCCGTCCCGGATCGCCGCGCCGGCGGCGGCGTTCATCAGGCTCATGGCCCGGCTGCCCTTCGACCGGTCGATCGCCACCATGCCGCTGCGCGACAGGTACCAGCCGATCAGCGGGATAAGCAGCAGCTCCTTCTTCAGGATGTAGGCGAAGTTCGGCAGCACCGTGCAGAGGGCCAGCGTCTCCAGGGCCGACTGGTGCTTGGCGGCCACCAGCAGGGGGCCGGCCGGGATGTTCTCCAGCCCGCGGAACTCGACCCGCGTTCCCGCGACGACCCGCAGGAGCCACAGGGTGATCCGCCCCCAGGCGCGGGCGAGCCGCAGCACCGACCGGCCGGAGACCAGCATGGGCAGGCCGGCGAAGGCCAGGACCGTCGTGACGGCGTAGAAGCAGATGTTGAAGGCGAGAGAGCGGAGGGTGAGCATCGGGAACCGTGTCGTGGCGGCTCCCCTGTAGCGCGCCCGCGTGTCCGCGGCCAAGGGCGACGTGCCGGGCGGCGTCAGGTCCCCTCGGGGCGATGCCCGTCCCGGACGAGCCCCGCGCCGCGCCCGGCGACCAGCCAGTAGACCAGGCCGGCGCTGGCACCGACCGCGAACAGGATCAGCGTCAGGCGCGCCTCGCCCGCGAGGAGGGCGGCGTCGCGGGCGCCGCCGGACCGGAGCGCGCCGCGCGTCAGCCAGGGGAGGGCGGCGGTGAGCAGCCCGCAGCCGGCGCCGTACCACAGCAGGCCGCGGCGCCCGAGGATCTCACCGCCGAAGCCGATCACGGCCGGGGGTACGAACAGCAGCGCGAACAGCGCCTTGGCGAGGCCGGCGAGGAGCAGGGCGAGCCCCTCCGGCGGCAGCCCGGCCGAGAGGTCCGGCAGGGCCATGTCGAGTCCGGCGAGCGCCCCGCCGGACAGCCAGGCCTGCGCGGCCGGGTCGACGAGCAGCGCCAGGACCAGGACCGCGAGACCCGTGGGGACAGCGAGCAGGAGGGCGAAGGCCCCTAGAATCAGGCGACCGAGGGCGTGCATGCCGCGAGCCTCTACACCGGGTGCCCCCGCCCGTCGCGCGGAAGCCGCGCCCGATCCTCGCGGATCCGGCGCGGCTTCCATCGTTCCGCGGCCCGGGGGGCGTATGCCGTCAGCCGTGGGCCGGGGCCGCGCCGCCGGGATCGCCGTGCGTGTGCTTCTTCCGGAACCGGCCCAGCCAGATCGAGAAGTGGCGGATCACCACGTAGAAGACCGGGGTCAGGAACAGGCCGAAGAAGGTCGCGCCGATCATCCCGAAGAACACCGCGGTGCCGAGCGCCTGGCGCATCTCGGCGCCGGGGCCGGTCGCCACGACCAGCGGAAGGGTGCCGAGGATGAACGCGAAGGCGGTCATCAGGATCGGGCGCAGGCGGAGACGGCAGGCCTCGACCGCCGCCTCGACCGGGCCGCGATGCTCCCGCTGCTCGATGTCGTGCGCGAACTCGACGATCAGGATCGCGTTCTTCGCCGCGAGGCCGATGAGCACGATCAGGCCGATCTGGGTCAGGATGTTGTTGTCTTGCCCCCGGAACTGCACGCCCGCGAGCGCGGCGAGCACGCCGGTCGGCACCACCAGCAGGATCGCGAGCGGCAGCGCCCAGGATTCGTACTGCGCGGCGAGCACGAGGAAGACCAGCAGCACGCCGAGGGCGAAGACCGCGCCGGCCGTGCCGCTCGCCGCCTTCTGCTGGTAGGCGATCTCGGTCCAGTCGTACGAGTAGCCGTCGGGCAGCGCCTTCTTGGCGATCTCCTCCATGGCGGTGAGCGCCTGTCCGGTGGAGACGCCGGGCTTGGCCACGCCCTGCACCGGGACCGAGTAGTACAGGTTGAACCGCTGCACGATCTGCGGACCGGTCACGTCCCGCACCGAAGCGAGGGTGCCCATCGGCACCAGGGCGCCGGTGGAGGAGCGCACCTTGATCTGCGAGATGTCCTGCACCGACGTGCGGAACGCCGCGTCGCCCTGCAAGCGCACCTGGTAGATGCGGCCCAGGGTGTTGAAATCGTTGACGTAGGTGCCGCCGAGATCCGCCTGGACCGACGAGAACACGTTGGCCAGCGGCACGTTCAGCATCCGCGCGATGGTGCGGTCGATGTCGAGGAAGAGCTGCGGCGTCGAGTTGTCGAAAGTCGTGAACACGCGCTGCACGTCCGCGCTCTGGTTCGCCTGGGCGATCACCTCGCCGGCGGCGGCCATGAGCGGGCCGATATCCGAGGATTGGCGGCTCTCGATCTGCATCTTGAAGCCGCCGCCGTTGCCGAGACCGCGGACGGGCGGGGGCGGGATGACGATGACCCGCGCCTCTTGGATGTCCGAGGTGGCCTTCAGCACGTCGCCGGTGATGACGGCCGCGCTCCGACCCACTTCCGCGCGCTCCTTCGCCCCCTTGAGGGTCAGGAACATCACGCCGGCATTGGTCGTGTTGGTGAAGGTCGCGCCGTCGAAGCCCGCGATGATCACCGCGTTGGCCACGCCGTCGACCGTCCGGGCCTGCTTGGCGGCGCGCAGGCACACCTCCGTGGTGCGGTCGAGGGAGGAGCCGGACGGGAGCTGGACGACGCCGATCAGGTAGCCCTGGTCCTGGTCCGGGATGAAGCCCGTGGGGGTCGTCTGCGCGAGGTGGAGCGTGCCAGCGATCACCGCGGCGTAGACCAGCAGCATCACGCCCAAGCCCACGATCCCGCCGGTGAGCACCCGGATCGTTCGGCCGTAGGCGTTCGACGTGGCGTCGAAGCCGCGGTTGAAGCCGTTCGCCAGCCAGTTCACGAACCGGGTCAGGAAGAACTTCGGCTCCTTGCGGGCGTGGTGGGGCACCAGCAGCAGCTTGCAGAGCGCCGGCGACAGGGTCAGCGAGTTGAAGGCCGAGATCAGGGTCGAGGCCGCGATGGTGAGCGCGAACTGCTTGTAGAACTGGCCCGAGATGCCCGGGATGAACGCCGTCGGCACGAACACCGCGGCGAGCACCAGCGCGATGGCGATGACCGCGCCGCCGACCTCGTCCATGGTCTTGTGGGCGGCGTCGCCCGGCGACAGGCCCTCGGCCATGTTGCGCTCGACGTTCTCCACCACCACGATCGCGTCGTCGACCACGATGCCGATCGCGAGCACCAGCCCGAACAGGGTCAGGTTGTTCAGCGAGAAGCCGAAGGCGGCCATCGCCGCGAAGGTGCCGATCAGCGAGACCGGGATCGCGATGACCGGGATCAGGGCGGTCCGCCAGCTCTGGAGGAACACCAGGACCACGATGACCACGAGGCCGACCGCCTCGAACAGGGTCTTGTAGACCTCGTGGATCGATTCCTCGATGAACTCCGTCGGGTTGTAGGCGATGCGGTACTCGACGTCCGGCGGGAAGTTCTTCTTGACCTCCTCCATCACCTTCTTGACCGACGCCGCCGCGTCGAGCGCGTTGGTGCCCGGCCGCTGGAAGGCGCCGATGCCGACCGCGGGCGTGTCGTTGAGGAACGAGTTGGTCGTGTAGTCCTTCTGGCCCATCTCGACGCGGGCGATGTCCTTGACCCGGACGAGGCGCCCGTCCTGCGCCTTGATGATCACCTCGGCGAACTGCTCGGGCGTCTTGAACCGCGCCTGCGACTGCACGACGAGCTGGAACGCCTCGCCCTTGGCGGCCGGCGGACCGTTCAGCTGGCCGGCGGCCACCTGCACGTTCTGCTCCTGCAGGGCCGTCGTGACGTCGGTGACCGAGAGGCCGTAGGCGGCGAGCTTGTTCGGGTCGACCCAGACGCGCTCGGCGTACTCGTTACCGCCGAAGATGGTGATGTCGCCGACGCCGTCGAGGCGCAGCAGCTCGTCGCGGATGTTCAGGTAGATGTAGTTGGCGAGGTAATTCTGGTCATAGGTCTTGTTCGGCGAGAGCAGGTGCACGACCAGCATCAGGTCGGGCGAGGCCTTGCGGACCGTGACGCCGAGGTTGCGCACGTCCGGCGGCAGGCGCGGCTGCGCCACCGAGAGCCGGTTCTGCACCAGCACGTTCGCGATATCGAGGTTGGTGCCGACCTTGAAGGTCACGGTCAGCAGCATGTTGCCGTCGTTGGTCGACAACGACGTCATGTAGAGCATGTTGTCGACGCCGTTGACCTCCTGCTCGATCGGCGTCGCGATCGTGGCGGCCACGGTCTCGGCGTTGGCGCCCGGGTAGGAGGCGCGCACCGTCACGGTCGGCGGCACGATCTCGGGGTACTGCGAGACCGGCAGGCTCTCGTAGGCCACGAAGCCGAGGATCAGGAACACGATCGACGTGACGGACGCGAAGATCGGTCTGTCGACGAAGAAATGGGCGAAACGCATCGGTCAAACCTCTGAGGCCCGCCGGTCTCCCGGACGGGGCCCTGCGTCGTCGGTGCGGGGCGCGCCGCGCGGCGCGCACGAAGGCGTTCGTGTCGAGCCGCGCGGGCTCAGGTCTTGCTCGGGGGCAATTCGATCGTCTCGGGGGTGACCTTCGCGCCCGGACGGACACGAGACAGCCCGTTGACCACCACGGTCTCGTCGCCCTTCAGCCCTGACTGGATCACCCGGTAGCCGTCGACCTTCGGTCCCAGCACGACGTCCTTCTGCTGGATCACGTTCTCGGGCCCGACGATGTAGACGATCCGCTTGTCCTGATTGGCCGCCACGGCGTCGTCGGGCAGCAGGATGCCCTGGAACGGCTTGGTCGCCGGCATCGAGACGATGCCGAACAGGCCGGGCTTGATGAACAGGTCGGGGTTCGGGACGGTCGCGCGCAGCAGGATCGTGCCGGTGGCGTTGTCGACGCGGTTGTCGACGAAGTCGAGCGTGCCCTTGCGGGTGGGCTTCGCCTCGCCGGACAGGGCGATCAGGATCGGCACGCCCTTACCCTGCTGGGTCTGGCCCATGCCGATGCCGAGGCTGTTCTGGTACTTGAGGAACGACTTCTCATCGACCGTGTAGCTGAAATAGATCGGGTCGAGGGACACGATCGTCGTCAGCATGGTCTGGTCGGCGCTGACGATGTTGCCCTCGGTCACCAGGCGGCGGCTGATACGGCCGTTGATCGGCGCCTTCACCTCGCTGAAGTCGTAGTTCAGCTGGGCGTTGTTGAGGGCGGCCTGGGCGCTGTCGACGTCGGCCTGGGCGGTCTGCGAGGCCTGCCGGCGCTGGTCGGTGACCTGCTCGGAGATGTTGCCGCTGCGGGACAGGGTCTGCGCGCGCTCCAGGTCCGTCTGCGAGAAGGACTGGCGCGCCTTGGCGGAGGCCAGGGCCGCCTGGGCCTGCTCCAGCGCCGCCTTGTAGGGGCGCCGGTCGATCACGAACAGGACGTCGCCCTTCTTCACCGTCTGGCCGTCGACGAAGTTGATCTTCTCGAGGTAGCCGGTGACGCGGGCGCGGACCTCGACGTAATCGATCGCGTCGAAGCGGCCGGTATACTGATCCTGCTCGACGATCTGGCGCACCACGGGCTTGGCCACGGTGACCTTGGGCGGCGGGCCGCCCGGCGCCTGCGCGCGGGCCGAAGTCGCGAGGGGGCCTGCCGCGAGAGCCGCGATCAGGCCAGACAAGACGGTGAGTAGGCTGGGAAGCCGGCTGCGCATCGGGTCCTGCTGTCCGTTGGCCGACCGTCCGGTCGCGCCGAGCTTGACGATTGTTCCGCCGCGGGTGCGCCGTAACCCGCGGTCGACGGTGTTGCTTGTGCGCGAACGCACATCACGGTCCCGCGAGCCGGATTGAAACGGCAGATTAGGCGACAGTTTCGCCCGCGCTGTACCAGTCCTTGAAACCGCCCTTGTAGTGTTCGGCGAGGTCGAGCCCGGCATTCTGCGCCGCCATGAGCGCGTGAACCGAGCGGACGCCCGAGGCGCACGAGAACACCGCCCGCCGGCCGTCCTCGGCGACGAGGGCCGCGACCGCCTGCGGGTCGAAGCCGGAGAGCGGGTGCGAGACGGCGCCGGGGATGTGCCCGGCCTCGTACTCGTGCGATTCACGGACGTCGATGAGCAGCATCGAGCCGTCATCGAGCCCTTGCTTGACCGTCTCGCGATCGAGGTCGACCACCCGCATCGGCAGGATCTCCGTTCCGCCCGCTCTCGGCCAGGCTGGCTGACTGACGCTTTTCCTTATTCGTCAGACTCCGGCGGCGCAACGTGCGTCGTCGTCCCGCGGTCGCGGGCCGCGACCGTCGGCCGGCGGGCAGGCGTCTGGGTCCGGCGCGGATCGGCGGTCGCCGTCAGAGCGCCGCGAGGGTCGGCGCCACGGCCGCGAAATGCGCGGGCCAGTCCGGCGGCCGGTACCCGGTCAGACGGCCGGCTAGTTCGGCGCGGAGCGACCCGTCGGGCCGCGCGAGCGCCTCGATCGCCTCGATCCAGCCCGGACCGTCCAGGGGATCGCGGAACAGCGCGAAGCCGTCGGCGATCTCGCGGTGGACGGCGATGTCAGAGGCGATTACCGGCAGCCCCGAGGCCGCGGCCTCGACGACGGGGATGCCGTAGCCCTCGGTGAAGGACGGCATCAGCAGGGCGGTGCAGCTGCGCATCAGTGCCGCCAGACCGTGGGTCGACAATCCCGAGGCCTCGATGACGTGGGCGCGCACGCCGGGGCAGCGCTCCAGCATGTCGATGGCGCTCTCCGCCTCCCAGCCCCGGCGCCCGACCACGACGAGCCGGGGTGCCGCCGCCCCGTGGCGCTCGGCCAGGAGCCGCCAGATCTGGAACAGCAGCAGGTGGTTCTTGCGCGACTCGATGGTGCCGCAGACCAGGAAGGTCGGCCGGTCGGGGGTGAACCGGGGCCCGGCGTGGCCGAAGGCGGGCTCGACCCCGAGATGGCCCACGGCCACCGGCGGCCGCCCGAACCCCTCGGCGGCGAGATGCGCGAGGGTGCGCCGGCCGGTATCCTCCGAATTCACCAGGATGGCGGAGGCGTGCCGCCCGATCGTGCGCAGGCGCGCCCGGTGCCGGTCAGCCTCACCGGACCGGCCGTATTCCGGGTGGGTGATCGGGATGAGGTCGTGGACGAAGAACGCCGCCCGCACGTCCCGCCGGGTATAGAGCCAGTCGAACCGCCGCGGGTCGTCGAGGCGCAGGTGCGAGGTGTGCAGGTATAGCGCGTCCCGGGGCAGGATCGCGACCGACCGGCCGCGCAGCGCGATGTCGACGGTCTTGCGCGCCTGGATCCGCCGCCGGTCGGCGGACCCGGCCTGCGGTGCGGTGCCGGGCGCCGGCGCGGCGGCGGGATCGCCGCAGCGGGACGCGAGCCGCCGGTAGACCGGGTCCGACGCGGCGTCCCGGTCCTCGACCCAGCCGGCCGCCACGGCCTCGACGATCTCCAGCGCCTGCGCGCGGTCGAGGATGCGCGGTCCGAACGCCGTGGAGACGACGCCGACGCCCGTCTCCGCTCGGCCGAGATAGGCGCGCGCGTAGGCGAGGTCGACGCGGTCGATGCCCGACGGGCTCGCGTGGCGCAGCCGCGTGACGAGGCGCGTGAGATCGAAGGCGATCGGTCGGTCCGTCATGATCCTCTGGCAATCGCGGGGGCGAGGCCTCCCCGTAGCGGGCCTGACCCGCGAGAGCCAGCACATCCGCGCGGCCCGCGCGCCGAAGGGCTTGCGCGGGCGCGGCGCGGAGGCTAAGAGCCGCGAGCCCTAGCGGCGTCGGAGTGTAGCGCAGCCCGGTTAGCGCACTAGTCTGGGGGACTAGGGGTCGTGGGTTCGAATCCCGCCACTCCGACCATTCAAGCCTTTGGGCAACAAGGCTCTGTCCTGGAACGATCGCTAGTCAGTCCGCGAGCAAAGGCGGAACGCGCGGTGCACGTGGGCACTATGGGCCACCAGAGCCACCCACGGTCTGTTCTCGGTCGGTGCATTCCTGGCGGCGAAGGGTCGCCGAAGCCCATGGCCTCGAACCCGACCGTCTCGGCGCTTCACGAGGCCGCCGAGCTCTCTGACGAGGCGATCGACTTGGATCCCCGGCAGCGCGGCCGGCGGCGGAGGCGCGCCTCCCCGACTTTCATCGCCCGCAGGTAGGCGCGGCCGTCCAGGCTTCGCCCTGCCTTGGCCAGATCGGATCATTCCACCACACGTCGACGAAGCGGTGCGGAGCTGCGGGTGCTGTCGGTGTGCCTGGTGAGAACTCCCTTCCGCGCTGCCCAAACTCGCCATCGCGCGACGCGGCGCGGAGGGTCAGGATCGACGGCGCTGGCGCCCGGCCGATCTCAACCCCTGCACGCCGACACGCGCCGGATCCGCGACCTCTCCGGACTCGCGATCACGGGACCTGCGGGAGGCGCATCTCCTTGCGGAAGCTCTTGTCGAAGGCGGTGGCCGGCACGAAGCGGCGCAGCAGGCTGACCTGCTTCGCCTTGGGGCCCGCCGTGTAACGGCGCTTCGGGCTCGTCGCGGTGGCGGCTTCGACGATGACCTTCGCCACGACCTCGGGCGCATCGGCGGACTTCATGACCTCGCTCAGGAACCGGTCCCGACCGGCGCGCTCCGCCTCGTAGATGCCGAGCGGCGCGTCGGGGCGCACGAGGTTCCGGTCGAAGGCCGTCCGGGTGAAGGCGGGCTCGACGAGCACGATCCGGATCCCTTGCCCACGAACCTCGTGGTCCAGCGACTCGGAGTAGCCTTCGACGGCGTGCTTGCTGGCGCCGTAGAGCGCCATGTAGGGGGCCGGGATCAGGCCCTGGACAGAGCTGACGTTGACGATCCGGCCACCCTTCTGCGCGCGCATCAGGGGAAGCACGGCGCGGGTCGTCCGGATGACGCCGAACAGGTTCACGTCGAACATGGCCTGAGCCTGCGAGACCGACGATTCCTCGGCCGCGCCGCTGATGCCGAAGCCGGCGTTGTTCACGAGGAGGTCGATCCTCCCCGTCTCGCCGAAGACGGTCTCGACCATCTCAGTGACCGATCTCTCATCGGTGACGTCACAGACGATGGTGGCCATCCCGCCGTCCACGGCCAGAGACGCCCTCCGGCTGGTCCCGAATACGCGGTAGCCCGCAGCCTGAAGGGCCTTCGCCGTTTCCAGCCCGATGCCGGACGAAGCGCCTGTGACCACCGCGGTCTTGATGCTGCCCTTGCTCATATCGCCCTCCGATCCACGCGGCACCTTGCCCGCCGCGGCTCGATATAAATTATGGTCATCATTTTTGAAAGCAAGCCAGATCCGAGGGCCTCGCCAATCCGGTCCAGGGTCTCGGAGGATTCATCGGCGATCTCCGTCATGGATCACGAGCGCGGGTCGGTCGGTTCGAGGATCCTGCCGAACTGCTCCTCGGGTGCTCCCAGCACCGTCGCCTCGAGACAGGCGGGCGCCCCGCTCATCCCGAAGGAGACGCGGCCCCGGGACGCGGACGCCGTTCGCCTCGGAGGCGCCGACACCCATCGGCCTCGTCCGCGTCGCAGGCCTCGTCTCAGCGTCCCGAATTGGCGGCCGCCGTAAGGCTTGGCGGAACAGGGGATGTGCTCGGCGCGGGCTCCGCCAGGAACATCCGGCCGGTCGCGAAGGCGGCCGCGTTGACGAGGCCCATGGCGACGAAGCCGGCCGAGAGGGCGACGAACATCCCGACCAAGCCCAGCCCGAGCCTCGCCGCGATCCAGGCTCCCCCCAGGGCCACGGCCATCCGAAGGACGCTCGCGGCGAGCGGCCAGCCGACACGCCCGGCCCCCTGGGCCGCGAAGTAGAGGGCAAGGCCGGCCCCGAAGAATCCGTAGAACGGTCCGACGACGCGCAGGTAGGTCGAGCCGGTGGCGAGCATCGCCGGATCGTGCCCGAACAGGCCGAGCCACCCGGCAGGATGGAGGGCGGCCGTGAGGCCGATGGCCTCCGTCAGGACACCCGCCACGAGGGCGCCGGTCAGCGCGGCCTGACGGGCGCGTGCGTGCATCCCGGCCCCGAGGGCGGTCCCGACGAGGGCGGCGATCGGCGAGCCGAGCCCGAACACCAGGGGGACCAGCAGGTACTCAAGCCTCGCGCCGGTCCCGTATCCCGCCACCGCCGCCGGTCCCGCCGTCCCGACGAAGCCGGTCGCGGCGATGACGGTGACGTTGGAGGTCATGCTGGCGATGCCGGAGAGCAGGCCGACGTGCAGGATCTCGCGGGACGGCGCCCAGGTCAGCCTCGGCGGGCGAGGGCTCGGGCGCAGGACACCTCGGCCGGACCAGATGTAGGCGGCGAAGACGGTGGCGCCGACGGCGTAGTAGGCGGCGAAGGCGACACCGCCGCCCACGACCCCGAGGCGGGGGAACGGCCCCCACCCGAAGATCAGCGCGGGCGAGAGCGGGATCAGCAGGACGGCCCCGGCGCAGGTGACGCCGGCCGGGAGCGCCATGTTGCCGGTCCCGCGGATCACCGCCGCCAGCGCGTTGAACAGCCAGATCAGGATCGCCGCGCCGAACACGACGGTCGCGTAGGCCGTCGCGGCCCGGAGCGAGGCACCCGTACCGCCCATCGCCGCGTAGAGGCGCGGTCCCAGGGTCAAGGCGAGCAGGCTGGTCACCGCACCGAGGCCGAGGCCGATGGCGGCGGCGTGCCACGCGAGCAGACCCGCCGCGTCCTGCCGACCGCCGCCCAGGGTGCGCGAGACCGCCGACTGGATGCCGCCGCCCATGCCGCCCGCGGACAGCATCTGGACGAGCATGACCACCGGGAAGACGAGCGCCATTCCGGCGAGGGCGTCGGTGCCGAGCTCGGCGACGAAGTAGGTCTCGATCAGGCCGATGGAGGTCTGGACGACCATGACCGCGACATTCGGCACGGCCATCCGGGCCAGTGTCGGCAGGAGAGGGGCCGTCAGCAGTCGGCGCGTCCTGATGTCCATGAGGGCTTCCTCGTCCGTGACAGCTTCGGCGGCCGGCTACGCGATGCCCGAGGAGCGGACTCGGGAGGTCGGGCCCCCTCGTCCGGCTTCGGGGGTATTGGACAGGAGCCCCGGCCGGCCATCCGAGACCTGGATGTTGGCGTCGACGATGGTCACGCCGATGGGGCCTCCGAACTGCTCAAGGCCCTCGATCTCGGCGCCGCTACCCTCGACCATCCCCGCGGCCGGCGCGACCTCGGAGGCCTGGACCAAGGCTGGCTTCAGGGTCACGGAAATCCGGGCCGGCCAAGCCGGTGCGTACGATGACCAGTCCGCATCCATCGCCGGCTCCCCCGCGGGCCCTCGACGGTTTGATATGACGCCCATAATCTATTATGATCGTCATCTATCGTCAACGGCCTTCCCATCTGCCAAGCGAGGCTTTCTTGGACAATCGGGCCGCGCATCCCGAGCCGGCGGTCGGCGAGGCCCGGGGCCCACGCGAGGTCCTCGAAGCCCGGGGCGTTGCCTGTGTCAGCGCCGATCTCCCGGCCGTCGCGACGCGCGGTCGTCACGCCCTCCCTGGTCAAAGGGATTCTGCGGAACCTCGAGCCTTTCGCGACGCCCGATGCGCCGAACCCGATCCTGGCCCGCTTGCCAGCAATCCGCTCGCAGCAGTGCGGTGACACGGCAGCAGCCGCAGCGCCCGCACTCGGATGCCAGGGTGATGATGGCAGGGGTCAACGCGTCCTCTTCGGCCGACACGGAGGGCACATCGCGTCGCGTGCCGCGGCGCTGGTCGACGGTCCGGCAGGCGTGGCGTTCCGGAAGACCGTACCTCTCCCGGATATCTGCAACCGCCTAGCGGCGTCGCTCGGATGCTACGAGGCTCCGGCCGCCACGTCCGCCAACATCTGCTTCTTCAAGGTCAGATCGGCCACGAGCCGCCGCGGCCGAGCCTTCTCGCGGTCTGGATCCTTCATCTTCCGAGCCTGATCGACTCGGAGACCGGCGTACGCCTTGCGCCAGCGTGAGGCACTCTGCTCAGAGATCTCCGCTTCCTCGCACGCAAGCGCCAAGTTCTTGCCCCGGGCTGTCTGCACCTCGATCTGGTGCAGCTTCGGCGCGCCCTGCTCCGCGCGCGTCGTCCGACCGCGCCGCCTGTCCGGCTCCTCCGGTCCTGGCAGATCCTCTCGATCAGCTCGGTCCGAAGGCGGCCGGTCAGGTCAGCCTGGACGCAGGCCGGGCGCCGTCCTCGTCGGAGGCTTAAACCGTCCCGCCTGCCCACGCGTCGACCGGGCCTCGGCATGCCCTCGAGGCTACCGCCTTCAGCCCCGACGGCACCGCCGCGCGGGACGTTCTCGCTGCCGCTGCACGCCCGCCGGGGCTCGAATCCGGACGGGCCATCCGGTTCGCCGGTCGGAGCTTTCCTGTCTCGCCCCTAGGCTTTCATCTCGGCGAGCATCTTCGCGCCCTCGGTCAGAAAGAACGCCTTGATCTTCGGGTTGCGGACCCGCAGGGTGCAGTGCCTCGCGATCTCGCTCATCGACCGGTTCTTCGGATTGTTGAGGAGATCGGTCAGGTACGTCTGAGCCTGGGCCTCGGTGTCGATGGTGAATGGCTGGGGGTCCACGAAGCACCTCTCGCTTTGACCTGCCCGGCGCGCCGTGGCGCGCCTCTCGATGCCCCGCCGACCGATGAATGGCGAGTCCGTGTCGAGCGCCCTTAGCGCGTCGCCTGCAAATCGATGATCGGGCCGCCGATGTCGAAGAATTCGTCGTCGGTGAACTCTGCCAACTCGATCTCCTCGCGCGGACGCTGAAACGGCAGGAACGCGGAGATCATTCCGAGACACAGCGCCCCGGCAATCAGGACGGCCAACAGCGCGAGGGTCATGGTCAACATCGGAACGCAATGCGATGTCAGACATATAGAACGGTAATCTTAAAACTTGCTTTCGGTGCACGGGATACCGCCCGGTAACCGCCGGCCGCGAAGCTGCCGCCGGGCCGCGTTGCGTATCGGCTCGGCTCACACGCTGGTGAGATCAGGCGCTCCCCCGCCCCGTGAGCAGATCGGGGCGGGGCCGAGCGGACTTACCGACCGAGGGACGGGCCGCCCGACGTGCCGCCAGTGCCGGGCGGCCCACTCGTGGGGGTGCCGCCAATGTTGACGCCCGGCGTCGTGCCCGGGATCGACGAGTTGCTCGGGTTGGCCTCATTTCCACGGGTGACCGGGCTCGGTCCAAGATCCCGGGCACCCGGGCCGGCACCTCCGGTTGTCGCCGGCGGGGCGACCCCGGTGTTTCCAGCGCCGCCTGTCACCGTTTGCGCTGAGACCGGCGCGGCCAGGGCGATGGACAAGGCTCCTGCGAGCGCCGCGAGCGTGCGAGTCATGAAGTCGTCCCTGCGATTGCTGTGGCACAGGAACGGTTCATGTCGAGGGAAGTTCAGGGACGGGCGCGTCCATCACCCGCGCGCCGCTCGCCAGCCCGCGGCCTCGACCTCGCGGCAGAGTAAGCGCTCGCCGGAGCCCGTGTCGATCATGGTCCGGTCGTAGTCCCTGCTTCCGGGAAGCTGGTCGATCTCGTCGCCCTTGCGCGGGATGTCGCCCTCGATCGCGCAGACAGCCCGCGTGAGCGCTGCCGTGGGCGCCACGGGCTTCTCCATTTCCGGCCGGTCTCGACGCCACTGGCGCACTAAGCACGCTTCCAGTCCGACGGCGGATGCGGGTCCGGCAGATCACCCCGGTGTCGCCGTCGGTGACCGAAACGCGGCCGATCGGCAAACGCTGGGATCAGCCCGCAGCGATAAAAACCGGTCAGCCTGACCTCACCCGCAGCCTGTTCCCTCGGCGACAGCGCTATCGAGGGGGGCAGCAACGGCGGTGCGCATCCCGGTGCACCCCGAGGGTGACTGATCGGAGCAGGCGTCTCGCTGGTCCAGAAATGGAGAGTTCGTCGCGGGACCGTCGAGCATTTCGCCTGTGCGAGACCACCATTCGCGCTCGAATGTATCACCGCGGGAACGTTATTTAGTTGCATGCCCGCGCATTGGCTGCGATTTCAGCTCAAGCAGACAATGTTATATCATCATCGATAGGTAAATTATTACTGAATTATCATCTGGCCGACATCGAGGATCATCGTGTCGAAATATAGATCCAGCTCGTCCGGCTGAATTCTGCAGTGGCCCTCACTGCTGCCGGAGGGAGCCGCATTCCATGTGTATCGTGAGACAAAAGTGCAAGTGCTCGACCCGCGTTCGGTATCAAATCGGGCAATCGCTTGGTTCACGCGACAAGTGCGCGCATCCGGTCGTGCGCTGGATCGGCTTCTCTAAACGTCGACGTAGTGAGATATCTCGGAGACGATCTGTCGGACAAGAAAGAATCAGCGTCATTCAGTTGAGTTGGGCACAGACATTTGGTCGACCGGTCAGTGTAGCGACGACCGGAATCGTTCAGCCTATGGCGACGGTGGTGCCGTTCGAATCGCCCTCGCGTTGACCGGCTCGAAGCCGATCGCGAGACGAAGAGACCGTTCTCGAGACGGCCGGTCTGGGGGTTCGCGGCCGAGGGGCGCGGCTAACGATCAGCCCTGCAGGCTGTCGGCGACGTCGTCGGGGATCTGTACCCCACTGACCGGAAATCGTGACGCTCTCCGCCTCGCCGGTCTCACCGCCGGCCACCACCTTCGGCGCCGCTGCGCCCGGCATCCGGCGTCCGGCATCCGCTTGGCCAGATTCTCGGCCTTCTTCGCCACCCCGCTCCCGGCCCGCGCCGGCGTCCTGTCCGCGGCCGACAGTTCCTCGAAGGCGCGCTGGAACTGCCCCGCTGGCGCGTGCCGAACCCGCCCGCCACCTTCCTGCGGCGTAGCGCGGGCTCGTCAGGGAGGGCGCCGGCAAGTTCGCGTTGCGCACCCCGCGTTGCGCGACGCAAGTGAGCGAACTGCCGGTTGCGCACTCACAGGGTGCGCACCGTCCGGCTTCGCGACTGCCTGGGGTGGAGAGCGGAAGCCACCTCAGGCCAAGGGTCGACACTGGACAGGCGGTCTCGCGCAGCTGAACGTCAAGATTGACGCGGATCATTCTGCCAATCCCGTCGTATCTTCTCTTTCGCCGTTCGACGGGGCAGCGCAAGCGTCGCCGTCGCGTTAGGATGGTTGAACGTCGTGATGAAGCGATCATGAAAGCGGATCGACCGGACGGTGTGAGGCCGCGCCGTGTCCTCTTCCTGGGAGCAACCGGCACAATCGGCCGGGCAACGGTTCGGGCACTGGTCTCGCGCGGCCACGAGGTCGTCTGCCTCGTCAGGCGCCCTGCCGAAACCGCAATCCCCTCAGGCGCTACCGCGCGCATCGTGGATCTGACCGACACGGTGTCGCTGGCGCGCGACGGTGTCCGCGGCGAACGCTTCGACGCCCTGGTGTCGTGCCTCGCCTCGCGCACGGGGCTGCCCGACGATGCCTGGGCGATCGATTACGGCGCGCAGGTCGAGGCCTTGCACGCGGGCCGGACGGCCGGCGTCACGCATGTCGTGCTTCTGTCGGCGATCTGCGTCCAGAAGCCGATCCTCGCTTTTCAGCACGCCAAGCGCGCCTTCGAGGCAGAGCTGATCGCATCGGGGCTCGACTACACGATCGTTCGGCCCACCGCCTTCTTCAAATCGCTCTCGGGACAGATCGAACGCGTGAAACGCGGCAAGCCATTTCTGGTGTTCGGGGACGGGACCTTGACGGCCTGCAAGCCGATCAGCGACGACGACCTTGGCCGCTATCTCGCGGACTGCCTCGACGATGGGGACCGCCGCAATCGCGTTCTGCCGATCGGCGGCCCGGGCGAGGCGATCACGCCGCGCGCGCAGGGCGAGCGGCTCTTCGCCCTTCTGGGGCGCGAACCGCGCTTCACGCACATTCCGGTCGTGCTGCTGGACGCGATCGTCGCCGTTCTGACGACGATGGGCCGATGGGTGCCGGCCCTGGCCGCCAAGGCCGAACTCGCGCGGATCGGGCGCTACTACGCGACGGAGTCCATGCTCGTCCTGGACCCGGCGACCGGGCGATACGATGCCCAGGCCACTCCGTCGACGGGATCGGAGACGCTCTTCGACTACTATGCGCGCGTGGTCCGTGGCGAGGCGGTCGCCGAGCGCGGCGACCACGCGGTGTTCTGACGACGCGCGACAGGAGGTGTCGGCTTTTCCGGCAGTTTCACTCCGGAGCAGACCGGCATCTTTCGGCCAGCTTCTGCCGCCGCGCATGGCTCTCCCCAACGTCTCAGATGAATGGTTCCCTGCCCGACCGCATCTGGATTGTGGACGCATCGAAGCGGGCGTAGCCGTAGACATCGCTCGAGATCCTCTCGAGGTCGCTCGCTGCATCCGCTTTGCGCACTTGAGACAAGGGCGGTTAACTCCGCGGGTGGAAGATGCAACCACGCCCTCTGTGGCCGTCTCTTCATCATTCCAGCGTTGGCTAACCCGCTCCCATGATCCGCATTCTCGGCAAGGCCAGTTCGATCAATGTTCGCAAGGTGCTTTGGACCTGTGCCGAGATCGGATTGGATTACGATCGCCAGGACTACGGCAGCGGTTTCCAAGCAACGGATACCCCGG
This sequence comes from Methylobacterium oryzae, assembly GCF_021398735.1. NCBI lineage: Bacteria > Pseudomonadati > Pseudomonadota > Alphaproteobacteria > Hyphomicrobiales > Methylobacteriaceae > Methylobacterium > Methylobacterium oryzae. Next base: position 2,299,058 of record NZ_CP090349.1, read on the forward strand.
AATTTCTGGCTCGCAACCCGAACGGCCTCGTGCCCGTGATTGAAGACGCGGCAGGGGCCTTGTGGGAGTCAAATACGATCTGCCGCTACCTCGCTGCGAGCGCCACTCGGACGGATCTGCTCCCTGCTGACCCACGTGGACGCGCTCTGGTTGAACAATGGATGGACTGGCAAGCGACCGAGTTGAACGCGTCTTGGCGGGCGGCTTTCCTCGGCCTCGTTCGTCGTGATCCGGCCTACGCCGATCCAGACCGGATAGTGGCGGGGGTCGAGGCCTGGAACGCGAATATGGGGATCCTTGACCACCATCTCTCCTCAACCGGAGCTTATGTGACCGGAGGAGCCTTCACGTTGGCGGATGTCGTTCTCGGCTTGTCCGTAAACCGTTGGCGCATGACGCCAATGGAGCGCCCGAGCTATCCCGCCGTCTCGGCCTATCATGATCGCCTTCTCGCTCGATCCGGCTACCGAGACCACGGGGCGAATGGGATTCCTTAGTGGAATGCCAACCGCGCCTTCAATCCGAGGTTGCTGGACGATCGATAAGTGGCGGCTTTCGGCAGGCAACGACCGCTCTCCGAACGCCTGGGTTGGGTAGCTTGCGAATCGGCAACGTGGCGTGGATTCCCGCCGGTCAGCTTCGGCGTCGCGGATCTGTCGGAGCGCACGCCGTCATCCGGCCGCGTCGATATCCCTTCCGGCCCCCGGCGGGTACAGGTCAATGATCGGAACGTGCAGAACAAGAACTTCATTAGCGCTCTTGCTTTTTGTGGCGAAGGCTATAGACAGTACCGACGACTAAGATGATAAATCAACAGCCTCCGCGTCGGCGCAAAGCGCCACTCTCGAGTTTAAGAAAGACGTTCTTGGTCGGCATCTTACCGGAAGAAGGGAGCAGAATATCTGCTTCGGCCGCCACAGCTACGTTTATTTATTTTCATCCAAATCCGTTCGATTAAGACTGTGGCCCCAAATGAATACGCGCTCACCCGATAGCAAGAACTCGAGAGGCCACCCGTGACCGAGAGATGGTCTGATTGTTGCCCCGACCGCAGAAGATAGCAATCCGTTTCGTCAGGACATCATCATGCGATATGAACATGGTGTTTCTGTTGTTCTTGCCACGCATAACGGATCGAGATTTATCCGCGAACAGCTTGAAACTCTCGTCGGGCAAACAGTACATCCTCTTGAGATCATCGTTTCCGACGATGCATCTACGGATGACACGCTAGAAATTGTCCGAAATCTCTCTTGCGGCAGCGCAACCGAGTTCAAAATCCATGAGAACGTGCCCGCGCTCGGCTTTCGAAGCAATTTCTTGAGAGCCGCTCGGTTGGCGCGTGGAAAATTCGTCGCCTTCTGCGATCAGGACGATATCTGGGACACGAAGAAGATCGAGTTTTGCTCACCCTATCTGGACGATCGCAGCGTCTCGATGATCGCCCATACGGCCATCACTATCGACTCCAACAATCGCGAGCTTGGCGTCTTTCGGCAAGGCATTCATCGTACCGGCCTCAGAAAACCGCTCACCTACGATCCGTGGTTGACGTTCTTCGGATTTTCGATCGTCTTTCGACGAGAACTCTTGGATCTGTGGGATGTCGATGACCGTTTTATCGATTTCATTGTCCCCAGCGAGATGATCGCTCACGACCGTTGGGTAATGTTCCTGGCGCAAGTCGTCGGTCAGACCGTCGAGATCGATGTACCCCTGGTCCGCTATCGGCAGCACGCCCATAATCTGTTCGGAAACGGTGAGCGCGAGCGGAGCGCGGGTCGGAGGACGGTAGCTTGGGGGCTTGGATCCCTACAGGGAAGCCACGACCGCCATGATCGATATCGTCGAGCGGCTTCCGGAAGCGACGGCTGAGCATTTTCCACTCTTCGATCGGGCAAGGGCGGCCGCTTTCTTTCGCAGCGCGCTTGACCAGCTCGAGAAGCGCGAAGCGATCTATCGAACTGAGACGCGCCTGGAGGCACTCCAGGGCCTGTCGGCACGTGTCGCCGGTGGAACCTATCGGGCGGTTCACAACGGCCGTCCACGATGGCGATCGATCGCGAAAGATCTCAGATTCGCACTCCTTCGTCGTTGACCGCCTTGGCGGGCTTGCAACAGGTCCCGTCGAACGTCTTCATCCACGCCTTTACGACACAGCATCGCCTGTCATTCTGACTTAAGCTTCGGTTTTACCGGACACTGGGTTTAGGCTTGCTATGACGCCGAGATTTACCGGCGATCGGCAAAAATTACGCTCCACGACGAGCACTGCGATCGAGCAGGGAGTTTGGGCCAACGCTTCGGACGGTCGCCACCTCATGGTCGAGATGCCGGGTCCCGCCCCGAACAAAGATTTCCGAACCGCCGACGGATGGCCGCTCGCGAACCGTCATACAGACCTCGCCACATGGTCCTGCGTCACCGGATGGCTGCGTTGCGCAGCCAGTCGATCAGCACCCCGACGCGTCCCGCCTGGGCCGGATGTCGCGGGTGGACGACCCAGTAGGGGTGCGCGTCGAGGACGGGGCCGAAGGGTTGAGTCAGCGTGCCGCTCGCTAGGTCGTCGGCGGTCAGTACGACCGAGACCAGCGCTATGCCCTGACCGGCGATCGCGGCCTGGATGACGTGACCTTCGTCGCTGAAGCGGATGCCCGCACCGCCATCGATATCGGTGATCCCGGCCTTCCGCAGCCAGGCCGGCCAGGTCGGCGTCTCGTCGGTCAGGTCGGGCCACTCGAAGTGCAGCAGGGGGTGGCGGGCCAGATCGCTCTCGGATCGAATGGCGAGACGCGGACTGCAAGCGGGTGCGACCCGGTCGACCACCAGCCTGTGCGCGTCGAGGCCGGGATAGGGACCGGGCCCGTATCGGACGGCGACGTCCACGCCGTCGCGGGCGAAGTCGACCAGGCTGTCGGACGCGTGCAGTCGCAGATCGCAACCGGGATGCGCGGCCCGGAAGTCGGCGAGCCGGGGCACGAGCCACTTCGCCACGAAGGCGGTCGGGGCCGAGAGCGTGAGAACGCCGGCCGCGTGCCGGCCGCGGATCTCATCGATGGCTCGGGCGAACGCGTCGAAACCGTCGCGCAGCACGGGCAGGAGAACGGTGCCCTCGGCGGTCAGCCGGACCCGGCGCGTCTCGCGGTGGAAGAGACGCAGCCCCGGGGTCTGCTCGAGAAGCCGGATCTGATGACTGATGGCGGTCGCCGTGACACCCAGCTCGTCGGCGGCAGCGCGGAAGCTCAGGCGGCGCCCGGCCGCCTCGAAGGCCCGGAGCGCCGCGAGGGGAGGAAGCGATCTCCGCATCGTCATGGCTGAACGTAGCTCATCGGCCTCGTGAGGAGAACGCGTTCGTCATCCCGCAGCCCGGCTGACACAAGGTTGGCCGGTCAGGACGGGAGGCTCTCTTGAAGGCGATGGTGTTGACGAAGTTCGGGGGGCCGGACAGCTTCGAGCTCCGGGAGCTGCCAGACCCTCGGCCGGGACCCCGGCAGGTCCGCGTGGCCGTGCATGCCACGTCGATCAACCCGCTCGACGGCCAGATCCGCCGCGGCGACTACGCCGCTCAGGTCGCGCTGCCGGCCATCATCGGGCACGACGTGTCCGGCGTCGTCGACCAGGTCGGATCCGACGTGACCGAGTTCCGCGCGGGGGATGAGGTCTATTACACGCCGCGGATCTTCGGCGGTCCGGGATCGTACGCTGAGTACCACGTCGCGGATGCCGGCATCGTCGCGCGCAAGCCGGTCAACCTCACCCATTCCGAGGCCGCGAGCGTCAGCCTCGTCGGCGTGACCGTCTGGGAAGGGCTGGTCGAGCGGGCCCGATTGCAGGTCACAGAGACCGTCCTCGTCCACGGCGGTGCCGGGGGCGTCGGGGCGATCGCCGTCCAGGTCGCGAAGGCCATCGGGGCACGGGTCCTGGCGACGGCGCGCGGCAGCGACGTGGCGCGCGTCGAGCGGCTCGGCGCCTCCGCCGTCATCGATTTCGAGCGCGAGGACTATGTAGACGCCGTCGATCGCCTGACCGAGGGCAGGGGCGTCGACGTCGTCCTGGACACGATCGGCCGCGACACGCTCGCGCGCTCCCCGCGCATCCTCCGCGAGGACGGGCGCGTCGTCACCCTGGTCGACACCGCGACGCCTCAGAACCTCATCGACGCTTGGGGCCGGAACGCCACCTACCACTTCGTCTTCTCGCGCCAGGACGGCCGCAAGCTCGACGCCGTGACGCGCCTCCTCGAGCGCGGCCTCGTGGTGCCGCGAGTCGGCCTGGAGTTTCCCCTCGACGAGGTCGCCAGCGCCCACGCGCGCTCCGAGGAGGGTCGGCTCGGAGGCAAGATCGTGCTCCGGGTGAGATCGTGAGGCGGCCAGACCTCGATCGCTGTCCCTGACGTGACACCGGCAGCGTCCGGCGCCGCGAAGGGAAGCGGCTCACCTGAGATCGAACCCGCGGAAACGGTGATGTCGCACCGTGGCAAGCCCGACCGGTCGGCGGGTCGAGCGGCACCCGGAGGCACGCGATCCTGCCGTCGACGACCTCGGTTACGTCCGTTCCGGTGACCGCGACCGGCCCGATCCCGACCCGCCTTCCATCGAAGGGATCCCAGGCGGTGGTGCCCGACGGCTACGTCGACCGGGGTGAACCGGTTGAGGGTCAGGGATCCTCGCGCGACCTGGGCACGACGGATCTTCCCGGCGGGAACCCGACCCGACCGCGAACTTAAAGATCTGAGACGCCGGATACTCGGCCGGTGCCGGTCGAATGCCGACCTACGCGCGCCCGAAGTGACGGAGCACGAGGGGCTCGGTCCGGGTAAGCTTGAGGCCGCGCGGCTGCGAGCGGCCGCTCCGGCCGGCGACGATGGCCAGGCCGACGAGGCCGACCGATCCGGTCAAAGCCACGGCCACACACCACCAGAAGGCGACATCGAGCATGGCTGTCCACGGGGCTCCGGTTGCACCCGAACTGTCGGACCGTACGGTAAACGGAGCGTTAAACGCGCGTTCGACCGAATAGCGTCAGCGCCTGCGGCCCGAGCGCCGTGTACTGCCGAGACATGGGCGCCGAATTCGGGCGCCGGAGAGCGTCGCTGAGCTCTCGGCGCGTCGATCCTACGCCCAATGGATGAAGGCGCGGAACGGAGCGCTGCCGCTACGACCCGAATCCGGTGCGGATGACCTTCAGGGACAGAGATGCAGATCGGGATCGTCGGCTGCGGTTACGTCGCCGACTTCTACATGACGACCCTCGTGAACCACCCCGAACTGCGCCTCGCCGGCGTCTACGACCGGGACCCGGAGCGGCGCGCCGTCTTCTGCCGTCACTACAACGCCCGCGCCTTCGACAGCCTCGAGGCCCTGCTCGCCGAGCCGGAGATCGGCCTCATCCTGAATCTGACCAACCCGCACAGTCACTACGTCGTGACCAAGGCCGCCCTGGAGGCCGGCAAGCACGTCTACTCCGAGAAGCCGCTCGCCATGGAGTACGCCCAGGCCGAAGCGCTGGTGGAACTCGCCGAGGCGAAGGGCCTCTCGCTGAGCGGCGCGCCCGCGAGCATCCTGGGCGAGGCGGGCGCGACCGTGCGGGAGGCCGTCGCGTCCGGCCAGGTCGGGTCGGTCCGGCTCGTCTACGCCGAGTTGGAGGACGGGCCGGTGTTCCAGGAGCCGGTGCATGAATGGCGGAGCGTGACCGGCGCCCCCTGGCCGGCCGAGGACGAGTACCGGGTCGGCTGCACCCTGGAGCACGCCGGCTACTACCTGACCTGGATGAGCCTGATGTTCGGCCCGGTCGAGCGCATGACTGCCTTCGCGTCGCGCCTGTACCCAGACAAGGGCACCGGCCAGCCCCCGGACTCGGTCGCCAACGACTTCTCGACAGCGTGCCTGGAGTTCCGATCCGGCGTCGTCGCGCGGATCACCTGCGGCCTCGTCGCGCCGCAGGACCGCTCCCTGCACATCATCGGCGACCGGGGCGTCCTGACCGTGACCGATTCGTGGGCCAGCCAGGGCCCGGTCTATCTCCGTTCGCCGAGCGGCGAGGCGCCCGGGCGGCTCGGCCGGCTGCTGCACCGGATCCAGCGCTACCTGCCCGGGCGGATCTTCCTCGGTCGGAAGCTGCCGACTCCCCGCTTCGGGGGCAAGCTGCCCAGCTACCCGTCGCAGATGGATTTCGCCCGCGGACCCGCGGCCCAGGCCGCGGCGATCCGGGCGGGCGTTCCGGCGCCGCTCCCGGCGCGGTTCGTGCTGCACATCACCGAGATCGCGCTCGCCATGCAGAATGCCGGCGGCGGCGCCGTGATCCAGCTGAGATCCAGGTTCTAGCCATGGCACAGACCGTCTCGTGGGGCGTCCTCGGCACCGGGGTCATCGCCCAGCGCTTCGTCAGCGACCTTCTCGGGCGGCCGGACGCGCGCCTCACAGCCGTCGGGGCGCGGAGCACGGGGAGCGCCCAGGCCTTCGCCGCGGCCTTCTCTCAGGCGTCCGGCGCGCCGGCCGCCGTCGCCGGCGTCGAGGCCCTGGCCGCGCGGCCGGATATCGACGTCGTCTACATCGCCACGCCCAACAGCGACCACATGGACAGCGCGCTGGCCTGCATCGAGGCCGGCAAGTCGGTCCTGATCGAGAAGCCGATCGCGCTCTCGGGCGGGCAGGCGCGGCGCATCGCGGAGGCGGCGCGGCGGAAGGGCGTCTTCTGCATGGAAGCGATGTGGATGCGCTTCACGCCCGGCGTCGTGCGGGCTAAGGCGATGCTGGAGGCGGGAGAGATCGGCGATCCCCTGCATCTCGACGCCCGCCTGTTCTTCCCCCGCGCGTTGAACCCGCCCGGACGGACGGACGATCCGGCCGAAGGCGGGGTGATCCTCGATCTCGGGGTCTACCCCGTGTCGCTGGCGCTCCACCTGTTCGGCGCACCCACGGAGGTCTCGGGCGTCGGCCTCGATCGGGGCGGTGCGGCGGCGCAGCAGGCCGCGCTCGCGCTCGGCTGGAACGCCAGGACCGCGACCCTGAGCTGCGGCTCGACCGGAGAGGCCGACAACGCCGCCGTGATCGTCGGCACGCGCGGCCGCATCCACCTGCACCGGCAGTTCCTGTGCCCGCCCTTCCTCACGCGCGTGCGCACCGCCGCCGCGCCGGCGCCCGCCGACCGTGCCCCGCCGCGCCGCCAGGCCGTCGACCGACTGGCCTTCGCGAAACGCCTCCTGCAGCCGCTGGACTTCCGCCGCGTCGCGCTGATCCCGACGCCGTACCTCGGGTTCGGGCTGCGGCATCAGATCGACGAGGTGCATCGCTGCCTGCTCGCCGGCGCCCGCGAGAGCCCGATCATGCCGCTCGCGGACAGCATCCGCACCCTCGACATCCTCGATCGCGTCCGCGCCCGGCCGCAGCCGCTGGAGGCCGTCGCCTAGGAGGGGCGTCCGGACCGGGCGCCCGTCCCGAGCGGATGATCCGTCCGGGCAGGTCGCGGCGCCGTTCCCGGCGGTCGAGGTCAGGTCGTCTTCGTCGCCTTGGCGGGAGGCAGCCTGCGCAGAATCCGCGCGATATGCGCGCGCAGGGCCGACGTCTCGGATCCCGGCCCGGCCTGCCCGGCGGGTTCGGCTGGCTCCTGGAGGGTGACGAGAAGGTCGGTCATCGACGAGGGCGCTGTGATGGGAGACCGACTCTACCGTCGAGCCTGGCCGGTGAATACATCATTTCATAGATTTTCTCGACCGGGACTTAAAGTGTTTAGGCCGGCGATAGACGCGGCCCGATGTCGGAAACAGGGGTGTGTGTCCCACCGGCCGCGACATTCGCGCCGGTGAATTGCATCGCCGATGTCTTGATGGAGACCCGCGGCCGCAGTCCCATCACAATGCCGGCCGCATCACATATCCGTCACCGTCCGCCACGACGATCGGAGGCCTCGGTACTTTACCACCCCTTCGACCGATCTCCGATGTATCGTCGCGCACGGCGACTGAGAGGCTGCCGTAGCCGGCGAAGACAGGCGCAGGAGGGAAACCGTCTGTGCGCTGCGTGACGGATACAGTTGACCATTGCGGTTTCACCGTCCCTGGGCGTACAACCAACAGCCAAGCCATGCGTCCAGTGCAACTAGGAATTGCGCAACTTATTGGTGCGCTAAGCAGTTTTCGGTTGTGTTTTTTTCCGCGACTCTGGGTAAGTGCCACTCATCCCGCATGCTGAAGGTTTCCGTTCGATGTCGTCCTCCCCGAAGCCCAAGTCCGCCACCGAGACCGATCGCTCGATCGGCGGCCGCATCGCGGCGCTCCGCGTGGCACAGGGCCTGAGCCAGACCGATCTCGGTCAGGCCATCGGCGTCAGCTTCCAGCAGGTTCAGAAGTACGAGAAGGGGCGCAACCGCATCGGCGCAGGGCGTCTTCAGGCCATCGCCGACCTGCTGAGGGTGCCGGTGGACACGTTCTTCGCGGATCCGCGGGACAACGGCGGCGGACGCGTCGGACCCGCGGCCCTGTTCGAGGATCCGAAGGTCATGGAACTCGTCCTGGCCTTCACCAGCATCACCGACGAGACGACCCGCGGCGGGATCCTGTCGATCGTCAAGGCCGCCGCCACCCTCCAGGAGAGCCGCTCGGCCGCGCAGCGTCCGGACGCCGTCGACGAGGCGTGACGGCGCGGCCCTGTCCATCTCTTACCGCGACGGAACATACCGGCGCCCCCGAGCCGCGCGCAGCGTGGCGGCGCGATTTAATCCAAATTAAACCAAGACAAAGACCCGTAAAGATGTAGAGAAGCTGCCGCGTCCGGAGCTGATCTACAGCGCGTGAGCGGACGGCATGCTTCGCTCTGACGTTGGAAACCGGGTCCTGACCATGCCGATCGAGACGTCGAGAGCCTGGGGCCGCGGCGAGCTGTACGAGACCCTGTGCCTCCTCGTGATCGGCGTCGGGATCTGGTTCGTCGGCGTCACGCTCGGGACCTTCGCGTATCTGAACAGCGTCGTCGCCACCTACAACCTCACGGACCTGCTGCTGCTCGCCGCCTGCATGGGCGTGGCGCAGTGGGGCGCCAGCATCCGCAAATCGATCATCCTCCGGCGGCTCATGCTCGAGCGCGCCGCCGCCGCCGCGCAGGCCGAGGCGATCGCCCGGCACGACGGGCTGACCGGTCTGGCGAACCGTCGCCGCTTCATCGACGCCGTGGAACGGGCGCACGCGCCGGGCGCCGCGGACGCGGCGGTGCTCCTCATCGACCTCGACCGGTTCAAGCCGGTCAACGACCTCTACGGCCACGCGGCCGGGAATGCGGTCCTGTGCGCCGTGGCCGAGCGTCTGCAGCAGCTCGTGCCGTCGGGCGGCCTGGCGGCCCGTCTGGGCGGCGACGAGTTCGCCATGCTGGTCCCGCTCCGCTACGAGAGCGAGGCGCTGCGGCGCCTCGCCCAGGCGGTCATCGCGCGCATCGCCGAGCCGGTGACGTGGAGCCAGAACGACCTGAAGGTCGGGGCCACAGTCGGCGTCGCCGCGGTGTCGGCCGAGCACGGGGACGCCGACGCGATCCTGCACGCGGCCGACCTCGCCATGTACCAGGGCAAGAAGGACGGGCGCGGCAATGTCCGCTTCTTCCGCAGCGCCATGGACGCGGAGCTGCGCGCCCGCGCCCGCATGGAGACGGAACTTCGCCTCGCCATCGAGACGGGCGCGATCGAGCCCTTCTACCAGCCGGTGGTGTCGCTCCCCGAGAAGGAGATCGTCGGGGTCGAGGTCCTGGCGCGCTGGCGCCACCCGACGCGCGGGGTGGTGGGCCCGAGCGAGTTCATCCCGGTGGCCGAGGAGACCGGGATGATCGCGGATCTCAGCTACAGCCTGATCCGCCGCGCCTGCCTGGATGCCCGGGCCTGGCCGCCGCACCTGATCCTCGCGGTGAACATCGCCCCGCAGCAGTTCCAGGACGCGTGGCTCGCCCAGCGCATCCTCGGGATCCTGACCGAGACCGGCTTCCCGCCGCAGCGCCTGGAGGTCGAGATCACCGAGAGCGCCCTGATCCAGGACCTGGAGGCGACCCGGACGACCCTGCTGTCGCTGCGCGAACTCGGCGTGCGCATCGCGCTGGACGATTTCGGAACCGGCTATTCCAGCCTGTACCACCTGCGCGAACTGAAGTTCGACAAGCTGAAGATCGACCGCAGCTACGTCGACGCCATCACGATGAGCGACGAGCGGGCGAAGCTCGTCGACGCCATCATCAAGCTCGGGGCGAGCCTCGGCCTCTCCACCACCGCCGAGGGGATCGAGACCGACGCCAGCCTCGACTGGCTCTCCGAACAGGGCTGCCATTTCGGCCAGGGCTACCTGTTCGGCCACGCCATGCCGAAGGCCGAGATGGACGGCGTGCTCGCCGCCGTGCGATCCCCGGCCCCGTTCCAGGATCTCGCGCGGGCCTCGTGAGGCGCGGGATTCCGCCCGCGCGGCCGCATCACGTCGGTCAGCGCGGCGCCCTGTAGGCGGAGCCGTCGGCGGCCCCGAGCGGGTGCTCCACGAACCGGCCCGTCTCCGGCACCGCGACCCGGTCGAAGTCCGCCGCCAGGGCGTCGAGGGCGCGGCGCATCTCGGCGCCCTGGAGCGGCCGGCCGTGTCCGGTGATAACCCGCTCCGGGGCGAGCGCGGCGAGCGCCCGCACCGACGCGCGCGCCGCCGGCCAGTCGATCGTCAGGTACATCGGCGGCCCGTGCAACTCCGGCGCCTGCGTCGCGACCGCGTAGGCGGATTCCTGCGCCGTGGTGATGAAGGCGTCGCCCGCGATCAGCGTCCGGTCGGATTCGCGCCAGAGCGAGACGTGGCCCGGCGCGTGGCCGGGCGTGTGGATCCAGCGCCAGCCGGGCAGGGGCGGCACCGAACCGTCCTCCGGCAGGAGGCGGAGCCGCCCTGAGACGTCGACCGGGCTCGTCGGGAACAGCGGCGACAGGCGGCCGAGGAGCCCGCCGCCGACGCTCGGATCCGGCGTCGGGTAGGCGGCGCTGCCGTCGAGATAGGGCCGCTCCAGGGCGTGCACGTAGACCGGGACGTCCCAGTCCTCCGCGAGGTCCTCCAGGACGCCGACATGGTCGAAATGGCCATGGGTCAGGACGATCGCGGCCGGCCGGGCGCCTTCGCCGAAGCGGGCCCGGGCCGCGGCCTCGATCCCGCGCTTCGCGCCCATCACGCCGGCGTCGATCAGGACCCAACCCCGGTCGCCCGCGCCGGGGGGCCCCACGAACACGACGTTGACCAGGACGTGGCGCTGATAGGCGACGTCATCGGCGATGGCGTGGGTGGCGTCGTCCCGCTCGGCGTCGCGGCGGGGATCGTCGGCCCGGGCCTGCGGGTCGACGGGGATCTGCTGGGCCATCTGGGGCGGCTCCCGTGCACGGTCGCGGAGGGGACGGTCGGGCCCGCGGCCCGAGTGTCCCGGCGCCGGATGGCGCGAGCGCCCGTACCCTGGCCAACCGGCCGCTCCCAGGCGTGTTCCTGACGTCGTCGCCTCTCCAGGTCCGGCCCCGCACGGGAGGCCGCGGCCTCACGCCTGTCGACACGGACCCCATATTGGCGGCATCGATACCGGCCACCCCGACGCGCCGTCGCAGGTCACAGCATGGCACCGAGCCCTCTCGCCCTCATCGCCTCCGCCGCCCTCGTCGCCGTGATCGCTACCGGCACCGGGGCGATCGTCCTCCAGCAGGGATCGCGGTTCAGCCATTCCCGGAAGGTCGGCGGCCCGTTCACGATGGCGGATCTCGACGGCCGCCCGGTGACCCAGGCCGATCTCCGCGGCAAGCCGTCCGTCCTGTTCTTCGGCTTCACCCACTGCCCGGACGTCTGCCCGACCACGCTCGCGACCCTGGCGTCGGCCCTCGGCCGGATGGGCCGCGACGCGGATCGCCTCAACGTCGTCTTCGTCACCCTCGACCCGGAGCGGGACACGCCCGACACCCTGCGGGCGTACCTGGCCTCGTTCGATCCGCGGATCCGCGGCTTCGTCGGCACGCCGCAGCAGGTCGCCCGCATGACCGACGCCTACCACGTCGCCTACAAGCGCGTGCCGACCAAGGACGGCGACTACACGATGGAGCATTCCGCCACCGTGGCGCTGTTCGACAGGACCGGCCGCATGGTCGGCGAGATCGGCTACGGCGAGGACGAGGCCAACACCTTCGCGAAGCTGATCACCCTGGCGCTGCCGGGGCAGTGCCCGCCGGGGGGCGGCGCCAACCTCTGGACGACCGACGGCAGCACCGGCAACTGCGGTCCGCGGAGCTGAGCCGCGGCCGGGAAATTGCGCCGCCGCGCCGGCGTGGCTAGAGGGCGGCGCGGGTCGCGAGGCCCGACCGAATCCGGGGGTTCCAGCTTGATCACGCGCCGCGTCCTGACCGCCATCGGGCTCCTCGCCCTCGCGCCGTATCCCGGCCTCGCCCGGGCCGCCGGCGGCGGGCCGCGCCTCGCACCGCCCGAGCCCATGGACCTCGACCGGCTGAAGGATCTCGCCCGGACGCTGCGGGACCGGCCCTACGCGCCGCCCCCGGAGGCGCCCGCCTCGGCGGCCCTCGACGCCCTGACCTACGGGCCGCTCCAGGAGATCCGCTACCCGCCGGGCCACGCCCTGTTCGCCGACAGCCCGTACCCGGTGACCTTCTTCCACCTCGGCAACTTCTTCCGCCATCCCGTGAAGGTCTACGCCCTGGAGGGCGGGCAGGCCCGCGAGGTGCTCTACAGCCACGACCTGTTCACCTACCCGCCGGGCAACCCGGCCAAGGACGTTCCGGACGGGGCGGGCTTCGCGGGGTTCCGGTTCCAGAAGGCGCCCGCCGGGCAGCCGGGCGACGACGGCGACTGGCTGGCCTTCCTGGGCGCGTCGTACTTCCGCGCCGCCGGGGACGGAGCCCAGTACGGGGCCTCGGCCCGGGGCATCGCGATCGACACGGCGCCCGGGCCCGGGAAGACCGAGGAATTCCCGGTCTTCACGCGCTTCTACGTCAGCCCGGCCGCGGACGGCGCCGTGACCGTGCTGGCGCTCCTCGAGGGCCGGAGCCTCACCGGCGCCTACCGGTTCGTCGCCCGGAAGGAGCCGCACGTCGTCATCGACGTCGCCTGCACGGTCTACATGCGCAAGGCGGTCGAGCGGTTCGGCATGGCGCCCCTGACCTCGATGCTGTGGTACTCGGAGGGCATGAGCCGCTTCCTCGCGAGCGACTGGCGGCCCGAGGTGCACGATTCCGACGGGCTGCTGATGCAGACCGGCGCCGACGAGCTGATCTGGCGGCCGCTCAACAACCCGCCCCGCCTCAGCGTCAGCGCCTTCGCCGACCGGTCGCCGAAGGGCTTCGGCCTGCTCCAGCGCGACCGCGCCTACGAGAACTACATCGACGACGGCTTCGAGGAGAACCGTCCCGACATCTGGGTCGAGCCGCAGGGCGACTGGGGCCGCGGCAGCGTCCAGCTCGTGGAGATCCCGACCCATCAGGAGACCGACGACAACATCGTCGCTCTCTGGGTGCCGGACGACGCGCCGCAGGCCGGGTCGGACCGCAGCTTCGCCTACCGGCTGCGCTGGACCGTCAAGGAGCCGGTCGCCACCGACCTCGCCCGGTGCGTCGCGACCCGGGCCACCAAGGCCGCGTGGCTCGCGGATGCCGACAGACGCCCGGGCCGGGCCAACCTCGTGCGGCAGTTCGTGCTGGAATTCGAGGGCGCGGCCCTGTCGGGCCTCGATCCCGAGAAGGCCACGGTCGCGCTCACCCTGTCGCGCGGCAGCGTGGAGGAAGTCGGCGCCACCTGGGCGCCCTACGGCAAGCCGAGCCCCTGGCGGGTCTTTCTCAAGGTCTACGCCGAGGGTCCGGATCCGGTGGAGATGCGTCTGCAGCTGAAGTCCGGGGAGAGGCTGCTCTCGGAGACCTGGGCCTACCAATACTACCCGCAGGCACCCAGCACGGTACTGTGAGCGGCGGTCGTCGCCGGACGGCCCGTCGCCCGAACCGGTCCGGCTCCGGGCGGTTCCGCCCCGGACCCGCCCATCGTCGCATCGGAGACCGCCATGACCGGCGAGACACCGCCCGGCCCGCACCTCCCGGAGGTGCTGACGCGGCTCCTCAAGGCGCCCCGGGCGGCGATCTGGCCGACTCCGGAGGACCGGAACCGCCTGCGCCCCGGCCGGTCGCGACCGCGGCAGCCGAGCCGCGCCGTCCTGGGTGTCTGGATCTGGGCGATCCTCTACAACGTTCTCGGCTTCGCGATCCTCGCGGCCCTGTGGTGGACGATGCGCTGACCCGATGAGCCGACACGCCCAGATCCCCGGCCGAGCGATTCTCGCGGCAATCCTCCTGCTCGGCCTCGCCCCCTCCGCGGCGCAGAGCCAGGGGGACGCGCTCAACGCCGACGACGGCACCGGGGCGGTCAAAGTCTGCTCGCCCGTGGCGATGCCGCGCTGGCGGTCCATGACCCCGGTGCCGAAGACCTGGACCTTCCTGGACTGCATGGGCTTCGCGGGCGAGATGGGCGCGACCCACTTCCAGCTCGGCTGCCTCTTCGCCAACGTCACGCCCCACGCCCAGAAATACGCCTGGGGCGCGATGGTGCCGATCGAGAAGTCGGCCATGGCCAAAGCGCAGCCGCCGATCCCCAATTGCGGCTGGTAGGGCCCGCGCTCAGCCGTCGGAGGGCTGCCAGTCCAGGTCGAGGGTGAGGCGGGCGCGGAAGACCGTGCTGCCGGTCGCGTCGCGGACCCGCGCCTCCAGCACCAGGCCGGCATCTCCGGGGGCCGGTCGGTCCGCCCGGACGCGGAGCCGGTCATGCACGGCCTCGATCAGGGCCTCGGTCGCCGACAGGCACGCCTCGTGACGATCGGCGAAGGGCAGCCCCTCCTCGTCGAGGGACAGGCCGCGGTCGTCGGTGAAATCGGTGAAGTAGCGCATGGCGCAGAACCTCACGGCCAGCTGAGGAGCGTGCGCCGCGACCTGAGCGGTGTCGTTAACCTGTGTGTGGGCGCCGCACGGCCTCGCGCGACGGGCCGCCGGATCCTCGCGCCGCGGCGACCGCGCGAAGAACGCGGCCGCGCGGGCCGCGATCCACCCGCCCTCAGAAAAATGTATGAGTGTGGACAGACGCCGCGCGTGCGGCCGGACTGATTCGGCCCCGAACCCTCTGCACGAAAGTACGATATGGCCGGCGCGGTCGGCCCGGTACCCGTCGGTGCGCGAACTGCCGCAGCCGCCCTCGCGCGGGTTGCCCTCGCTCGGGTTGCCCTTGCGCGGGCCGCCCGTCTCGGCGGACACTCGGCGGCCGGTAACCCGCGCGGCGTGGTTCGCGCCGATCCGACACGCCGCTCAGGCCCGCGACGCCGTTCCCGATGGCGCGGCACGCGGTCTTCGGCGGGCGCCCCGAAGGCCCCGCTGGCCGATCCTCGAAGGGGATGTCACCTGCCCCGCTTCTTCCTCAACGTCCGGCGGCACGGCACGCTGATCGCCGATCGGGAGGGCGACGATCTGCCCGATCGGACGGCGGCCGAGCACCTCGCTCGCGACATCCTGCGCGAGATGCGCCGGCTGCCGCACGTCTACGGCGCGCCGCGCGGCTGGCGCGCCGACACCTTCGTCATCACCGACGAGGCCGGCGCGGTGGTGGCCGAAGTCCCCTACGCCAGCGTGCTCTGAGGCCGCCGCAGCGGGCCGATCAGGCGCTCGTACTCGGCCTCGGCCGGGCCGTAGGTCTGGCCGGCGGCCTCCTCCAGGCGGGTGCGGCTCAGGACCCGGATCCGGCCGCGCCGGGCCCGGATCAGGCCGGCGCCCTCCAGAGTGTGGATCGCGACCGTGACGGTCGGGCGGCGCACGCCGAGCATGATCGACAGGAACTCGTGCGTCACCGACAGGTCGTCGCCGTCCTGCCGGTCGTGGTACATGAGGAGCCACCGCGCGAGCCGCTCCTCGGCGGGCGCGCCCGCGTTGGCGATCGCGGTCTGGGCGACCTGGACCAGGAAGGTCTGGACGTAGCGCAGCAGCAGGTTGCGCATCGACGGGCTGGATTTCAGGGCGTCGCGCAGGGCCGGCACGGAGATCCGGC
Organism: Methylobacterium oryzae; assembly: GCF_021398735.1. Taxonomy (NCBI): domain Bacteria; kingdom Pseudomonadati; phylum Pseudomonadota; class Alphaproteobacteria; order Hyphomicrobiales; family Methylobacteriaceae; genus Methylobacterium; species Methylobacterium oryzae. The sequence continues at coordinate 2,315,106 of NZ_CP090349.1, forward strand.
GCCCTCGGCCTGCGACCTGCATGAAAATCTGGTACGGGATCGTGTCGGTTCCGAGCAGCAGCGCCGGTGCGGCCATGCCGTCGCGTCCGAACAGGCCGACCTCGATCCGGCCGCCCTCGGCGAGAGTCGACACCACCGAGCACAGGCCGGTGTCGATGAAGACCGCGTGCGGGATCGCGGCGGCCGGCTCGACGAGCACTTTGCCGAGGGGCAGGTCGATCGCCTCCAGATGAGGCCCGAGCAGTGCGCCGTCCGCCTCGGATAGGGCGGCCAGAAGGCGGTTCTGATGCGGCATCGGCAAACGCGTACGCAGAAATCGACCTCCGCGCAGCGGCTCTCGTGCGGGAACCGCGGCGCACCCCCGAGCCATGCTCGGATCAACACGGAATAGCGAGCGGATATTGCATCTAGCGGGGGAAGCGTCTGCAACCAGACAAAGCTTTGCCGGCGGATTTCGGATGTCCTGGCAAATGCGCGCGGATGATTGCGCAAACCTTCCTTTAAGATCTGCCCTCAGACTGCCGGGCGGCGGATCGGGATCTGACTGGAACGCTGCGCGTCCCGCAGCGCCGAGCACTTGCCAACAACGGCGTGCACGGTCGCGCTTTGACGCGCGGGTCGGATCGCGTTACAGAAAGTGCGACGGAGCAAGCAAGAACCATGCCGTGAGCAGCGTGGCTCCGGCTGGCGAACCGCGCCGGAAGGGCATCGGGGCCTCGCATGAGTTTGGTGCAACGGCTGGAAGTGCGTCAGGGCCAGGCCCTGGTGATGACGCCGCAGCTCCTGCAGGCGATCAAGCTTCTCCAACTCTCGCACCTCGATCTCTCGGCCTACGTCGAGGCCGAGCTGGAACGCAACCCGCTGCTGGAGCGCGCCGAGCCGGACCTGCCGGCCGCGGGTGACACCGCCGAATCGGGCAGCCATGCCGAGGAGGCGGGGGCCGACGGCTTCGACGCGCCGGAGCCCGACTCGTGGCTCTCGGCCGACCTCAACCCGAGCCGCGGCGAGATCGAGAGCGACTTCGACACGCGCCTCGACAACGTCTTCCCCGACGAGAGCCCCGTCCAGGCGCGCGAGGCGGGCGGGGGCGACATGCTCTCGCTGACGCCGCCGCCCTACGGCAGCACCGGCGGCAGCTTCGACGCCGAGGCGCCCGATTTCGAGGCGACCCTCACGGCCGAGACTTCGCTGCGCGAGCACCTCGCGGGCCAGCTCGACCTCGCGACCCGGGAGCCGGCCGAGCGGCTGATCGGCGGCTTCCTGATCGACGCCGTCGACGAGGCCGGCTACCTGCGCGAGACGGTGGAGGGCGTGGCCGAGCGGCTCGGCGCCGACCCGGCCCTCGTCGGCCGGATGCTGGCGCTGGTCCAGACCTTCGACCCGCCCGGGATCGCGGCCCGCGACCTCGCCGAGTGCCTCGCGATCCAGTTGCGCGAGCGCGACCGGTTCGACCCGGCGATGCAGGCGCTGGTCTCGCGGCTCGACCTCGTGGCCAAGCGCGACTTCGCGGCCCTGCGCCGGCTCTGCGGCGTCGACGACGAGGACCTCGTCGACATGCTGGGCGAGATCCGCCGCCTGGATCCGAAGCCCGGCCGGGCCTTCGGGTCGAGCGCCGTCGAGGTCCTGGTCCCGGACGTATTCGTGCGCGCGGCGCCGGACGGCTCCTGGCTGGTCGAGCTGAACAGCGAGGCGCTGCCCCGGGTCCTGGTGAACCAGAGCTACTACGCCCGCGTCTCGCGCAACGCCGCCGCGGAGGGCGACAAGGCCTTCCTGTCGGAAGCTCTCCAGAACGCCAACTGGCTGACCCGCTCGCTGGAGCAGCGCGCCCGCACCATCCTGAAGGTCGCCACCGAGATCGTCCGCCAGCAGGACGGGTTCTTCGTCCACGGCGTCACGCACCTGCGGCCGCTGAACCTCAAGACCGTGGCCGAGGCGATCGGCATGCACGAATCGACCGTCTCGCGGGTCACCTCCAACAAGGCCATCGGCACGAGCCGCGGGACCCTGGAGATGAAGTACTTCTTCACCGCGGCGATCCCCGGGGCGGCCGGCGCGGCCGCCCACTCCTCCGAGGCGGTGCGCCACCGCATCAAGCAGCTCGTCGACGGCGAGACGCCGGACGACGTGCTGTCCGACGACGCCCTGGTGCAGAAGCTGCGCGGGGAGGGCGTCGACATCGCGCGGCGCACGGTGGCGAAGTACCGGGAATCCCTGCGGATCCCGAGCTCGATCGAGCGCCGCCGGGAGCGCTTCGCCCACGGTTCGGGCCAGCACGTCGCCCTGGCGCTGCGCTGATCGGCCCGGACGGGGTTGCGCCGGGCGCCCGTCCGGCCCATCCGTCTTGGCCCTCGATCGATGCCTGGACCCGCGATGACCCCGACCGGAACGCCCTCGCGCAGCCTCACCGCCATCGTGCTCGCGGCCGGGAAGGGCACGCGGATGCGCTCGGACCTGCCGAAAGTGCTGCACCGGATCGCCGGGCGCAGCATGCTCGGCCACGTCCTGGCCGCCGTCCAGGCGGCGGGCGCGGGCCGGATCACCGTGGTGGCCGAGCCCGGCCGCGACGACGTCGCCGCCGAGATCGCGCGGGCGGCCCCCGGCGCCCGGGTCTTCCCGCAGGCCGAGCGCCTCGGCACCGCCCATGCGGTCCTGGCGGCCCGGGAGATCCTGACCGACCCCGACGACGACGTGGTGATCGCCTTCGGCGACACGCCGCTCGTCTCGGCCGACACCTTCCTGCGTCTCCGCGCGCCCCTGGCCGACGGCGCCGCGGTGGCCGTGCTGGCCTTCGAGACGGCGACACCCTCCGGCTACGGGCGGGTGCTGACCGAGGGCGACCGCGTGCTCGCCATCCGCGAGGAGAAGGACGCGAGCGCGGCCGAGCGGGCCGTGACCCTGTGCAATGCCGGGCTGATGGCGCTCGCCGGACGGCACGCCCTGGCCCTGCTCACCCGCATCGGCAACGACAACGCCGCCGGCGAGTACTACCTGCCCGACGCGGTCGCGCTCGCGGTCGCCGACGGGCTGCCCGTCACGGTCGTGCCGGTGGACGAGGCCGAGGCGCAGGGCGTGAACGACCGGGTGCAGCTCAGCGTCGCGGAGGCCGCGATCCAGGCGCAGCTGCGCCGCAGCGCCATGCTGGGCGGCGCCACGCTGATCGCCCCCGAGACGGTGTTCCTCAGCCACGACACGGTGCTGGGGCGCGACGTGATCGTGGAGCCCAACGTCGTGTTCGGCCCCGGCGTGCGGGTCGCGGAGGGCTGCACCGTGCGGGCCTTCGCGCATCTCACCGAGACCAGCCTGGAGGCGGGCGTGAAGATCGGGCCGTTCGTGCGGCTGCGCGGCCACGCCGTTCTGGAGGCCGGCGCGGAGCTCGGCAATTTCGTCGAGCTGAAGAACGCCCGGATGGGGGCCGGCGCCAAGGCCGCGCACCTCACCTATCTCGGCGACGCGGAGGTCGGCGCCAAGGCCAATATCGGCGCCGGCACGATCACCTGCAATTACGACGGCGTGCTCAAGCACCGGACCACGATCGGCGCGGGCGCTTTCATCGGCTCGAACTCGGCCCTGGTCGCCCCCGTCTCGGTGGGGGAGGGGGCCTACGTCGCCTCCGGCTCGGTGATCACCGACGACGTGCCGGCGGACGCCATGGCGGTGGCCCGGGGCCGGCAGGCGGTGAAGCCGGGCTGGGCCGGGGAGAAGCGCGCGGCGCTGCAGGCCGAGAAGGCGCGGCGCGGCAAGGCGTGAGGCCGGGCACGCCGCGCGGGCGGGGCTGGCCCTGCGCCGTGCCGATCCGGTAGAAGTCCCGCTCGGCCCCGCACGGCGCGGGGCGGCCCGGACCTTGCGCACGACCTGCGCGTGGCCATCCGGGCGCGACAGCGAGAGACACTCCTATGTGCGGCATCGTCGGCATCGTCGGGCGCGACGCGGTGGCGGGGCAGGTGATCGAGGCCCTGCGGCGGCTCGAGTACCGCGGCTACGATTCCGCCGGCATCGCCACCCTGGAGCACGGCCGGCTGGCGCGGCGCCGGGCCTCGGGCAAGCTGGTCAACCTGGAAGCCAGGCTCGCCCAGGAGCCGCTCACCGGCACGATTGGCATCGGCCACACCCGCTGGGCCACCCACGGCCGGCCTAACGAGACCAACGCCCACCCGCACGCCACCAAGCGCTTGGCCGTCGTGCACAACGGCATCATCGAGAACTTCCGCGAGCTCAAGCAGGAGCTGGAGGCCGACGGCGTCGTCTTCGAGACCGAGACCGACACCGAGGTCGTCGCCCAGCTCGTCAGCCGCAACATGGACCGGCAGATGGGGCCGGTGGAGGCCGTGGCCGCCGCCCTGCCGCGGCTGCGCGGCGCCTTCGCGCTGGGCTTCCTCTTCTCCGGCGAGGAGAACCTGCTGATCGGGGCCCGCCACGGCGCGCCGCTGGCCATCGGCTTCGGCGAGGGCGAGACCTACCTGGGCTCCGACGCCCTGGCGCTCGCCCCGTTCACCGACGCGATCACGTATCTCGACGAGGGCGACTGGGCGATCCTGTCCCGCGGCGGCGCCGAGATCCGCGACGCGTCGGGCGCCACGGTCGAGCGCGCCCGGCAGACGATCGCCACGCAGGCCTACCGGATCGACAAGGGCGAGTACCGCCACTTCATGGCCAAGGAGATCCACGAGCAGCCCGAGGTGGTGGGCCGCACGCTCGCCCACTACGTCGACATGGCGCAGGGGCGGGTGGCGCTGCCCGAGGCGCTGCCCTTCGACTTCGCCAAGCTCAGCCGCGTCTACATCACCGCCTGCGGCACGGCCTACTACGCGGGCCTCGTCGCCCGGTACTGGTTCGAGCAGGTGGCGCGCCTGCCGGTGGAGATCGACGTCGCCTCCGAGGCCCGCTACCGCGAGGCGCCGCTGGAGAAGGACGGGCTGACGCTGGTCATCTCGCAGTCGGGCGAGACCGCCGACACGCTGGCCTCCCTGCGCTACGCGAAGTCGAAGGGCCAGCACACGCTGAGCGTGGTCAACGTGCCGACCTCGACGATCGCGCGGGAATCCTCCGTGGTGATGCCGACGCTGGCCGGGCCGGAGATCGGCGTCGCCTCCACCAAGGCGTTCTCGTGCCAGCTCACCGTGCTGCTCTGCCTCGCCATCGCGGCGGGCCGCGCGCGCGGCACCCTCGACGCGGCGGGCGAGCGGCGGCTGATCGACGGCCTGATCAAGGCGCCGGGCCTGATGGCCGAGGCGCTCACCCACGAGGCGGCGATCGAGGGTCTGGCCCGGGAGGTCGCGAAGGCGCGGGACGTGCTCTATCTCGGCCGCGGCACCAGCTACCCGATGGCGCTGGAAGGCGCGCTGAAGCTCAAGGAGATCAGCTACATCCACGCCGAGGGCTACGCGGCGGGCGAGCTGAAGCACGGGCCGATCGCGCTGATCGACGAGAGCGTGCCGGTGATCGTGATCGCGCCGCACGACGCGGTGTTCGAGAAGACCGTCTCGAACATGCAGGAGGTGGCCGCCCGCGGCGGGCGCATCGTGCTGATCGGCGACGCCAAGGGCGCGGCCGAGCACGGGCTCGACACGCTCGCGACCTTCACCATGCCGGCGCTCGACCCGACGGTGGCGCCGATCGTGTACGCGGTGCCGATCCAGCTGCTCGCCTACCACACGGCGGTATTCATGGGGAAAGACGTCGACCAGCCCCGCAATCTCGCCAAGTCGGTCACTGTGGAATAGCCGTCGCCGATCACACCCACGTCCGGTTCGGAAGCGGCGCCGTCTTTGCGAGCGGAGCGAAGCAATCCAGTCTGCGCTATGCTGCCAGAGGTTGCGCGACGCTGGGTTGCTTCGCTGCGCTCGCAAAGACGGTCTGCGCAATCCTGCTGACCCCGGTATGAGGCCCCCATGACCGCCCATGACACCGACGTCCTCCGCTGGCTCGACGGGCAGGAGGGCGCGATGCTGGCGCTCCTCGAGGAATTGGTGAACATCGATTCCGGCTCCTACGACAAGCCGGGCGTCGACGCGGTCGGCATCCGCATCGCGGAGTTCCTCGCCGGCCACGGCATCCCGGTGACCACGATCCCGGTCGACGGCTACGGCGACGCGCTGAAGGCGAGCGTGGCCGGATCGGGCGGCGGCAACCGGCCGGTCGTGCTCATGGGCCACCGCGACACCGTCTTCCCGAAGGGGGAGCCGGCCCGCCGGCCGTTCCGGGTCGCCGACGGCCGCGCCTATGGGCCGGGCGTCGCCGACATGAAGGCGGGCCTCGTGATGAACGCCTTCGTGCTGGCCGCCTATCACCGCGCCGGCGGCGCGCCGGTGCCGCTCGTCGGCCTGTTCACCAGCGACGAGGAGATCGGCTCGCCGGCCTGCCGGCCGATCATCGAGGAGACCGCCCGGGGCGCCCGCGCGGTGCTGAATTCCGAGCCGGGGCGGCCGACCGGCAACGTCGTCACCGGCCGCAAGGGCGGGGTGTTCATGCACCTCGAGGTGCTCGGCAGGGCGGCCCATTCCGGCGGCAACTACGCCGACGGGCGCAGCGCCATCCTAGAGCTCGCCCACAAGACCGTCGCGCTCCACGCGCTGACCGACCTCGACCGCGGCACCACGGTCAATGTCGGCCTGGTCTCCGGCGGCCAGTCGGTGAACACCGTGGCGCCCCGGGTCACCTGCGAGATCGACCTGCGCTACGTGACCCCGCCCGACCGCGAGGCCGCCATGGACCGGATCGCCGCGATCGTGGCCGGATCGACGGTGCCGGACACGACCGCGCATCTCACCATCAAGGGCGAGTTCCTGCCGCTCGTGCAGGACGAGGCCTCGCGGGCGCTGTTCGACACCTACGCAAGGGTGAGCGCGGAGGGCGGCAACCCCGTCACCGGCGAGTTCGCAGGCGGCTGCGCCGATTCGGGCTTCACCGCCAGCGTCGGGTGCCCCACGCTCTGCGCCGTGGGCCCGGTGGGCGGCAAGGCCCACTCGCCCGAGGAGTACCTGGAGGTGGGAAGCCTTGTGCCGCGGGCGCGCGCGATGGCCGAGACCATCGCGGCGCTCTGACGGTTCAGAGACCGACCATCGCCAGCCCGGCGGCACCGTAGCGGTCGCCGGTCACCGCCTCGGCGGGCATCGCGTCCGCGATGGCCCGCAGGTCGGTCTCGGCCAGGACGAGACCGGCCGCCGCCGCGTTCTCCTCGAGGTTCCGGATCTTGCGGGCGCCCGGAATCGGCACGATGAAGTCGCCCTGGTTCAGCACCCAGGCAATGGCGAGCTGGGCCGGCGTGACGCCCTTGTCGCGCGCCAGGGCGGCGAGCGTGTCGAGCAGCCGCTGGTTGGCCGCGAGGTTCTCCGCCGCGAAGCGCGGCATCGTGCGGCGGTAATCGTCGGCGGCGAGGCTGTCGCGGTCGCGGATCGCGCCGGTCAGGAGTCCGCGCCCCAGGGGGCTGTACGGCACGAAGCCGATCCCGAGTTCACGGCAGGTCGGCAGCACCTCGGCCTCGGGATCGCGGCTCCAGAGGGAGTACTCGCTCTGCACGGCGGCGATGGGGTGGACCGCGTGGGCCCGCCGGATCGTGGCCGCGCCGGCCTCGGACAGGCCGAGCGCCCGTACCTTGCCGGCCCGCACGAGATCGGCCATGGCGCCGACCGTGTCCTCGATCGGCACCGCCGGATCCACCCGGTGCTGGTAGAACAGGTCGATGACGTCGACGCCGAGGCGCCGGAGCGAGGCGTCGCAGACCGCCCGGACGTGCTCGGGCCGGCTGTCGACGCCGATGATCCGGTCGGGACCCTGGCCGGTCTCGGAGATCTTGAAGCCGAACTTGGTGGCGATGATCACCCGGTCGCGGACCGGCGCCAGGGCCTTGCCCACCAGCTTCTCGTTCTCGAAGGGGCCGTACATCTCGGCCGTGTCGAAGAGGTTGATGCCGAGGTCGACGGCGCGGCGCAGCGTGGCGGTGGCCTCACCCTCGGGCTGGCCGCCATAGGCGTAGCTCATGCCCATGCAGCCGAGGCCGAGGGCGGAGACGGTGAGTTCGGTTCCGAGTCGACGGTGATCCATGCGGGCCTCCCGTGATGCGGCCCGGACTTCGCACGGGCCGACGGCGGCGATAATCCGTGACCTGCGGCGCAGGCTGTTCTATGCGGCTCAACAGTGAGACGCGCCGACCTCCCCGCCCTGTCGCTCTTCGCCGCGGTCGCGGCGCGCCGGAGTTTCCGCGGCGCCGCACGCGATCTCGGGCTCTCGGTCTCGGCGGTGAGCCACGCGATCAACGGCCTGGAGGCGAGCCTCAGCGTGCGCCTCCTCGCGCGGACGACCCGCAGCGTCGCCCCGACCGAGGCGGGCCAGCGCCTGCTCGACGGTCTCGAGCCCGCCCTCGCGGCGATCGCCGACGCGGTCGAGGTGGCGACCGCCGCGGAGCGGCGGCTCACCGGGACGCTGCGGATCTCGGTGCCGCGGTCGGCCGCCGAGATGCTGCTGCTGCCGCTCGCCGTCGCGTTCACCCGCGCGCATCCGGGCGTCGAGATCGAGATCCGCGCGCAGGACGGCTTCCGCGACATCGTCGCCGAGGGGTTCGATGCCGGCGTCCGCTTCGCCGAGAGCCTGGACCAGGACATGATCGCGGTGCCGCTCGGGCCGCCGCAGCGCGGCGCGATCGTCGCCGCGCCGGACTATCTCGCCCGCCACGGGACGCCCGCGGACCCGCAGGACCTGCACCGGCATGTCTGCGTCCGGCGCCGCTTCCCGAGCGGTGGCCTCTACCTCTGGGAACTCGAGAAGGACGGGATCGCCCAGTCGATCCCGGTCACCGGCACCCTCGTCCTCGACGATGACGGGCTGGTGGCCGAAGCGGCGCGCGGCGGCGCCGGTCTCGCCCACCTCTTCGAGGCGCAGGTGGCGGCCGACATCGCGGCCGGCCGTCTGATCCGGGTCCTCGACGCGTGGTGCCCGCCCTTCCCCGGCTTCTTCCTCTACTACCCGAGCCGCCGCCAGATGCGGCCGCTGCTCCGGAGCTTCGTCGATCACGTCAGGGGCCGCTAGCGCCGCCGGCCCGCCTACGGGCGCAGGGCCGCCACGAGGCGCAGCAGGAAGCCGTCGAGGGCCGCCTTGTCGATCCAGCGCAGGACCGCGACGAGGTCGTGCTCGGGGTCGCACCAGATCACGTTGTTGCCCGCCCCGAGGGCGCTGAAGGCCGAGGCCGGCAGTTCCGGCTTGGCGGCCGCGCCGCGGTTCAGCCACCAGAGGTAGCCGTAGCTGTCGAGGGTCGGAGAGGGCGTCAGCATGGCGCGGATCCAGCGCTCCGAGAGGAGCTGCCGCCCGTTCCAGGCGCCGCCGCGGGCGACGAGGAGACCGAAGCGGGCGTGGTCGTCGGCCCCGATGAACAGGCCGCCGCCCCAGTGGCCGCCGCCGGGGACCGACTGGACCCGCGCGCCGTCGACCGCGACCCAGGCCGTGTCGTAGCCGTGCCACGCCCAGTCGCGGGAGGCGCCGATCGGATCCATGATCCGCTCGCGGAGCACGTCCGGGAGGGCCCGGCCGAAGCGGCGCATCAGGCAGTACGACAGCAGGTTCACCCGGACGTCGTTGTACTCGTAGTAGGTGCCGGGGCACCGCAGCGCCCGCGCCTCGCCCTTGCGGCTGTTGTCGGCGCCCGGGCCGATCTGCCGGAAATGATCGACCTGATCGGACTTGCCGAACAGCGTTCCCTGCCACTCGCTCGACTGCTGCAGGAGGTGGCTCCACGTGATCGCGCCGTTGTGCGGGCCGTCGAGGAGCGGGTCGGGTACGCTGTCGCGCACCGGCGCGTCGACGTCGGGGATCAGGCCGTCGTCGTGGGCGAGGCCGGCCAGCACCGCGAGGTAGCTCTTGGCGATCGAGAAGGTCATGTCCGGGCGGGCCGTGTCGCCCCAGGCGGCGACGCGCCGGCCGGCCTTCAGGATCACGCCCGCCGGGCCGCCGCGCGGGCGCACCGGCCCGTCGACGGCGCTCCAGGGCCCCGTCTCGTTCCACTCGACGATCCCGACGTAGCGCCCGTCGGGATAGTACAGGCTGCGCGGCCACGCGCTCTCGTGGGCCTGCGCGAACGCCACCGCGTCCGCGAGCCGCCCGGCATCGAGCCCCGCCGCACCCGGGTCCTGCTCCGCCCAGTCATCCGTCGGCCAGTACGGCCCGGTCGCTTCGGTCACGCGCGTCTCCTGACGGTCCTCTCCGGTCCGGGCGCATGCAGGGCCTGCGCCGCAGATCGGACCCTCCGTAGAGCCATCGGCCCCGGGAGGGCAGGGCGCGCGCCGCGGTTCGGGGCTCGCCCCGCACGACGGGGCCGGATGTGTCAGCCCTTCCCGGTGAAGCGCACGGCGCAGCCCGGACGGGCCGCGACGAGGTCCGCGCCGCGCGCGCGGCCCAGGACCATGCAGGCGGTCGACAGCCCGTCGGCGACGAGCCCCGTCGGCGCAGTGACCGTCACCGACGACAGGCCGCGCGGCGACCGGCCGGTGGCCGGGTCGAAGATGTGGTGGTCGGTGCGGTCGTGCGAGAAGCTCATGTTGTAGTCGCCCGAGGTCGCGGCGAAGCCGGTGAACGGGGCGATGACGGCGGCGATGTCGCCGGGATGGCGGGGATCGGCCAGCCCGAGGCGCCAGGGCGCGCCGTCCGGATGCGCGCCGGCGGCGCCGAACTCGCCGGTATCCACGAAGGCGTCGTCGATGCCGCGCGCCCGGAAAGCCGCCATGACCTGGTCGGCCGCGTAGCCCTGTATCAAGGCGTTCAGCGTCAGGGCCGTCCCGGGCTCCAGGACGATCCGGTCCGTCGCGACCCGCACGCGCCGCCAGCCGACCCGCGACAGGGCCCCCCGCAGGGCCTCCGCCCCGGGGCGCTCGCCGCGGGCGGCCGCGCCGGCCCAGACCGGCCAGAGCGGCTGGACGGTCGGGTCGAAGGCGCCGCCGGTCTCGGCCGCGAGGGCGAGGGCGAAGCGCAGCAGGGCGAGCAGGTGCGGGTCGGGCGCCTCGAGGGACCCGTCCCGGTTGAGGCGGGCCAGGGCGCTGTCGGCCCGGAACAGGCTGGCGGCCGCCTCCACGGCGCGCATCGCCGCGAACCCGTCGTCGAGCGCAGCCTCGACCGCGGACGGGTCGGGCCCGGCGGCGGTCAGGGCCACGGTGGTGCCGAAGGCGAGGCCGGCGCGGGTGCGCAGCGCCAGCCCGCGCGACGCCGCGGCGGCGCGGAACGCCGCGACGCCGCCGAGCGCGGCCAGCCCCGCGGCCCCGACGAGGAGCCGGCGCCGGGCCGGCGCGAAGGGCGGCGGCGCGCTCATCCGACGGTCACCGGCCGGTGCGCGGCGCGGCGGCCCCGCTTGCGCGCCACGACCTGCGGCACGCACTGCCCGGGATCGTGGATGATCGTCACGCACTCCATGCACTGGAAGCACTCGGCGTAGTCGACCCGGCCGGAGGGCGCGATGGCGCCGTAGCGGCAGCGGACCTTGCAGAGCTGGCACGGCGAGCCGCACTCCGCCCGGCGCGGGATCCAGTCGAGGACGCGGACCCGCCCGAGGAGGGCGAGGGCGGCGCCGAGCGGGCACAGGTAGCGGCAGAAGCCCTTGTAGACGAGCAGGTTGAGCACCAGCAGCCCGGCCGCGTAGGCAACGAACGGCCACGCCCGGACGAAGTACAGGGTGATGGCGGTCTTGAACGGCTCGACCTCGGACAGGGTGTCGGCGAGGGGCGACCCCGCGGCGGCGGCACCGAGGATGCCGGCGAGCACGACGTATTTCAGCGACCGCAGCGACCGGTCGAGGCCGGGCGGCACCGCGACCGGGCGGATGCGCAGCGGCCGGGCGAGCAGCGCGACGAGTTCCTGCAGCGCGCCGAAGGGGCAGAGCCAGCCGCAGAACGTGCCGCGCCCCCAGGCCACCAGGGCGGCCAGCGCGAAGGCCCAGAGCACCAGCGAGGGCGGGTCGTAGAGCAGGAAGGCGAGGTCGTGGGTCACGGTGGCGGCCCGCACGAGGCCGACGAGGGTCACGATCGAGAGTTGCGCCTGCGCGTACCAGCCGACGAAGCCGAGGGTCAGCGCCAGGAAGCCGAGGCGGAAGAGGGGGAAGCGGCGCTGGTCCGCCACCAGCCCGCGATGGCGGCTCAGGAGCGGCACCAGCACCGCGAGCATCAGCCCGATCAGCGCGAGTTCGGGCGCCCGGGCCCGCCAGGAGTCGGTCCAGCTCGGCCCGTCATCGGGCCGGACCCGCGTGAACAGGTCGGCGGGCAGGACGGTCTCGACCGTGAAGGTCCGGGCGATCTTCTCCGACAGGATCTGCCCGCGCTCGCGGACGATCGTCTCGGTCAGCACCCAGGGCGCGGACGGGTCGAAGCCGGCGGCCTGGTCGATCCGCAGGATCGTCCAGGGGCCGGGCGGCAGCCCCTCGGCGAGGCCGGCGTCGCGGCGCTCCACCGCCATGTCGCGCGCGTTCACGATCAGGCCGGCCTGGCCGATCGCCAGCCGGTCGGGGACGGCGCCCAGCACGAACCGGTCGCCGACCGGGTTCTCGGGCGCGTCCTCCGGCCCGGCGCTGACGACCATCACGGCGTGGTTGCCGGGACCGAGCTCGCGCATGAGCGCGTCGTAGCGCGCCGGCCCCAGCAGGTTGCGGCCGATCGAGGGCGGGTCCAGGGCGGCGACGTAGAGGTCGGTCAGCACGGCGTCGGCCGGACCCTCGGACGGATCGGCCACGCCGGTGCCCCGGAAGGCCGCGGCGGCGTCCGCGTTCGTGACCGTTAACCGCCGGACCCAGCCCCGGGCGAGGAGGTCGGCCAGGGTCAGGGGCTCGTAGAGGTCGAGCTTCGCCTCGACCTTCAGGCCGACATTGGCCGCCCCGAAGCCGAGCTTCGCGCGGGCGACCGCCAGCGCCGAGGCCAGGATGGACTGGTTGATCACCCGGGTCGAGGCGGTGGCCATGGAGATGCCGTCGACGGTGGTCTGCGGCGCGGCGCCGGCGGCCCGCGCGTTGGGCCGCCCGACCCGGATCGCCTGCCGGGCCGACAGGCCGGCATACTGCTCGACGAAGGCGAGGAGCGGCTCCGGGCCGAGCCCCTCGAGGAAGACCGGCTCGTGGTGCGAGAGCACCGTCACGTCCCGGAAGGTCCCGTCGGGGGCGAGCGCGATCAGCAGGTCGGGGGGCGTGCCCCCGAAGCCAGGGATCGGCGCGAGGTCGACGGATTCGAACGCGTAGGCGAAGACCTCGTAGGACCCGGCCTGCTGCTTCAGGATCGGCCAGACCGGGAGCCTGTCGTCCTTCTCGCCGACCACCAGCGGGGGCGGGAAGTGGCGTTCGACGCCCGCGCGATCGAGCTGGCCGGCCCGGGCCGGAAGGGTCGACAGGAGCAGGGCGAGAAGGAGCAGCGCGGCGCGCAGGAGCAGGCCCGCGCCCCGGGCCAGGGCGGTGCGCGGCGCGGGCGGCCTGGGAGACGGTGCGCTCCGCAGCGGCCGCGCCTTATCCCTCCCTCCGCCCCTGGCCGCGTCGGTCACCCATCCGGACCGAGCACGGACGCCGGCGGCAGTGCGCGACCGGGCCCCTGTCCCGTTCGGGAGAGGGACAGGGTGAGGGATCGGGACGTCGAGGATGGAGCACGCTGTCGACGTGCGGGCCGGGAGAGCCTGTCCCGGATGCCGCACGTCCCTCACCCTGTCCCTCTCCCGAACGGGACAGGGGACCCGCGCTCCGGACTGCGGACGAGTCACGGCACCGCACCGGCGGCGCGCCCGTCCGTCGCCTGCGCCGAAGGCATCGGCCGCGCCGCCGCGCCCCAGGGGAAGCGGCCGACCTTCACGGTCTTGATCGGCCGGAACGTCGCGGCGTCGATCACCGTCACGTCGCCGGAGACGCCGTTGGTGGTGAAGAGCCGCGTGCCCGCCGCGTTGAGCGCGAGCTGCCAGACCCGGCGGCCGACCAGGATGTAGCTCTCCACCCGGTAGGTCGCGGTATCCACCACGGCGACCCGGTCGGACGGCCCCAGCGCCACGAAGGCGTGGCGCCCGTCCTTGGCCATCTGGATGCCCACCGGCTGGATCCGGTCGGCCGCGATTCCCTTCACGGCGAACTCGATCGTCGCGATCACCGCGCGTGTGGCGACGTCGATCACCGACACGGTGCCGCCGATCTCCGAGGACGCCCACAGCCGGGACCCGTCGGCCGTGAAGGCGGCGAAGCGCGGCCGCTGCCCGACCGGCGTCGCGTCCACGGCCGCGAGTGTCGCCGTGTCGATCCAGTGGACCATGTTGGTCGTCTCGGAGGTCGTGACGGCCGTGCGCCCGTCCGGGCTCACCGCGACGCCCTCCGGCTCGATGCCGACGTCGATCTGCGCCAGCACCCGGCGGGTCTGCGCGTCCACCACCGTGGTGGTGGCGTTCTCCTCGTTGGCGATGAACAGGGTGCGCCCGTCGGGCGCCAGGGCGAACTGCTCCGGGTCCTCGCCCGAGGGCAGGTCGTGCCGCACCTGCCCGGTCTCCGGGTCGATCACCTGCACGGCGTCGGAGTCGCTGGCGCAGACGTAGAGCGACCGCCCGTCGCGCGAGAAGGTCAGCCCGCGGGGCCGACGGCCGACCGGGAAGGTGCGCAGCACCTCCAGGCTGTCGCCGTCGATCACCGAGACGGTGTTGTCGCGCTCGTTCGAGACGAAGATCTCCTCGGCCCGCGCGGGGCCCGCGAGGCAGAGCAGTAGCGCGAGGGCGGCGAGCCGGGTCATTCTGACGTCCCCGAGAAGGCGCGGCAGGCACTCTCGGGCGCGTCGAGGCCGAGCGTGTCGAGTTCCGTGCGGTGGTGGAGGAAGCCCTCGATCGGCGCCGTCGCGGTGACGGCCCCGGGCCAGAGCAGGAAGACCGGCTGGCGCAGCTGCCCGTCCCAGGCGCGGAAGCTCAGGGGGCGGCCCTTGAAGCCGCCGATCTCGAAGCCGGGCGCCGTCAGGGCGGCGCGGACCGCCGCGGGGTCGGTGCTGCGCGCCTTCACGGCCGCCTCGCCGACGACGTGCACCGCCATCCAGCCGGCCCAGTCGACGGGCCGCATGGCGCGGCCGGCGAGCTTCCGGAACCGCCCCTGGAGCTGGACGGCGGCCCAGGCCTCGACGGGCCGACCCCAGGCGGCCGGCGCGAGGCCCTGCGTGCCGACGAGGGGCCGGGGCGAGGCGGTGTTGTAGTTGAGGCTCGCGCCGAACGCGCCGGCCTCGTCGGCCACCGCGACCACGTCGTGCTCGGGCCCGCGGGTCGGCAGGGCGAACTCGCGCAGGGCCGTGTCGCGGACGTCGCCCCCCTGCGGGTCGTAGCGCGTCTCGGCGACGATCCGCGCGCCGAACTTCCTCGCGCTGCGCCGCAGCGCCTCGGCGAAGAGCGCGTCAGCTGGCGCCGGCCCGGTCACCAGCAGGATCCGGGACCAGCGCTTGAACGCCAGGAACTGCACCAGCGCGTCGGACAGCATGGCGCGGGACGGCAGGACGTGGAGCAGGTTCCGGCGGCAATCGGCGTCGCGCAGGCGCGTGTCCGGGGCGCCGATGTTAAGGAGCACGCTGCCCTTCGCCTCCGGCAGGTCGGCCAGGGCGAGGACGTCGGCGGCCGGGGCGTTGAGCACCACGAAGCGCCGGTCGGCGAGGTCCCGGAAAGCCTGGCGGATGTCGGCGGCCGGCTCGACGATCGTGGTGCCGAGGTCGAAGCCGAGGCCGAGGAACCGGCCGGTGGCGTTGGAATCGCGCAGGCCGAGTTCCGCGCCCTTGGCGCCCTCGTCGTCGGGGATCGGGTCCTCGTTGTTCAGCGGCGCCGGCCGCTCGACCCGCCGCTCCAGGTAGCGGATCGTCAGGGGCGGGCCTGCCGGCGCGGGCGCGGCCCGCCCCTGCGCGACCGGCGCCAGGGTCGCCATGGCCGCCACGGCCGCCAGCACGACGGCGCGCCGCAGGCCGGCCCATGGCCCGCCGCGCATCCCGGGCCGCCGCGCACCGGAGGACACCATCCCCGCCCGTCTCCTCCAGCCCCGCGGCGCTCGTCTTTGGCCGGGAGTCTAGGAGCGGAGTTGCGCCCTCCGATATTAGACCAAGGTGCACAAACCGGGTTTGGTGCAGCGCAACACAAGTCGTCGATGGCGCTAATCTGGCCGATCCGTACCAAAGCATAATGGGTCCGCCGCCCGGTACTTGCTAACCGTTGTGCAACGACGACGGGAGGGGCGGATGCGCACGATGAAGACGGCGGCGGGCGGCGTGCTCGCGGCGCTGGGACTGGCCCTGGCCGCCGGCGGCGCCCTCGGGCACGGCGATGTCCAGCCCCAGCCGGTCAACACCGACGGCCTCAAGCCGCTGGGCGCCGAGTGGGTCGCCGAGAACCCCTACAAGGACGACAAGCACGCCATCGCGATCGGCGCCTCGGGCTTCAACCAGAACTGCGCCCGCTGCCACGGCCTGGAGATGATCTCCGGCGGACTCGCCCCGGACCTGCGCTACCTGCCGCAGGGCAAGGAGGGCGACGAGTACTTCGTCGAGCGCATGAAGCACGGCGCCGTCATCAACGGCGTGACCAAGATGCCGGCCTTCGAGGGTGTGATCTCGCAGGAGGGCCTGTGGGCGATCCGGAGCTACATCGAGTCGAAGCATGAGGAGTAGCGCACGGCTCCTTCTCGCCTGCGGCCTGCTCATGGCCCTCCGGTTCCAGCCGGAAGCGGCGGCGCGCCCCCTCGACCAGATCGTGGCCGACGGCACCCTGCGGGTGGCGGTCTACGGCGACAACGCGCCGTTCTCCGCGGAGGAGACCGGCAGGCCCCGCGGCATCGACGTCGATCTCGCCCGCGCGATCGCCGACGCGCTCAAGGTGAAGCTCGACCTGCGCGTGGTCGACGCCGGCGAGAACGTCGACGGCGACCTGCGCCTGACCCTGTGGCGCGGCGACCTCGCCGGCACGCCGCTCGCCGACCTGATGCTGCACGTGCCGACTGACCGGCAGCTCGCCCTGCGCAACGAGCAGGTGTTCTTCACGGCGCCGTATTTCGAGCAGGAGATCGCCTTCGCGTACCGCAAGGGCGCGCTGGACGGCTTCGACAGCCTCGACGACATCGGCGACCGGAGCGTCGCGCTGGAGGGCACGGGCGCCGCCGACCTGATGCTGCTGACCGCCCAGGGCGGCCGCTTCCGCCCGAACCTGAAGCACTACAGGAGCTTCGAGGAGGCCGCGAAGGCCTACCTCGCCGGCGAGGCGCCGATCCTGGCCGGGAGCCGCGCGGCGATCGCGGCGGCCCTGTTTGCCGCGAAGGTCCCGAAGGACGACAACCCGATCGCCACGGTCCCGTCGACGGGGCTGGTGAAAACGCGCTGGGAGATCGGCGGCGCGGTGAGGACCGATTCCCGCGACCTCGCCTACGCGGTCGGGGACGCGATCACGGCACTGAACGCGGAGGGTCGGCTCAGGGCGATCTGCGAGAGCTACGGCGTCACCTACGCGCCGCCGAAGGGGTATTGAGCGCATCCGTCATCGCGAGCGCAGCGAAGCGATCCAGACAGCGCGCCATCGTGGGATGCTGTGCTGCCCTGGGTCGCTTCGCTGCGCTCGCGATGACGGTAAGAGCGAACATCAGATCTCCCGAACGAGACCTCCGTCGGATTCGCGCCAATCCGAGCGCCGATCTCGACGAATACATTGCATTCGCCGGTCCGCAGAGTGGCCTTATTGGACCAATGGCCAATAAGACTTTCCTGAGAAGCCCGATAGCTTCGTCCTCCAAGGGGGCGCCCCGCGACTCGTGCGGCCCGCGTCGAAACCCGGATGCCCCGGCCACACGGACCGGGGCCGACCACGGAGGACACGTCATGAGAATGCGGACCCGGTTCCTCGCCGCGGTGGGCGTCGCCGCCCTCGTGGCGGGCGGCGCCCTGCCGGCCATGGCCCAGGGGGTCACCGAGCAGGACATCATCAACGACGCCAAGACGCCCGGCGACGTGGTCACCTACGGCCTCGGCCCGCAGGCCCAGCGCTTCAGCCCGCTGAAGACGCTCAACCGCGACAACATCAAGGGCCTCGTCCCGGCGTGGTCGTTCTCGTTCGGCGGCGAGAAGCAGCGCGGCCAGGAGAGCCAGGCGCTGGTCAAGGACGGCATCATCTACGTCACGGGCTCGTACTCGCGCATGTACGCGATCGATTCCCGCAGCGGCGAGAAGAAGTGGGAGTACGACGCCCGCCTGCCGGAGGGCATCCTGCCCTGCTGCGACGTCGTGAACCGCGGCGCCGCGCTCTACAAGGACAACGTCTACTTCGGCACGCTCGACGCCAAGCTCGTCGCGCTCAACACCAAGACCGGCAAGGTCGTCTGGCGGAAGGAGATCGACGACTTCAAGGCCGGCTACAGCTACACGGCCGCCCCGATCATCGTGAAGGGCAAGATCATCACCGGCGTGTCGGGCGGCGAGTTCGGCGTGATCGGGCGGATCGAGGCCCGCGACGCCGAGACCGGCGAGGTCGTGTGGAAGCGGCCCGTGATCGAGGGCCACATGGGCGAGCTCAACGGCAAGCCCTCGACCATGACCGGCAAGGTCAACGAGAGCTGGCCCGGCGACATGTGGAAATTCGGCGGCGGCGCCACGTGGCTCGGCGGCACCTACGATCCCGAGACCAACCTGATCTACTTCGGCACCGGCAACCCCGGCCCGTGGAACTCCTGGCTGCGGCCGGGCGACAACAAGTGGACCTCCTCGCGGCTCGCCCTCAACCCCGACAACGGCGAGATCGTCTGGGGCTTCCAGACCACCCCGCACGACGGCTGGGACTTCGACGGCGTCAACGAGTTCGTGCCGTTCGACCTGAACAAGGGCGGCAAGACCATCAAGGCCGGCGCCACCGCCGACCGCAACGGCTTCTTCTACGTCCTCGACCGGACCAACGGGAAGTTCATCTCGGCGACGCCGTTCGTCGAGAAGATCAACTGGGCCAAGGGCATCGATGAGAACGGCCGCCCGATCTACAACGAGGAGAACCGCCCCGGCGACCCGAGCAAGGCGACCGGCAACGACAAGATTGGCAAGTCGGTCTTCGCGGTGCCGAGCTTCCTCGGCGGCAAGAACTGGATGCCGATCGGCTACAGCCCCGACACCAAGCTGTTCTACGTGCCCTCCAACGAGTGGGGCATGGATATCTGGAACGAGCCGGTGAACTACAAGAAGGGTGCCGCCTACCTCGGCGCCGGCTTCACCATCAAGCCGGTCTTCGACGACCATATCGGCTCGCTCAAGGCGATCGACCCGGCCTCCGGCAAGGTCGTGTGGGAGTACAAGAACAAGGCCCCGCTCTGGGCCGGCGTGCTCACCACCGCGGGCAACCTCGTCTTCACCGGCACGCCGGAGGGCTTCCTGAAGGCCTTCGACGCCAAGACCGGCGAGGAGGTCTGGAAGTTCCAGGTCGGGACCGGCGTGGTCTCCTCGCCGATCACCTGGGAGCAGGACGGCGAGCAGTGGGTCGGCGTCGCGGCCGGCTGGGGCGGCGCGGTGCCGCTCTGGGGCGGCGAGGTCGCCAAGTCGACGGCCGGCATCAACCAGGGCGGCAGCTTCTGGGCGTTCAAGCTGCCGAAGACGGTGGCGTCGCGCTGAAGGCGCTCAATCGGAAGCGTGCCGGCCCCCGCGGGTCGGCACGCCCAGGTCCCGGGGCCGGGCGGTCGTCTCAACACCCGCTTGCGCCCCGGGGCCGCATCGATCACCTTCGGACCTCCCGCCCGCGTATTCGGCGGATCCTGTGAGGATCTCGAGCGAAGGACCGAGGTCTCCGTGCATCTCCTGATCGTCGATGACCACCCGCTGTTCCGCGACGCCCTGGCGGCCACGATCCGCCTCGCGCACCCGGACGCGGTGCTGCACGAGGCCGACGGGATCGAGGCGGCCTGCGCGGTGCTCGCCGCGAACCGCGGCATCGACCTGACGCTCCTCGACCTGTCCATGCGCGGCGTCACCGGCTTCGACGGGCTGATCACCATCCGGGCGAGCTTCCCGCGCATCCCGATCCTGATCGTCTCCGGCCACGAGGATCCGCGCATCGTCCGCGAGGCCCTGCAGCACGGGGCGGCGGGCTTCGTCCCCAAGGCCATGGACAAGGCGACGCTCACCCGGGCGATCACCGAGGTGATGAGCGGGGCGCTGTTTCTGCCGCCCGGGCTCGCCGAGGCCGGTGCGCCCGCGCCCCGGTCCAAGAAGGCGCCACTGGCCGAGCGCCTCGCCCGGCTGACGCCGCAGCAATTGCGGGTCCTGATGATGATCCGTCAGGGCAAGCTCAACAAGCAGATCGCCCACGAGCTCCAGGTCGGCGACTCGACCGTGAAGGCGCACGTCTCGGAGATCCTGCGCAAGCTCGAGGTCATCAGCCGCACGCAGATCGTGATCGACACGGCGTCCCTCGACTTCGACCAGATCCACAACAGCCACTCGGCCTGACGACGCGATCGCGGGATCCGGCCTGCGGCTCGGGGATCGCCGCGACGGCGGCTGCGCGTCCGCACCCGCCCCGTGCAGCGACCGGATTATATGCGCCCGCCGCAGAACAAACCCAAGTTATGGGTCGACTCATTCTTCTGGCGCAGCCCTGATCCCCTCGCGGCATCCCTCAATCGAGATCGATATGAGGCTATCTATCGGCGTGCGAGCCGATTGATCCGGTGACCTCGCCGGCTCCTCGCGACGGTGGATCAGGTTGTGACCGGCATCGATGGTCCGACGACGCGCGGGCGACATCAGCAGATCGACACCCACGCCCTCCTGACCACCGGCCGCCACCGGCGCCGCGCCACCGTCGGGGCCGCGCCCGAGCCGGAGCCGGTGCCGTGACCCTCCCCGCATGGCGCGACTGGGCCTTCGCGCTGAAGACCTACGCGGCGGCGATGCTCGCCCTGTACCTCGCGCTCTGGATCGACCTGCCGCGGCCCTACTGGGCCCTCGGCACCGTCTACATCACCAGCCAGGTCCTCTCCGGCGCGACGCGCGCGAAGGCCGCGTACCGGGTCTGCGGCACCGTGCTCGGCGCGGCGGTCAGCGTCGTGCTGGTGCCGAACCTCGTGAACGCGCCGATCCTGCTGAGCCTCGCGGTGGCGCTGTGGGTCGCGCTCTGCCTCTACGTCTCCCTCCTCGACCGAACCCCCGCGAGCTACCTGCCGATGCTCGCCGGCTACACGGCGGCGCTGATCGGTTTCCCCGCCGTCGACGATCCCGGGGCGATCTTCGACACGGCGGTGGCGCGGGCCGAGGAGATCTCCCTCGGCATCGTCTGCGCCAGCCTCGCCGCCACGCTGATCCTGCCGCAATCGGCGGCCCCGCTCATCGTCGGACGGCTGAACGACTGGTCGGCGGAGGCCCGGGCCTGGATCCGGAGCGCCCTCGCGGCCGCCCGCGCGCCGGAGGCCGTTGGGCCGAGCCAGGGCCGGCGCCTGCGCCTCGCCTCGGACGCGATCGGCCTCGACGCCCTCGGCCTCGCCCTGCGCAACGAGGCGACGGGCGCGGAGCGCGCCGCCGAGGCCTTCGCGCCCCTCCGTCAGCACATGCTGATGGTCCTGCCGATCGTCGCCGCCGTGGCGGACCGCGTCGCCGCCCTCGAGCAAGCCGGCGCTGTTCCGGCGCGGGTCCGGGCCTTCCTGTCGGACCTCATCGCCTGGCTCGCCGACGAGGTCGACGATCCGGATCGCGCCGCGCGGCTGCGCGACCGGATCGACGGGTTCGAGCCCGCCCTCGGCCGAGCGCCGGACTGGAACACGCTCCTCCTCGCGAGCCTCGCGGCGCGCCTGCGCGACGTCATCGACCTGCGCCAGGATCTGCGGGTACTGCGCGGCCACCTCGCGGTCGGCACCGCGCCCCGCGCGCCGCTCGCCTTCGCCTACACGGCCCGCGTCCGGTCGATCCGCCACCGGGACCACGGGCTGGCCGCGTTCTCGGCCTTCGGGGTGTTCGCGGGCCTGCTCGCCTGTTGCACCATCTGGATCGCCACCGGCTGGCCGGACGGCTCCGCGGCGCCGATGATGGGCGCGGTCGCCTGCTGCCTGTTCGCCGCGCAGGACGATCCCGCGCCGCAGATCCTGAGCTTCGCCAACTCGGCGATCGTCGGCGCCCTCGGCGCGGGCCTCTACCTGTTCGCCGTGCTGCCGCTCGCCACCTCCTTCGAGATGCTGGCGCTCGCGCTCGCACCGGCCCTGATCCTGTGCGGCCTGATGATGACGCAGCCGCGCACCGCCCCGATGGGCATGGGCGCGGCGCTGAACGGCGCGACCCTGCTGGCCCTCCAGAACGGTTACAGCGGGGACTTCGCGCCCTTCGCCAACGGGGTGATCGCCTCGGTGGTGGGCATGTGGATCGCCGCCGCGGTGACCCGGGTGATCCGCTCGGTCGGCGCCGGCTGGAGCGCGCGGCGGCTGATCGGGATCAACCGGCGCAGCCTCGCGGCCGCCGCGGACGGGCGCGGCACCGGCCACGGGCTCGAACTCGCGGCCCTCATGCTCGACCGCGTCGGCCTGATCGCGCCGCGGCTGGCGAGCCTGCCCGCGGACACGTCCGCCTCCGTGGGCGACCTGCTGGCCGATGTCCGGGTGGGCATCAACCTCGTGGAGGTTCGCCGGGTGCGCCGGCGGCTGACGGGCCCGGCCCGCAACACCGTCGACCGGGTCCTCGCGCTGGCGGCGCGCCAGCTGCGCGGCCGGACCGACCGGCCGGACGCGGCGCTGCTCGCGGCGCTGGACGAGGCGCTCGACGCCGTCGCGGGCGCGGCCCCGTCGCCGGAGCGGCGCGCCGCCCTGATCGGCCTCACCGGCCTGCGCCGCGGGCTCTTCGCCGACGCGGCGGCCTACCGGGCGGCGCCCGCCCTGGACCACCGGGAGATGGCGGCATGATGGGCGAGATCGACCTCTGCGGCGTGTTCGTGCCGGGCCTCGCCCTCTGGATGGCGCTGGCCTTCGCCCTCGGCCTGCCGCTGCGCAGCCTGCTCGCGGCGACCGGCCTCTACCGCCTCGTCTGGCACCGGCCGCTCTTCGACCTCGCCCTCTACGTCGTCCTGCTCGGCGGCGTGGTGACCCTCGCCCACCGGACCCTGCCATGACCGCCCTGTTCTCCGCCCTCGGCCGCCTCCTAGTCACCCTCGGCATGGTCGCCGCGGCGCTGATCGTCGGCCTCGGCCTGTGGGACTACTACATGGACGCCCCCTGGACCCGGGACGGGCGCGTGCGCGCCGACGTGGTGGCGGTGGCCCCCGACGTCTCCGGCCTCGTCACCGAGGTGCTGGTGGAGGACAATCAGGTCGTGCGGAAGGGCGACGTCCTGTTCCGGATCGATCCGGACCGGTTCCGCCTGGGGCTGCGGCAGGCGGAGGCGATGGTGGAGGGCCGCAAGGCGACCGCCGAGCAGGAGGCGGCCGACTACGCCCGCTACAGCAGGCTCTCCGACGCGGCGGTGTCGCAGCAGCGGGTCGAGGCCGCCAAGGCGGCCGACCTGTCGGCGCGGGCCGCCTACGAGCAGGGCTTGGCGGATCGCGACCTCGCCAAGCTCAACCTGGAACGCTCGGCGGTGCGCGCCCCGGTCAACGGCCGGATCACCAACATGGAGCTGCGGCCGGGCGCCTACGTCACCACCGGACGTGGCGTGATGGCGCTGATCGACAGCGACACCGTCCGGGTCGAGGGCTACTTCGAGGAGACGAAGCTGACGCGGATCCGCGTCGGCGCGCCCGTGACCGTCGAGCTCATGGGCGAGGACGGGGCGCTCCGCGGCCACGTCGCCAGCATCGCCGGCGGCATCGGCGAGACCGGCCGCAGCGACGCCTCCAACCTGCTCGCGAACGTGAACCCGACCTTCTCGTGGGTGCGCCTCGCCCAGCGCATCCCGGTGCGGATCAGCCTCGACGGCGGCACGGCGGATCCGCGGCTGGTGAGCGGCCGGACCGCGACGGTCTCGATCGCGCCGGCGGCCGGCGGGGAACCCCTGCGCTGGCCCTGGACGGCGTGGCGCGAGGCGCTCGCCCGCTGAAGGCGCGACCGAACCATCCGGGCGCGCCCGGGTTGGCCTCACACCACAGCCCAACGACCTGTCAGGAGGCCCCATGTCGAAGACGATCCTCGCCCTCGCCACGTCATTCGTACTCGCCACGTCCGGGGCGGCGCTGGCCCAGGCGCCGCAGACCGGCGGCGCCAACCAGGGCAACGTCAACAAGTCCGGCGCGGTCGGCGGCACCGGGACCGGGACCGGCTCGATGGAGAGCACCGGGTCTACCGGCGCCGGCATGGCGCCCGGCACCAGCGGCGGCCCGCGGGTCAGCACGCCCGGCGCCCCCGCCGGCAGCAGCTCGGGCAACGGCGCCACCGGCAGCGGCGCTGCGCCCAGCGGGAAGTAGGCCCCGCCGGTTCTCCCTCCCACCTGCGCGGGGGGAGGGAGAACCCGTCAGGTCCCGATCCGGACCGGCGTGTGCCCCGGCCCTACGCGCCGAGCCCGCCCACGCACAGGTACTTGGTGTTCAGGTAATCCTCGATGCCCTGGTACGAGCCCTCTCGGCCGAGGCCGGATTCCTTCACGCCGCCGAAGGGCGCCACCTCGGTGGTGATGATCCCCTCGTTGATCCCGACCATGCCGTATTCCAGCGCCTCCGCGACTCGGAAGGTCCGGCCGAGGTCGCGGGTGTAGAAGTAGCAGGCGAGCCCGTACTCGGTGTCGTTGGCCATGCGGATCGCCTCCGCCTCGTCGCGGAAGCGGAACAGCGGCGCCAGCGGCCCGAAGGTCTCTTCCCGGGCCACCGCCATGGCGGGGGTGGCGCCGGTGATCACCGTCGGCTCGAAGAACTGGCCGCCCAGCGCGTGGCGGTGGCCGCCCGCCACCACCCGGCCGCCCTTCTCCACGGCGTCGCGGATATGGGCCTCGGTCTTCTCCACGGCCGCCATGTCGATCAGCGGCCCCTGGGCGACGCCGTCCTCGACGCCGTTGCCGACCTTCAGGCGGTTGGCCGCCTCGGCCATCTTCTCCGCGAAGGCGTCGTAGATCCCGTCCTGCACCAGGAACCGGTTGGTGCAGATGCAGGTCTGGCCGGAATTGCGGTACTTGGCGAGCATCGCGCCGGCCACCGCCTTGTCGAGGTCGGCGTCGTCGAACACGATGAAGGGCGCGTTGCCGCCGAGCTCCATCGAGACCTTCTTCACCGTGTGGGCGGCCTGCTCCAGCAGCACCTTGCCGACCTCGGTGGAGCCGGTGAACGTGATCTTCTTGACGAGCGGGTTGCCGGTCATCTCGGCGCCGATGGCGCGGGCCGAGCCGGTGAGGATCGAGACCGTGCCGGCCGGGAAGCCGGCGCGCTCGCACAGGACGCCCCAGGCGAGGCCGGAGAGCGGGGTCTGCGAGGCGGGCTTGATCACGATCGGGCAGCCGGCGGCCAGAGCCGGGGCGATCTTGCGGGCGATCATCGAGGACGGGAAGTTCCACGGCGTGATCGCCGCCACGACGCCGACCGGCTCCTTGGTGACGAGAATCTTGCGGTCGCCCCAGGGGGAGGGGACCACGTCGCCGTAGACGCGGCGCGCCTCTTCCGCGAACCACAGCACGTAGGCGGCCGACATGGCGACCTCGCCGCGGGACTCGGTCAGCGACTTGCCCTGCTCGGCGGTGAGGATCTGCGCCAGATCCTCCTGATGCTCGGTCACGAGCGCCGCGAGCTTGCGCAGCAGCACGGCGCGCTCGTTGGCGGTCTTGGCGCGCCACGCCGGGTAGGCCTCGTGCGCCGCCTTGATCGCCTGCCGGGTCTCGTCGGCGCCGGCATTCGGCACCTTGGCGATCAGCGCGCCGGTCGCCGGGTTGGTGACGTCGATGCTGCCGGAACCGGCCTTCGACCATGCGCCGCCGATCAGGCAGGCATCGACCAGCAGGGCGCGGTCCTTCAGGGAGGGGGTCTCGAACTCAGGCATCCAACGGTTCCTTCGGCGGCCGCGGCATGTCGGGCTGGGACATGCCGGACCGCGGCTTGAGAGGCACGCTCTGGGCCGTATTCCTCGCCTGCGCCTCGGCTTTTGTCTCGAAGACATGGGGAGCCAGGTCGCGGCTCGCCAACGAGGCGCCGAGTTTCAATCGCAAGAACGCGCTCGTGGTATACCGGGACGCGGTCTCGTAATAGCGGTTTTCGAGATAGGCGATCGCCGAGAAGTAGGCGTCGCTCACCGTCGGGTCGATCTCGAACCCGTCGTAATTGGCGATCAGGTGGACCTTCCTGCCGATCTCCTGGCAGGCGCGCTCGTATTCGCGGCGCACCAGCTCGACGTCGTCGATGGTCCGGACCTGGAAGCCCTCGAGGTTCGAGAACAGGATGTTGCGCTCCGGGTCGTAGCTGATCCGCTCCGACAGCGAGAGGCCCAGCAGCCAGGGCTCCAGCGCCATCACGGACTCGCGGAACAGGCGCGGATCCATCGGCTGCGGATCCTGCACGATTGGGGTGAAGCCCATCTGGCCGAGGATGTCGCGCGCGATGTCGATGCCCGGCGCGACCTCGACCAGCTCCATGCCGGCCCGCGTCCGGCGGAACACGCAGCGCTCGGTCACGTAGAGCACCGGCTGGCCGCGCTCGGCCGCGTAGGCCCCCGAGAAGGTCACCTGCTCGACCGCGGCGATGAATTTCCGCGAGCGGCCCTCGCTGAGGATCCGGATACCGCCGTCCTCCACCGCCACCTTGAGGCCGTCGGCCGTGAACGTGCCGGCGAAGACGAGGCTCTTGGCGTTCTGCGAGATGTTGATGAACCCGCCCGCGCCCGCGAGCTTCTTGCCGAACCGGCTGACGTTGACGTTGCCCTCGGCGTCGCACTGGGCGAGGCCCAGGCAGGCGAGATCGAGGCCGCCGCCGTCGTAGAAGTCGAACTGCTGGTTCTGGTGCAGCACCGCGGCCGGGTTGAGGGCGGCGCCGAAATCCAGCCCACCCTGCGGCAGGCCGCCGATCACGCCGGGCTCGGCGGTCAGCGTCAGGTATTTCAGCACCCGCTCCTCGGCGGCGACCGCCGCGACGCCCTCGGGCATGCCGATACCGAGATTGACCACGCCGCCCGGCGGGAGCTCGAAGGCGCAGCGCCGGGCGATGACCTTGCGGGTGTCGAGCGGCATCGGGGCGATCCGGTCGAGCGGCACGCGCTGGCGGCCCGTGAAGGCGTGGTTGTAGGGCGTGCCGTAGGTCTGGCGGTGGTTCTCGGGCGTGCTGAGCACCACGCAATCGACCAGCACGCCGGGCACCTGCACCTCGCGCGGGTTGAGAGAGCCGGCCTCGGCGAGCCGCTCGACCTGGGCGATGACGAAGCCACCCGAGTTCTTCGCCGCCATGGCGGCGGCGAGGTTGTCGAGGGTGAGCGCCTCGCGCTCCATGGTAATGTTGCCGGCGGGGTCGGCCGTGGTGCCGCGGATCAGCGCGACGTTGACCGGGAAGGCCTTGTAGTGGAGCCAGGCCTCGCCGCCGAGCTCGACCACGCTGACGAGGTCTTCCTGCGTCACGGCGTTGAGCTTGCCGCCCTCCAGACGGGGGTCGACGAAGGTGCGTAACCCCACTTTGGTGATGTGGCCCGGCGTGTGGGCGGCGATCTCGCGGTAGAGGTGCGAGACCACGCCGAGCGGCAGGTTGTAGGCCTCGATCTCGCCCGCCACCGCCATGGCGCCGAGCTTCGGCACGAGCGCCCAGTGGCCGCCGACGACGCGGCGGACGAGGCCCGGGATCGCGAGCTTGTTGAGGCCGCGCTCCTTGCCGTCGCCGGGGGCGGCGGCGAACATCAGGCCGATCCCGTGCGGGCCGTTGCCGGATTCGAAGCGGCGGGCGAGCGCCAGGATCAGCTCGTCGGGCGTGCCGATCCCGACGAAGCCCGAGACCGCCACCATGTCGCCGTCCTGCAGGATGGCGGCGGCCTCGTCGGCGCTGACGATCTTGTTCTTCAGGCTGCCCATGCGGCACTCCCCCGAGCCTGCACGTTATCCCCGCTTGCCGAGCCAGTCGGCGATGCCGGAGCCCAGCAGCTTCTGTGCCTTGCCGCCGACGAAGACGCCGACATGGCCGCCGGGCAGACCCATCTCGGTGTAGTCGGTGGTGCCGATCTTATCCTTCAGCGCCTGCGAGGTGGCCGGCGGGATGATGTGGTCGTCCTGGGCGAAGACGTTCAGCACCGGGCAGGTGATGGCCTTCAGGTCCACCCGCCGGCCGCCGAGCTCGAAGGCGCTCTCGACCAGCTTGTTGTCCTGGTAGAGGTCCTTCAGCCACTGCTTGGCGGCCTCGCCGGGATGGTCCGGACGGTCGGCGATCCACTTCTCCATCCGGAGGAAGTTCAGGAACTTTTTCTTGTCGTCGAGGGCGTCGAGCAGGTCGAGGTTGTACTTCGTCATGGTGCGCATCGGCGTCATCATCGAGAACACCGAGCCCATGAAGGCGCCGGGCAGCGACCCCTGCGCCTCGATCAGCCGGTCGACATCCTCGGGCGTGAGCGAGCGGGTCCAGACGTTGATGAAGCCGTGGCCGGCCCGGTTCTCCCGCGTGTCGGCGTGGAAGTCGATCGGCGTGATCGTCAGCACCATCGCGTTGACGGTCTCGGGGTAGAGCGCCGCGTAGCAGGTGGTGAAGACGCCGCCCTCGCAGATGCCGAGCAGGCTCACTCGCTCGCGCCCGGCCGCCTCCTGGATGAAGGCGACGCACTCGGCGAGGTAGCCGTCCACGTAATCGTCGATGGTGACGTAGCGGTCGGCCCGGCCCGGATTGCCCCAGTCGACCACGTAGAGGTCGAGGCCGAGATTCAGGAGATTGCGGACGAGCGAGCGGTCCTCCTGCAGGTCGGCCATCGTGTAGCGGCCGATCAGGCCGTAGACGATGAGCACCGGCGGCAGGCCCGCGCTCTCGGCGAGCGGCCGGTAGCGGTAGAGGCTGACCTTGTCCTGGCTCCAGACCAGGTCCTTCGGCGTGGTGGCGATCTCGACATCGGCGTCGCTGACATCGGCGAACAGCCTGGCGCCCTCGCTGATGCGGCGGCCGAGGGTGCCGACCTCGGCCAGCAACGCGGCCGGGGTGAGATTCAGCGGGGCGGCGGGCCCCTTCGGCTTCTCCTGATCAGCCATGGGCGTCCTCCCCGACCCGTGAACCGCCGGCTCTCGCGGTCTTGCCGGCCTGCCGACGCTCGCGGCGGAGCGCCCGGACTTCCCGGCGCAGCTCGGTCAGGCTCTTGTGGACGTCGTCGAGCTCGGCCCGGGTCGGCTGGCCGTAGAACTCGGACAGGAAGGCCGCGACGTCCTGCTGGGCGAGCCGGAGGTCCGTGGAGGCCCGCAGGACCGCCCGCTGCGAGGCCAGGAACGCGTCGGAGCGCTGGACCTCCAGGAGGACCGCGTTGGCGGTCTCGATCCACCGGCTCATCATCTCGCGGGCGGAGGCGAAGCTCTCGCCGTTTTCGGCGCGGGCATTGGCCTCCTTCGCGAAGGTCCCGGCCGCCCGCGTCCAGGCCTGCAGCATCACGGCCTGATGCTCGCTCTGCGCCCGCCGCAGGCTCGCCCAGGCGGTGAACAGCGCCGCGTAGCGCCGCTCGGTCTGCCACAGGTCGGCGAGCTGCGGGCCCTCGGCCATGCGGGTCAGGGCGGCGTCGAACTCGGCCGAGCCGCCGAGCCAGGCCTGCGGATCGAAGATCCGGGCGAGCACCGCTCCGGCCGTCGGGTCCGGTGCGCCGGGGCCGCCCTGGAGCGAGCGCGTCAGCGTCTGCGAGAGGGCGCTGGCGGCGGTCCAGGCCTCGGTCAGCTTGGCCTGCGCCGCGGCGAGATCCGCGAGGTCGCCGCCCGGGAAGGCCGGCCAGCCGAACCCGGTCGCGGACTGCCCGGCGCCCGGGGTGAAGAAGCCCGCGCCGGCCCGCGTCCAGAACTCGCTCATCGCCCGGAACGCGTCGAACTGGTCCATGCTGGCGTCTCTCCTCACAGCCCCGAGGCTGAAACCGTCGCCCCCGTCCCCGCGAGCGGAGCGAAGCAATCCAGCAGCGCCATGCTCAACGACGGCGCGCCACCCTGGGTCGCTTCGCTGCGCTCGCGATGACGGTGTGGGCTGGACTGATCGGGCGACAGCCCCGGCATCACCGCCGTCGTCATGCTCACGCCGCCGGGCGCGCCTCTCCCAGCGCCTCGGCGTAGATCGCGAAGGCGTCGTCGTAGGTGACCTCGCGCGGGTTGTTCACGAGGAGCCGCGTCTGCTTCATCGCGTCGGTGGCCATGCGCTCTAGGTCCTGCCGGGCGACGCCGACCTCGGCGAGCGAGGCCGGAACCTTGCAGTCGCGGCAGATCGCGTCGAGACTCTCCACGAAGCGCTTGGCGGCCTCGGGCCGCGGCAGGTCCGCGGCCGCGGGGTCGAGGATCGGCGCGAGCTCAGCGTAGAGTCCTTCAGCGTGCGAGAGGTTGAAGCGCATCACCCCCATCAGCACCAGGGCGTTCGAGAGCCCGTGCGGCACGTGGAAGATCGCGCCGACCGGGTAGGCGAGGGCGTGCACCGCCGCCACCGGCGCGTTGGCGAAGGCCATGCCGGCCAGCATCGAGCCGAGCAGCATGCCGGAGCGCGCCTCGAGGTTCTTCCCGTCCGTGCAGGCAGTCCGGATGTTGGCCGAGAGCAGCGCCAGGGCCTGCTTGGCGAGCTGGTCGGAGATCGGGTTCTTCTTGTTCTTGCTGGTGAAGGCCTCGATGGCGTGGACCATGGCGTCGATGCCGGTCGCCGCGGTGACGTGCGACGGCAGGCCGAGCGTCAGCTCCGGGTCGAGCACCGCCCAGTCGGGCAGGAGCTTCGGCGCGACGACGCCCTTCTTCTCGGTGGTCGGCGTCGTGACGATCGAGATCGGCGTCACCTCCGAGCCGGTGCCGGCCGTGGTCGGCACCAGGATCAGCGGCAGGCGGTCGCCCTTGGCGAGGCCGACGCCGTAGATCGCGTCGAGCGGCTCGTCGGACTTGGCGAGGTAGGCCACGAGCTTGGCGGTATCGAGCGCCGAGCCGCCACCGATCGACAGGACGAGGTCGGTCCCGAGCTCGCGGGCGCGCTTGGCCGCCGCCTCGATCACCGTCGAGGGCGGGTCGGCGACCACGTCCTCGTAGACGTCGAGGGTGACGCCCGCGGCGGCCAGGGCCGCCTCGGCGGCCTGGGTGAGGCCGGCGCCGCGCACGCCCTTGTCGGTGACGAGGAGGACGCGCTTGGCCCCGAAGCTGCCGACGATCTCCGGCAGCTTCTTCGCGGCGCCGGCCTCGAACAGCACGTTCGGCGTGGTCTGGAAGGTGAACGGGTTCATCGCGCTGCCCTGTCTTGCGTGCCGACCATCTGCGAAACCGGCCTCACTCGGCCGGCTCGAAATCCTTCACCTTGGCGCGCAGCTCGTCGACCAGCACGCGGGTGTTCTCCGAGTAGTCGATCGGCACCGCCACGAGGTGCACCCCGCCCGCCGCGAAGGCCCGGTCCAGCGTCGGCACGAGGTCGTTGACCGACTCGACCCGGTGGCCGGTCGCCCCGTACGACTTGGCGTAGAGGACGAAGTCCGGGTTGCTGAAGGTCATGCCGTAATCGGCGAACTTGTCGACCGCCTGCTTCCAGCGGATCATCCCGTAGGCCGAGTCGTCGAGCACCAGCACCACGAGGTTGAGCTTCAGCCGGACGGCGGTCTCCATCTCCTGGCTGTTCATCATGAACCCGCCGTCGCCGCAGACGGCCATCACGCGCCGCTTCGGGTAGAGCATCGCCGCCATCATGGCCGAGGGCAGGCCCGCGCCCATCGTGGCCAGCGCGTTGTCGAGGAGCAGCGTGTTGGCGACGTAGGTTCGGTAGTTCCGGGCGAACCAGATCTTGTACATGCCGTTGTCGAGGCACACGATCCCGTCCTCCGGGATCACCCGGCGCACGTCACGCACGAGGCGCTGCGGCGTCACCGGGAAGCGGTCCTCGCCGGCCCGGTCGGCGATGTGGCCGAGGATGTGCTCGCGCAGGTGCAGCAGCGCGCCCGCGTTCGGGAGCTTGCCGTCGAGCTTGTCGGCCAGGAGCTTCAGCGTCGGGCCAAGGTCGCCCACCACCTCGGCATCCGGATAGTACACCTGCTCGACGTTGGCCGGCATGTAGCCGATGTGGACGACCTTCTGGTCGGCCTGGCCCATGAAGAACGGCGGCTTCTCGATCGTATCGTGGCCGATGGCGATGATCAGGTCGGCCTTGTCGATCGCCTCGTGGACGTAGTCGCGCTCGGAGAGGGCCGCGGTGCCCATGTAGAGGTCGGTCCCGCCCGCGACGGTGCCCTTGCCCATCTGGGTGGTGAAGAACGGGATGCCGGTGCGCTGCACGAAGCCGCCGAGCTCGCCGGTGGCGCGGGGGCGGCTCGCGGCGGCGCCCAGCATGATCAGCGGGCGCTTGGCCTTCAGGATCATGTCCGCGGCGCGCGCGATCGCGGTCGGGTGGGCGACCGGGATGTCGATCGGGTGCGAGGGGACGAGGTCCGCCTCGGCCTCCTCGGAGGCGATGTCCTCGGGCAGCTCCAGCAGCACCGGGCCGGGCCGCTCCTCGGTGGCGACCCGGAAGGCGTCGCGCACGATGGTGGGGATCGAGGAGGCCGAGACGATCTGCCGGGCCATCTTGGTGATCGGCTTCATCGACGAGATCACGTCGACGATCTGGAACTTGGCCTGGCGCGAGGACAGGATGCCCTTCTGGCCGGTGATGATGATCATCGGCATGGCGCCGAGATGGGCGTAGGCCGCGCCGGTGGAGAAGTTCAGGGCGCCCGGGCCGAGCGTCGAGAGGCAGACGCCGGGGCGGCCGGTGAGCCGGCCGTGGGTGGCGGCCATGAAGCTCGCCGCCTGCTCGTGGCGGGTCAGGACCAGCTCGATCTTGGAGTTGCGCAGAGATTCGACGACGTCGAGGTTCTCCTCCCCGGGAATCCCGAAGATGCGGTCGACGCCCTCGTTCTCGAGGGCCGCGACGAGGAGATCTGAACCTTTGGGCATGCGACGTCTCGCTGATGTAACGGTGTTCCCCGGCCGTCCGGGCCGATTCCGGCACTGTGATCGCGAGGCCGTGAACGACACGAGACGGAGGAACACCCCCCGAATACTCGGTTCGTTAGAGGGCCCCCCTGTAGGGTGGTCAAGGGCCGTCCGGGCCCGTGACGTCACAGAGCCGGCCGGATGCTAACGTGCGGTCCGCCGCCCCGGCTTCGGGCCGGTCGAGCGCACCGGCGGGGCCGACCCGGCTGCCGCGATGGGACAGCGATGGATCGCATCGAGAGCGACAAGACCGTGCCGCCGGAGGACCGGGAGGCGGATGCCCCGGCCGTGGACTCGGTGCTGGCACCGGTCGCCGATTTCCCGCGGATCGACCTCCGCGCGGGCGTCGAGGCCTGGGACAAGCGGCGCAAGGCCGGCAAGCGGCTGCGCGCCGAGGTGCCCCACGCGGGCCAGGCCGCCCTGGCTTCCGATCCCGACCGGCCCGACCCGGTCGCCCTGATCGAGGCCGCCCACGCGGGCCGCCAGCCGCACCTGATCCCGCTACGGGTCGCCCGGATGGCGAGCTCGCCCTTCGCGTTCCTGCGCGGGGCCGCGCACGTCATGGCCTGGGACCTGTCGCGCGGGCCGCGCAGCGGCATCGACGTCGTGATGAACGGCGACGCGCACACCGACAATTTCGGCCTGTTCGGCACGCCGCAGCGCGACATCGTCCTCGACCTCAACGATTTCGACGAGGTCACGATCGGCCCGTGGGAGTGGGACCTCAAGCGCCTCGCGGCCGGGCTGGCGGTCGCCACCGACGACGCGGGCCTGCCGGCGGGCGAGCGGCGGGCGGCCGTCATGGAGGCGGTCTCCGGCTACCAGCACACGATGCGGCGCCTCGCGCCGCAGGGCTCCCTCGACGTCTGGTACCAGACGACCCGCGCCGACGGTCCGCACATCGCCGGGCTCCAAATGAACGCGGAGGCCCGGGCGGTGGTCCGCCGGGCGGTCGACAAGGCGCGGCGTCGCAACAACCGCAGCCTGCTCGCCCAGGTGGCCGAGCGGCGCACCGACGGCACCTGGCAATTGCAGACCGACGCGCCGATCCTGACACCCGTGGACGCGGCGACCCGCGAGGGCGTCGTCACCGGACTGGAGCGCTACGCCGAGACCCTGCCGCGGGAGCGGCGCTTCATGCTCGACCGCTACCACGTGGTCGACGTCGCCCACCGCGTCGTCGGCGTCGGCAGCGTCGGGACCCGGGCCTACCTCGCCCTGCTGTTCGGCAATTCCGACGCCGACGCGCTCTTCCTGCAGGTCAAGGAGGCGGTCCGACCGGCGCACGCGCCGTACCTGCCGGGCGTGCCGGCGCCGTTCTCCGGGCACGAGGGCGAGCGGGTGATCTACGGCCAGCGCCTGCTCCAGGCGGTGGGCGACCCGCTGCTCGGCTGGACCAGCATCGCGGGCCGCCCGTTCTACGTGCGCCAGATGAAGAACCTGAAGGGCGCGATCCCGCTGGCGCGGATGTCCGGCGCGCCGCTCCTGACCTTCTCGTACGCCTACGGGACGCTGCTGGCGCGCGCCCACGCGCGGACCGGGGACGCGGCGGCGATCGCCGGCTATTGCGGCAGCGGCAAGCACCACGACCTGAGCGGGGCGATCGCCGACTGGGCCGCGGCCTACGCGGAGCGCAATGCGGCCGACTTCGCCCTGTTCCGCGCGGCGATCGCGAGCGGCCGCCTGGAGGCCGCAGCGGATCCGTGCCTGTGACGGTGCGGTCTGCTCGCGGCCGGTCGATGCCGTCCGCACGTCCGTCCTCGCGAGCGGAGCGAAGCGATCCAGATCGCGCGACGCCGGCCAGCCTCGCGCTGTCCTGGGTCACTTCGCTCCGCTCGTGAGGACGGCACGGAATGCGTCGACCGTCGCGTTCAAGCGGAAAGCGTATCAGATGATGCCCGGCGCCGGCGGCTCGTGGGCCAGCCGGACCAGGAGGTCCCGCAGCCAGCGGTGGGCCGGGTCGTGGTCGTAGGAGGCGTGCCACAGCATCGACACGGGCACGTCGTCGAGGGGCACCGGCACGGGGCTGACGCTCAGCGCCAGGGCGCTGGCGAAGGAGGTGGCGAGCCGGGCGTGCATCGTGGCGATCACCGGCGCCGCGCGGACCATGAACGGGACCACGAGGAAGCGCGGGGTCGTCACCGCCAGGGTGCGCGAGCGCCCGATCAGCGCGAGGGCGTCGTCGACGACCCCGTGGGCGGTCTCGCGCAGGGACGTCAGCACGTGGGGGAAGCGCAGGTAATCGTCGAGCCCGATCGGCGGCTCCAGGCCGATCAGGGCGGCGTTGAACAGCACCACGTAGCTGTCCCGGTAGAGGAGGCGCTGCTTGTGGTGGAGCTGCCCCTCCGAGAACAGGCCGATGGCGAGGTCGACCCGGTCGGCGTCGAGCTCGTCGAGGATGCGGGTCCGGTCGACGGAGCGCAGCAGCAGCCGGATGCCGGGCGCGTCCCGGCGGAGCTGCGCGATCAGCCGCGGCCCGAGCAGCGCCTCGACGCTGTCGGGCAGACTCACCGTGAAGGTGCGCGCGACGGTGGCCGGATCGAACCGCTCCTCCCGGTGCACCAGCGCCTGCACCTGCCGGAGGGTGGCGCGCAGCGGCTCGGCGATCTTGAGGGCGCGGGGCGTGGGCCGCATCCCGTCCGGCGCCCGGGTCAGGAGCTCGTCGTCGAACAGGCGGCGCAGGCGGGCGAGGCTCGAGCTCATCGCCGACTGGCCGATCCCGACCCGCGCGGCGGCCCGCGTGACGCTGCGCTCGTCGAGCAGCGCGTCGAGGGCGACCAGCAGGTTCAGGTCGATCCGGCTGAGATCGATATGGTCGATGGCCACGGGCGTCGCGTTCGGTGGAGGGTCGGAGTGCCGACATAGCAGATGCGACGGCTTGCCCGTCATCCCGAAGTCGCGCCGCGGCGTCCCGGAGTGACGGCAGGGCTCGGCCCATGTGACGGTGCCAGCGACTGATAATTCTGCGGCACCGACGTCCTTGCGAGCGGAGCGAAGCGAGCCAGCAGCGCGACGCCTGCCGATGTTGCGCGGCCCTGGGTCGCTTCGCTGCGCTCGCGAGGACGGAGAGGGGCGTCGACCGGGGCGCGGCTCAGTTTTCCTTGACAATGTTCCTATTTTGTGCTTCCTGACCGCACCTGTCCGCGGCGGCCCGGGAGCGATCCCGGGGCGTCCTTCGGGGGCCCGCCCGGTGGCTGACCGTGCGGGTCCGGGGACGGGGCGGCGCCCGCGTCGGTGGCTCTCAGCCGCCATCGCCCCGGGCGGCGGACCGGTGCGGGGCGTGCCTCGGATGCGGGCGTGAGACCGGGCGGCACTGTGCCCGGCGGGGTGAGGAAATGCCCCCGCGCCGACCCGCCTCTGGGCCGACCCTGAGCGACCTGCGGACCCGCCCACTACGAGGCGGGGGACGGCTGGAAGGCCACGGCGCCGATGCGGGTTCCGGAGGTGCGGGCACGGCGTACGAGCACGGCGTGCCTGCACCTCGACAGAGACCGCTAACGGGGAGTCGCAGGACCGGGACGTCGGAGACGCCGCGACGAGACAGACGGCACCGGCCGGGGACCATGCCCGGCCGATGCCGCGGGGCGCCGCGGGGATCGGATCCCGCGCGTACTTGGCCGACACCTGGGTTCCCGCGGCGTCCCGCGTCCCTCGTGCTCGCCTCCCGGGCCATGCCCCCGGCGCCACGCGCGCGCGGGGACGATCACGCGTGTCCGGTGCCGGCACCTCGGGACGAGCCGGGGAGAGCGATGGTTCGCGCCCCGCCGGTCCTCAGGCCGGCAGCGGCTCGCGCGGCTCGGTGTGGTCGAACAGCCGGGGCGGCGCGATCGCGTCCCGGGCGCCCATCCGGGCGACGAGATGATCGGCGACCCGCAGGGCGTTGGCGATGATCGTCAGCGTCGGGTTCACGGCGCCGATCGACGGGAAGAAGCTGGCGTCGGTCACGTAGAGGTTGTCCAGCTCGTGCGCCTTGCAGTTCGGATCGAGCACCGACGTCCTCGGATCCTCGCCGAACCGCAGGGTGCCCGCTTGATGGGCCGTCCCGCCGATCGGGACGTTCTTGCCGAGGTAGAGCGAGCGGTCGAACAGGTGCGGGTGGATGTCGGTGAAGCTGCAGATCTCGCGCAGCTTGTGCCGGAGCCGCTTGTGCGCCTCGACGTTCGTCTCGGTGAGGTCGAGATGGACCGCGCCGTCCTTGTAGAAGATCCGGTTCTGCGGCAGCGGCACGTCCTCGGAGGTCAGCCAGAAGTCGACGGAGTGCTTGGCGATCCAGTCGAAGGGCTTGTCGGGGAACCATTGCAGGAAGCCCGGCAGGCCCTCGCCGTGGATCTGGGCCCCGTCCGACTTGCCGACCATCTGGATGTGGCCGAGGGGGAAGTCCCAGCCATCCTTCGGGTCCGGATCGCCGAAGTAGAAGTCGTTGAGGCCGAGCGTCTTCTGGAATCGGGTCGGGTTCGGGACCTTCGAGATCGCCAGCACCGTCGAGTTGTTGTGGCGCATGTAGTTGCGCCCGACCTGGTCCGAGCCGTTGGCGAGGCCGTTCGGGTGCCGGTCGCTGGCCGAGCGCAGCAGCAGCAGCGCCGAGGAGAGGGCGCCGCAGGCCACCACCACGAGGTCGGCCGAGGCCTCGAACGGTGCGCCGTCGCGGTTCCCGACGACGCCCGTGACGGTGCGGCCGGAGGCGTCGGTGACGAGGCGCTCGACGTAGGTGCGGGTGAGCAGCGTCAGGTTCGGGCAGTCGCGCAGGGCGGGGTCGACCACCATGGTCTGGGCGTCGGACTTGCCGTTGGTGGGGCAGGGGAAGCCGTCGAACGATTCGCACTTGATGCAGGGCGAGGTCGGCACCGCGCGGCCGTCCTTCTCCACCAGCCGCACGCCCACCGGCAGGTGGAACGGGTGGTGGCCGGCCCGCTTCAGGTTGTCGAACAGCTCCTGGATCCGCGGCTCGTGCGCTACCGGCGGATGGGCGTAGGGCTTGGTCGACCAGGGCTCGGTCGGGTCCTCGCCGCGCAGGCCGTGGACGTGGAACAGCTCCTCGGCCGCCTGATAGTACGGCTCGAAGACGTCGTAGCCGACGGGCCAGGCCGGCGCGACGCCGTCCTGGTGGCGGATCTCGGAGAAGTCCCTCTCGCGGAGGCGGAAGAGGATCGAGCCGTAGAACTTCGAGTTTCCGCCGACGTAGTAGTGCAAGCCCGGGTGGAAGCTCTTGCCGTCGGACGAGTACCACGTCTCCTTGGCCTGGTAGTAGCCGTCGACGATCACCGCCTGACTGTCCCAGTTCCGCGGCTCGCGCAGCAGGTAGTCGCCGCGCTCGATCAGCAGGATGCGCTTGCCCGTCTGGGCGAGACGCCACGCCATCGTGCCGCCGCCGGGACCGGACCCGACAATGATGACGTCGTAGTGCTCACCGGGCATGTACCGTCTCCGTCCGGACCTGCGTCCTGGCAGGCAACTCGCGAGCCGCTTTTCGGATCATCTCACGGTTCCGTTAAGCCCGTGCCGCGTCGCGGACTCCGCCGCGGACTCCGCGGAGTCCGCAACCGGCGGTTAAGGGCCTTTCCCAACGCCGCCTTCAGGTTCGGCTGCGATCCTGCGGCGAACCGGCCCGACGCCGGGGAGGCCGGAATGATCGACACGATGGCGCCTGTCCTGGCGCTCCTGACCGCGGCCGCACTGGCCTTCGGCCTCTGGCGCCTGCTCGGAACGCGGCGCGCCGAGCGCGAGGCCGAGCGGCTGCAGGACCGCATCTGGCGGATCAGCGAGAGCGAGGACCGCTACCGCGCCCTGGTGGCCGCCACGACCGAGATCATCGTCCAGCGGGATGCCCGCGGGCGCATCACCTACGCCAACGAGGATTTCGCCCGCCTGCTCGGCCGCGAGCCGATCGCGCTGATCGGCTCCCAGGACGATCTCGAGATCCTCGACCGGAACGCCGTGGAGATCGGGCCGGACGGGGTCCGCCGCCTGGAGGCGCAGGTCCGGACGGCGGACGGGCGAGCGCGCTGGTTCGCCTTCGTGGAGATGCCGGTGGCGCACGGCGACGCGACCCACTGGCTGCGCGCGGGCCGGGACGTGACCGCGCGGGTCGAGGCGA
This sequence comes from Methylobacterium oryzae, assembly GCF_021398735.1. NCBI lineage: Bacteria > Pseudomonadati > Pseudomonadota > Alphaproteobacteria > Hyphomicrobiales > Methylobacteriaceae > Methylobacterium > Methylobacterium oryzae. Next base: position 2,354,169 of record NZ_CP090349.1, read on the forward strand.
TCCGCAGCCGCGACGCGGCCCTGGAGCGCGCGGAGGCGGCGAGCGTCGCCAAATCCCGCTTCCTGGCGACGGTGAGCCACGAGATGCGGACGCCGCTCAACGGCATCCTGGGCATGGCCGACCTCGTGCTCGGGACCGAGCTGAACCCCGAGCAGCGCACCTACGTGGAGGCGGTGCGCACCAGCGGCCAGGCGCTGCTCGGCCTGATCGACGGGGTCCTCGACTTCTCGCGGATCGAGGCGGGGCGCCTCGACCTCGCGGACGAGCCCTTCGACCTGCCGGCGCTCTCCGAGGGGGTGGTCGAGCTGCTGGCGCCCCGCGCTCAGGACAAGGGCATCGAGATCGCCCTCGACGTCGCCGAGGACTTCCCGGCCGCGATCCTGGGCGACGCCGACCGGGTGCGGCAGATCCTGATCAACCTCGCCGGCAACGCCATCAAGTTCACCGAGCGCGGCGGCGTCGGCGTCAGCCTGAGCTTCGCGCGGGCCGGGGCCGGCGGCGAGGTCGTGCTCGCCGTGGCGGATACCGGCCCGGGCATCCCGGAGGAGCGGCTGCCGATCCTGTTCGAGGAGTTCGAGCAGGGCGACGGCAGCGCGAGCCGCAGCCACGAGGGCACCGGCCTCGGGCTCGCCATCACGCGGCGGCTCGTGACCCGCATGGGCGGGCGGATCGAGGCGGACTCGCGCCTCGGCCGGGGCTCGACCTTCCGGGTCCTGCTGCCGCTCGCCGAGGTCGCGGACGCCGGGGGCGGCGGGCGCGCGCCGCTGCCGGCGCTCTCCCCGCGGCGCTGCCTGATCGTCGCCGACTCGCCGTTCCAGGCCCCCTACCTCGCCCGCAGCCTGTCGCGGGCCGGGGCCGCCACCGTGATCGTCGACAGCCTGGAGTCGGGCCTCGACGCCCTGTCGGGGGCTGCGTTCGACGCCGTGCTGGCCGACCGGGCGCTGGGCGACGCGGCGGTGCGGCAGATCGCCGACGCGGCGCGCGCCTGCGGGGTCCGCACGAGCCTCGTGCTCCTCTCGCCGTTCGACCGGCGCGGCTTCGGCGCCCCCGGCGCGGCGGGCTTCGACGGCTACCTGATCAAGCCGGTCCGCCCGCGCTCCCTGTTCGATCGCCTGCTCGCCTCGACGGGCCCAGTCGAGGTCACGTCGGCCCCGCCGGCGGCGCCGACGCGCGTCGGCAGCAGCCTTCGGATCCTGCTCGCCGAGGACAACCCGATCAACGCCCTGCTGGCGACCCGGGCCCTGGAGCGGCTCGGCGCCACGGTGGTCCACGCCGTCGACGGCCTCGAGGCCCTCACGCGGCTGGAGACGGACGGCCCCTTCGACCTCGCGCTGATCGACGTGCGGATGCCCCGCCTCGACGGGCACGAGACCGCCCGGCGGATCCGCGCCGCCGAGTCGGGCGGCGCGCACCGGCTCCACCTCGTCGCGCTGACCGCGAATGCCGGCCGGGAGGACGAGGCCGCCGCCCGGGCGGCCGGCTTCGACGGGTTCCTGGCGAAACCGCTCAATCTGAAGCTGCTGCCGCCGCTGCTGGAGCGCCAGTCCGCGCGGGCCGCCTGAGGGTGCGCGTTGACAGGCGGGCGGGTCCCACGCCAACAGGAGGCCCATGTCGACAGCCAGCCCTCCGTCGCCCGCACCGCGCTCGTCGAGCGGCGCGCTTGCCGCCTGGGGCGCCGCCTTCCTCGTGATCGCCACCGTGCTCATCGGCGCCCTAGCGCCCGCGCGGCACGGGGCACCGGTCATCTCTGCGGCCGACGACCCGGCCTGCGTCGAGTGGACCGACGGCTGCAAGGTCTGCCAGCGCTTGGCCGAGGGGCCGGCCTGCTCGCTGCCCGGCATCGCCTGCCAGCCCGGCGCGCTGCAGTGCCTGCACCGCCGCGAGGGGTGATCCGGCGGTCCGGCCCGTGACTGCCGCGGCGCCGGTGCTGCGCTTCGCGCCGAGCCCGAACGGGCGGCTGCACCTCGGCCATGCCTTCTCGGCGCTGCTTAACGCGGATCTCGCCGCCCGGATGGGCGGCCTCTGCCGCCTGCGGATCGAGGACATCGATCCCGCGCGCTCGAAGCCGGCCTTCGTCGACGGAATCGTCACCGACCTCGCCTGGCTCGGGCTGACCTATCCGGAACCGGTCCGGCACCAGTCCCGGCACATGGCAGACTACCGGGCCGCCCTCGACGGGCTGATCGGCCGCGGGCTCGCCTATCCCTGCTTCTGCTCGCGTGGCCAGATCCGGGCGCGCATCGCCTCCGACGGCGACAGCCCCCGCGATCCGGACGGGGTGCCGCTCTATCCCGGAACCTGCCGCGACCTGGGCTCGGCGGCGGCGGAGCGGATCGACCGGGGCGACCCGCATACCTGGCGGCTCGACGTGGCGGCCGCGATGCGCTGCGCCGGCCCGACGCTCGGCTACGTCGCCTTCGGCGAGGCCGGCGCGCACCGGGTCGCGGCGGATCCGACACGCTGGGGGGATGCGGTGATCGCCCGACGCGACGTGCCGACGAGCTACCATCTCGCCGTGGTCCACGACGACGCGGTGGAGGGTGTCACCCACGTGGTGCGCGGCCGCGACCTGGAGGCGGCCACCGACCTGCACGTGCTCCTGCAGACCCTGCTCGGCCTTCCGGTCCCGCGCTACCGCCACCACCCGCTGCTGCTCGATGACGGGGGCGAGAAGCTGTCCAAGTCGCGCGACGCGCAATCCCTCGCCGACCTCCGGCAGGCCGGCCAGACGCCCGAGGCTGTCCGCGCCCGGCTCGGCTTCGCCTGAGCGGCAGCGCGCTCCCTCAGCGAACCGCCGCGTCGCGCTGGGCGAGGGCGGTGGCGCTCTTCGACTTCTGCATGGTGGCGTCGATCTGCTCGCGCTGGCGCTTGAAATCGGCGAGCAGGCGCCCGTCGAGCTCCCGGCCGCGGGGGACGCGGATCTTCATCGGGTCGACGAAGTGGCCGTTGATGATCACCTCGTAGTGGAGGTGCGCGCCGGTCGACAGGCCGGTCGAGCCGACGTAGCCGACGATCTGGCCCTGCCGGACCTTGACGCCCTCGCGGATGCCGCGGCCGAACCGCGACATGTGGTTGTAGGTCGTCACGTAGCCGTTGACGTGCTGCAGCTCGACCCGGTTGCCGTAGCCCGAGGTCATCTCCGCGCGGATCACCACGCCGTTGCCGGCCGCCATGATCGGGGTGCCGATCGGGTTCGACCAGTCGACGCCCGTGTGCAGCTTGGCGTAGCCCAGCACCGGGTGGCGGCGGTAACCGAAGCCGGAGCGCATGATCCCGTCGGCGATGGGCTTGCGCAGCAGGAACTTCTTCAGCGACCGGCCCTGCTCGTCGAG